>NZ_DASVNZ010000260.1:0-3376 GCF_036486225.1 Roseateles sp. | reverse complement strand
GCCGCCACCGCCCGCGCCACCGCTGCTGCTGCCCGGGGTGGGCGCAACCAGGCTGGTATCGGAAGTCGCCGTCGGCGGGAGGCCGGCCGTGCGCGCGAAGCTGCCCGGATCGCCCGCGCCGCCGTCCGCGGCACCGGCCGCCGGCGGTTCGAACATCAGCGGATCGTCCTCGTTCTTCGCCGTCTGGGCGCCGCCCGCGGGCGGCTTCAGGTTGCCGCGCGAGATCCGGCTCACGTTGCGGCAGACCGTCGGCACCAGGATGCACTGACCGTCCTCGCAGTACACGAGGCCGCGCTCCAGGGTCTGTGCGGTCCACTTGCCGCGGGTGACGGTCTTGCAGACCGATCCGGCGCCGAAGTGCATGTCGCGGATCTCGGTGCCGTAGTCGTAGCGGCCGACGATGCTGTCGCGATGGATGTCGACGATCTCGTCGTACTGGCGCGCCGCCATGCGGGTCTTGAGCTTGGCGCGCGTGGCCGCCGGGATGTCCTTGTACCGGTCCACGGCCGCAACCAGATCCCCCATGAAGGGATTCACCCCGGGTCGGTCCCAGGAACAGTTCGGCAGCGTCACCGTGGACGCGGCCAACGCGAATGCGGCCACCAACGACATGACAGGTCTCTTTATTCGGCGGCCGCCTCCGTGAGAACACCTCGTCGGGGTCAGGCCTTGCCGGCAGTCTTTCCTGTATCCATCCGTGGGCTTGAATCACGGGATGTGACAGGAATTGGTCGGCAGTGTAGGGAGCGAACCCCCGTCGCTCCTGGCCCTCCCCCTCAGCCGGGGGTGTGCTTGCGCGTGGTTTTTGTCACACCGGTCTCACAGTTCGCACAGACGGGGTAGAAGCACCGCCCGCATGGACAACGCTGCCGCCCCGGAGATTCGCTGTTATCGTTTCGTCTCCCCTGCCCGCCATCGCCATGTCGTCCCCCTCCGCCGCCGCCCGTCACGTCCTCTACGTCGAGGACGACCGCATCAACATCGTGCTGATGGAAGAGGTGTTCCGGCTGATGCCCGGCTGGACCCTGGACATCGCCGAAACGGGTGCGCAGGCGATGGACGCGCTGTCGCGCGTGACGCCCTCGCTGGTGCTGATGGACATGAACCTGCCCGACATGAACGGGCTGCAGCTGATGGCCCTGGTGCGCGCCGAACCGCGGTTCGCCACGCTGCGCTGCATCGCACTGTCCGCCGACGTGATGGACGACCAGCGGCAGCGCGCGCGGGCCGCCGGCTTCCAGGACTACTGGCTCAAGCCGATCGACGTGCGTCAGTTGCGCGCGGCGCTCGAGCGGCTCTGAACCGCTCGCGATCGCGCACGGAGCCCGGACGCAAAAAAGCCCGCGCGAGGCGGGCCTTGTCCGGAATGCGGAAGAGCCTCTCGGCCCCGGCCGCTCAATCCTTCAGGTGGCTGTTGATCAGACGGGTCATCTCGAACATGTCGGCCTTGGCCTTGCCGAAGATTTCCTTCAGCTTGGCGTCGGCGTTGATGACGCGCTTCTGCGCCGGGTCCTGCAGGTTGTGCTTCTTGATGTATTCCCAGACCTTCTTCACCACGTCGGTGCGCGGCAGCGGCTTGTCGCCGACGATCGCGGCCAGCGCGGCGCTGGGGGTCAGGGCCTTCATGAAGGCGGCGTTGGGGGTGCGCTTCTTCGCGGGGGCGGCAGCCTTCTTCGCAGGAGCTGCCGCCTTCGTCGCGGGCGCGGCCTTCTTCGCCGGTGCCGCCTTCTTCGCGGGAGCGGCGGCCTTCTTCGCCGCCGGAGCCGCCTTCTTGGCCGGTGCCGCCTTCTTGGCGGGCGCAGCCTTCTTCGCAGTTGCCATTTCGATTCTCTCCATCAAGGGTTGTTGATGTGCCGGGCCCTGGTGAAGGTCTGACGCCTTCGGTACTCGATGGCACCCTGCGCGGGCAATGGTACTGCGCACCTCTGTCATTGAGAAGGCTTTACCGGGGGGGAAACGGCCTCGAAGTCAACGTCGTCCCCCGTGTTTGTCGCAGGCGCGCATCAATCTCCGCGTGTCCTACGCGCGCCGCAGGTCTTCACCTACGGGGTTCCCCGCGGTCATCGCGTCGTGCGCGCATCGTCGACGACGTGCTCAGTAGACGTCGCGGCGGTAGCGGCCGTCGCGGATGAGGCCGTCGACATCGGCATCGACTAGCGTCTCGCGCAGCACCGCGTCGACCGCGCCGGCCATGCCTTGCAGACTGCCGCAGACGTAGAGCGCCGCGCCGTCCGCGATCCACTCGCGCAGCCGTTGTGCGTGCCGCTCGAGCAGATGCTGCACATGCACGCGCTCGGCCTGGTCTCGCGAGAAGGCCCAGTCCGCGTGGGCGATCAGGCCGTCGCGCTGCCAGGCCTCGATCTCGTCGCGGTAGTGCGCGTCGTGCGCCGACTGACGCTCGCCGAAGAGCAGCCACGCGGGCGCGTTCGTCTTGTCCATGCGGGTCGCCGCGCGTGCTTTCAGATGCGCACGCAGTCCCGCCAGCCCGGTGCCGTTGCCGATGAGGATCAACTTGCGATCGGCGTTCGCGCCGATGCGGAAGCTCGCATGCGCGCGCAGGCGCATCGCCACGGTGCCGTCGAGCGGCGCCCCTCCGGTCAGCCAGCCGGAGGCGAGTCCCGGCGTGCCGTCCTCGCGCGCGGTGCGGCGGACCATCAACTCGACGCGCCCGTCGGTGGGCACCGAGGCGATCGTGTACTCGCGCGGCCGGTGCGCATCGCTGCCGCTGCCAGTGCCGGTGCCGTCGACGCCTTGCGCGCCATCGGCCGCGACGCTCACCTGCACGAGGTCACCTGCTTCCCACGCCGGGAGCGGCGAGCCGTCCGCCGGCGTCAGTTCCAGATGGAACACCGGTCCGCCCTGGCTGCCCGGATTCAGATGTCGCCGCGCGCGCAGACGCCACGGCGTGAAGACCGGCATCTCCCATTCGGCGAGATCAGCCGTGCCCGCGAGGTGGCTGAGCCGTTGGCGCCAGGACGCGAGCGAGTGTTCGTCGGCGCGGTCGGCTTCGATGCGGTCGAACATCGGCCGCGCGCCGCGTTCGCGCAGCCAGGCATCGAGCGCACGGCCGAAGCCGCAGAAGTGCGTGTAGGTCGAATCGCCCAGCGCCAGCACGCCGACCTCGAGCGAGGACAGGTCGAGACCGCCGCCATCGGCCGCCATCAAGTCGCGCGCGAACGGCGCGGCGCTGTCGGGCGCATCCCCTTCGCCGTAGGTGCTGGCGATGAACAGCGCATGCCGCGCGCCGCGCAAGGCCTCGCGATCGATCTCGCCGAGCGCGGCCACGCGCACCGGCATGCCGGCCAGGTGCAGCGCCTTGGCGGTCTGCCAGGCGATCTCCTCGGCCTGGCCGGTCTGGCTCGCATGCAGCACCAGC
>NZ_DASVNZ010000235.1:0-7974 GCF_036486225.1 Roseateles sp. | reverse complement strand
GCTGGTGGCGGTGGCGCTGGGCGCCGGCGTCGGCGTGCCGCTGGGGTTGTGGGCGGCGGCGCGCGGCGGCGTGGTCGACGAGTTGCTGATGCGCGGCAACGACCTGATCTTCGCGTTCCCCTCGCTGCTGCTGGCGGTGCTGCTGAGCACCACGCTGGGCCCCGGGGCGATCAACGCGATCCTGGCGGTGGGCGTGTTCAACATCCCGGTCTTCGCGCGGCTGACGCGCGGCGCGGCGCTGCCGCTGTGGCAACGCGAGTTCACGCTGGCCGCGCGCGTGGCCGGGAAGGGCGCCTGGCGCATCTCGGTCGAGCACGTGCTGCCCAACCTGGGCGGGCTGCTGCTGGTGCAGTTGAGCATTCAGCTGGCGCTGGGCTTGCTGGCGGAGACGGGGCTGTCCTACCTCGGCCTCGGTACGCAGCCGCCGCAACCGAGCTGGGGCCGCATGCTGGCCGAAGCGCAGACGCTGACGGCGCTGGCGCCCACGCTGGCGGTGTTCCCCGGGCTGGCGGTGGCGCTGTCGGCGCTGGCCTTCCAATTGCTGGGCGACGGGCTGCGTGAACGTCTGAACCCGCGAACGGCGCCGACGGAGCGCGCGGAACGCTCGGCGCACCCGGGCCGCCCGAACAGGACTCTCCCATGACGGTGACGTTTTCCCCATCCGGTACGACCACGCTGCTGCGCGTGCGCGATCTCGCGCTGCAGGCTGGCGAACGCCGCCTGTTGTTCGTGCCCGAACTGGACATCGCCGCGGGCGAGATCGTCGGCCTGGTCGGCGAGTCCGGTTCCGGGAAGTCGCTGACGGCGCTCGCTTTGCTGGGGCTGCTCCCGAAGGGGCTGTCGCGGCGCGGCCTCTTGCAGTTGGAGGGCGTCGACCTGGGCGCGCTCGACGAAGCCGGGTGGCGGCGCGTGCGGGGCGCGAGCGTGGGCCTGGTGTTCCAGGAGCCGATGACGGCGCTCAATCCGCTGATGCCGATCGGCGCGCAGATCGAGGAGGCGCTGCGGCTGCACGGTCGCGGCGATGCGAAGGAGCGTCGCGCGGAGGTGGAGCGTCTGCTGGCGCGGGTCGGTCTGGCGGAGGCCGGCGTCGATGCGCGCCGTTATCCGCATGAGCTGTCCGGCGGACAGCGGCAGCGCGTCGCCATCGCGATCGCGGTGGCCTGCCGGCCGCGCCTGCTCATCGCCGATGAACCTACCACCGCGCTCGACGTCCGCAGCCAGGCGCAGATCCTCGATCTGCTGCGCCGCCTGGTGCGGGAGGACGGCTGCGGGCTGCTGCTGATCACGCACGACCTCGGCGTGGTCGCGGAGATGGCGGACCGGCTGGTCGTGCTGCGGCACGGCGAGGTGCAGGAGCAAGGCCCGCTGCGGCAGTTGCTCGATCCGCCGCGGCATCCGTACACGCGGGCGTTGGTCGAGCAATCACGGCTGGGCTCGGCGCTGTCCCGTGAGGCGAGGGCGCTGGGTGAAGGGACTGCGGAGGCCGCTGGCCCTCACCCCCACCCTCTCCCGCAAGCGGGAGAGGGAGCAACACGGGTGCCTCCGCCAGAGACCAACGTGAGCGGCCAGCATGGTCAGCGAGGTGAGCGCGGTGAGCGCGAAGAGTCCGTCGTGCCCTTGCTGTCGCTGCGCGAGATCGTGTGCGAGTACCCCGCGGCCGATCGCAGTTTCTTCCGCCCTGGGCGTCGCGTGCGGGCCGTTGATCGCGTGAGCTTCGACGTGCTGCCCGGCGAGCGCGTGGGGCTGGTCGGCGAGTCCGGCAGCGGCAAGTCCACGCTGCTGCGCACGGTGCTCGGCCTGCAGCGTCCGGCGTCGGGCGAGGTGCGGCTGGCCGGCGAGCGTTTCACCGGCGCGGAGACGGCGCTGCGCCGTCGCGTGCAGATCGTGTTCCAGGATCCTTACGGCAGCTTCGATCCGCGCTGGCGCGTGGAGCGACTGCTTGCGGAGCCCTTGCACCTGCTGCGGCCGGCGCTCGGCGAGGCGCAGGCACGCGAGCGCGCCGTCGCGCTGCTGGCGCAGGTGGGATTGGACGCCGACGCGCTGCATCGCTTCCCGCACGAATTCTCCGGCGGGCAGCGCCAGCGGCTGGCTATCGCCCGCGCGCTGATGGTCGAGCCCGACCTGCTGGTGCTGGACGAGGCGGTCTCGGCGCTGGACGTGTCCTTGCGCGCGCAGGTGCTGGCGCTGCTGGAGCGGCTGTGCCGCGAGCGCGGCGTCGCCACGCTGTTCGTGACGCACGACCTCGCGGTGGTACGCGCGGTCACCGATCGGGTGATCGTGCTGCAGCAGGGCCGCGTGGTGGAGGAGGGCGTCACCGCCAAGGTCTTCACCGCGCCGCGGCATGCCTACACGCAGGCCTTGCTCGCGGCGGCGCCGGATCTCGATCGTGCGTTGGCAACGCGCCGTCCGGTCGAGGGACCGGACGGCTCGGTTCAGCGGACTGCGTGACGGCGTCCGTCGCCGTCGACCCAATAACGACCGCCGTTGCCGTCCGAGTAGACCTCGCGCTCCTTGCCGTCGACCATCAGGCGTCCGATGACGGCGCCTGCCACCGCGCCGACCACGGCGCCGGTCACGGCGCTGCCGCCGGCCACGGCACCGACGACGGCACCGCCGACGGCGCCCACGCCGGCGTTCTTCACATCACTGGTGGCACAACCGACTGTCATGGCGGCACAGGCGGCGATCAGCGCCGCGTTTCTGATCAGGGATGTCTTCATGGCTTTCCTCAACGATGTTGGTGGATGAACCGGCATGGCAATCGCCGTGCCTTGCCATGTCCAAAGAGGTAGCACTGCTTCACGCACGCAACACAAACGGAAATATTGCGCGCCCAGGTCACGGAATGGGCGATATCCGCCTCCTATACTCGCCGCCGCAAAACGCTGGAGCGGTCCCGTCGATGGACCGCCAGGCAGTCAATTTCAAAGGGAGGAGGACCCCATGGTCTCAGTGAAGCGCAAGAACGCTGCCGCATTGGCAGCCCTGTCGGTCATCGTCGCGGCCTGCGGCGGTGGCGGTTCTGATGACGGCTCGGGCAAGGCCGGAGCGTCCACGGCGACGGTCGAAGCGCCCGTCATCGCCACGCAGCCGGTGAGCGCCAGCGTGCTCACCGACGGCACGACCCTGTTCACGGTCGTGGCCACGGGCACCGGTCTCGGCTACCAATGGAAGAAGAACGGCGTGGCCATCGCGGGCGCCACGACCGCGTCGTACCAGACGCCGGCGGTGACCTTCGCGGACAACGGCGCGCAGTACACGGTCGTGGTGACGAACTCGGCCGGCACCGTCACGAGCGCGGTCGCGCAGCTGACGCTGCAACTGAGCGCCAACCAGCAGGCCTTCGAGAACCTGATCCTGCCGCCGAACGCGGGCAGCTACTACCTGCACTGGAACCTGAACTACTCGGGCGGCCAGACCAGCGGCGTCAACTACGCCTACTCGGACTACGGCCTGCTGCCGGCGTCGCCGCTGACCAACGGACCGCAGAGCAACGCGCAGAGCGCGCCCCGCAACTTCACGAACACGCTCGCGCTGCCCACCTCGTCGTCGGCGACGCGCGTGCTCAAGAACGGCGGCGTGCTGGTCGTGGGGAGCTCGAGCAAGGTGACCTACGTCAGTAGCGACGTGCGCGTCGATTCGCTCGCCGTGGACAACACGACGGTGGCGTACTCGGAGGTGCGCAGCAACTACGAAACCGTGCCGCTGACCGGCCTGGTCACTGCGGCCCCGGCGGACTTCGCGCACTTCCACAACTCGTTCTTCTCGAACGCGAACATCCTGAACGCGACGGCTACGTATGCGGCGGGCTCGAGCTATCTCAAGTTCGCGCAGACGAACAAGGGCGACCGCTACAACGTCTTCGACTGCACGACGGCGACCACCGGCGCCGCGGTCACGCCGTGCCGTGTGAACACGACGCTGACGGCCGCGATGACCGCCGGCATCGTGTCCAACAGCGACGGCACGACCTACGTCCTGGCCAACGGCACGGTCCGCACCGTCGACGGCGTGTCGGTCTGGGTGGCGACGAACCCGCGTCCGCAGTCGGCGACGCTGAGCTCGACGGTCCAGTACCGCATCTACTTCGAGCTGGGCGGCAACGTCTACACCGGCGCGCTGACCAAGGACGGCACGCTGCTGGGCGGCGGCTACTACGTGTCGAACCCGGCTGGCGCCACGGCCGTCGATCGGCTCACCTTCCTGCCCTTCGACATCCGCATGAACAAGGCCGCGCATGACAGCCTGCTGGCGGCGATGAAGATCTGATGACGTCGCGCTGAGCCGGGTCGCCCCGGCCCTGCCATCGCCGCCGCCCTCCGCGTTCAACGCGGGGTCCGGCGGCGATGCTGTTTCCGGGCTCAGGGATGGCGGGTCGCTGAGCGCGGCGACGCGCGCTCGTGCCGCAGCGAAAGAGGGCAGGCGACGCGTTTGCCCCGCTCGGTTGTGGCCGCTCCGCGGTCGGACGTCACCACAAGGAACACGACGATGATGATCATCATGGGCGCATTCGGGCATGTGGGATCCGAAGTGGTGAAAGCCTTGCTGCGCGAGGAGCAGGACGTCATCGTCGTGACGCACGACCCGGGGCACGCGTGGCGATGGGAAGGCACCGGCGCACAGGTCGCGCTGGCGGATGTCAACGATCCCGATGCCTTGCGCGCGGTGTTCAGGCAGGGGCGACGGGCGTTCCTCCTCAACCCGCCGGCGGCGGTAGACGGGGACACCGACAAGGTCGAGCGGCGCACGGTGGCGCGCCTCCTCGAGGCTCTCCAGGGCAGCGGCCTGGAGAAGGTGGTGGCCGAGTCGACCAGCGGCGCCCGTCCCGGCGAGCGTCTGGGTGACCTGAACGTGCTCTGGGAGCTCGAAGAGCGGCTGCAGCATCAGCCGATTCCTGCTGCGATCAATCGCGCCGGCTTCTACATGAGCAACTGGGATGCGCAGCTCGACGCGGTGCGCGAGTCCGGGGAACTCGTCTCGCTGTTTCCCGCCGATCTGCGACTGCCGATGGCCGCTCCGCGCGATCTCGGCGAGATCGCGGCGCGGCGGCTGATGTCGTCGCTGGAAGACGTTGGCGTGCAGCACGTGGAGGGTCCCGAGCGCTACTGCGCGAACGACGTCGCCGCCGCGTTCGCCGCGGCGCTGCAGCGGGACGTCCGCGTGGTCGTCACGCCGAGGGAACAGTGGGAGGCGTCGTTCCGCGGATTGGGGTTCTCGCAGGCGGCGGCGGAGTCCTATGCGCGCATGACCGGGGCCACGCTCGACGGCCTCGATCTTCCCGACGTGTCCATCCAGGGACGCGTCACGATCGACGAGTACGTGCGCGATCTGGTGGAGGCGACGCGCCCTTAGGGGTGAGCAGGGGGGTCGACGCGAGCAGCACGGCCATCGAAGCGGCGCCGTACGCCAGGAGCGTGGACCTGCGCATGCCAAACCAGGCCAGGCCGATCATTGCGATCGCAAGCGAAGCTTCCACCAGGGGTCAGAAGATCAGCAAGCCCAGGATCACCGTCCAGACCAGGAAGCCCAGAAAGAACGCGGCATAAACAGCTTTTGCGTTGGCCGCCCACTTCGAATTCGGATAGGTCTTCTTCAGGTTCTCAAGATCGCGTCGAATCAGCTCCGACCGGGACTCTCCTCGGTACGGCCGCGCCGGGCCGCGCACGGGCACCAACACCTCGCCCATCAGGCTGAAGCCCGCAACCAGGTAGACCAGCCAGGCTGCAGCATAGGCATGAGCCTTCATGTCATGGAGGTAGAGCCATGTTGATGCGGCGATCAGCCCCACGACCGCCAGTAGACAAAACACGCGCATTGACTTGGACATAGTCATAGTGTCGCCGCGCGAACGAGCAGCTATCAGAAGCACCGCCGTGATGTTTCGGAACCGGACGCCTCACTTCAGTGCTGCGCCGCCAGGAACTCGGCCACATCCTTCGCCGACCGCTCCGGAATCTCCCGCTGCGGCAGATGCCCGACGTTCGGGTAGACGATCAGCTTCGCGCCCGGGATCGCGGCGGCGAAGCGGCGCGAGTGCTCGAGCGGGATCAGCGGGTCGTAGTCGCCGTGCAGGACCAGCGTGGGCACCTTCACGGTGGCGAGGAGCTCCTTGGTCGCCGTCGCATGGCTCGCCGGCGAGGCCGACATCAGGATGTCCCGATGGCCGGGATACCGCTGGTAGCGCGCCCAGCGGTCGATCACCGCATCGGTGATCAGCGACTTGTCATGCACCTGCGCGGTCAGGCCTTGCTTGATCAGCGGCCGGTTGTCGATGCTGGCCAGCAGGTCGCGACCCCACTTGTATTGCAGCAGCCGGAAGGCGAGCGACGGGCTCGCGCCGGTGGCCTCGCTCGGCCAGCCGGCCGCCGCCACGAGCACCAGCGCTTGCACGCGCTCCGGCGCCGCCAGCGCGAGCTTCCACGCCACGCCGCCACCCATCGAGTTGCCCGCCACGGCGAAGCGCTTCACGCCGATCTTGTCGGCGAAGCCCAGCACGATGGTCGTGAACGCGTTGCCGTCGAGCACGAAGCCTGCCGGCGCCGCCGTCAGGCCGTGGCCGGGCAGGTCCAGGCTGATGACGCGCCACTTGTCGCGCAGCACCGGCGACCAGCCTTCCCAGGTCGCGTAGGAATCGCCGTAGCCATGCAGGAGCAGCAGCACCGGCGCATCGGCCGGCCCCTCGTCGCGGTAGTGCAGCCGCAGGCCGGGGCTGACCTCGACGTAGCGTTCATGCGGCGTCTGGAACTCGCGCTCCAGCTGTTCGGCGGGCAGGTCGGGCGCGCGCAGCGACCACCAGGCGATGGCCGCGAGCGCGACCAGCGCCAGCAGCACGAGGAGGACGACGTAGGAAAGGATCTTCAGCAAGGCTGCACTCCCGTTGGAGGTGAGAGCCTAACGACCTTCGAGCCCATCGCGCCGCCGCCCCTTGGACGCATGCCGCATATGCAGATGCGGACCGCGGCCTTGGGGCGGCTTCCGCGCGGCGCTCACTTGATCGAGAAGCTGTCCCCGTACACCTTCCAGTTCAGCGGCGTCTTCAGGTCCAGGTTGCCCGCCTTGAGCCACACGCGCTGCGCGGTCTCCACGCGGGTCACGTCGCTGTGCGCCTCTTCGGTCTTCATCGCCGCCACGCGGGCGTCGAGGAAGGCGTTGAGGTAGGTGGTCTCGTTGCCACCCTGCGCTGGCGTCTTGGCCTTGGCCATGGCCGCCTTGCGGATGCCGCCGAAGCTCACGCCGCTGTTGCCCGGGCCGTGCATCACGATCGCGTCGTAGTAGATGAACTGGCCCAGCGCCCGCAGCCCGTCGTTCTTGGCCTGCTGCACCGAGGGGTTGAAGTAGACACGGTCGCGCTCGTGGTCCTGCGCCTGCTGGAACAGCGTGTCGCTCGCGGCCGTCTTCCAGTCACCCTGGAAGTTGGGATCGAGGCCCGCGTGCGAGTCGCTGCCGTTGACCGAGCGCAGCGCGTTCAGGTACTTCGCCAGCACGTTGTTCGGCTTGACCGAGTTGTAGTACTGGACCAGTTCCAGCATGTCGCCGGTGCCCGAGCAGAAACCGATGATGCCGGCGGTGTAGCCGCGGCCGTCGCGGATGTCCTGGATGTAGCGGTACTGCGCCTTCCAGTCCAGCGACGAGTTCTCCGCGCTGGAGACGATCTGCATCGCGATGTCCTTGACCTTCGGGTCGGACAGGCCGGCCGACGGCGCCGGAGCGGGCGCAGGTGCCGGAGCTGGGGCGGGGGCAGGCGAAGGTGCCGGCGCGGGCGAGGGCGCGGGTGCAGGCGAAGGGGCCGGTGCCGGCGACGGTGCGGGGGCCGGGGCGCCGACCGCCTTCAGCTTCCAGCGCTGGTTCGCGCCGCCGGTGCAATCCCACTGCTGGATCGCGCCGCCCGCGGCGGTCGAATGGTCCTTCACGTCGACGCACTTGCCGCTGTGGCGTGCCTTCAGCGTGTAGCCCTCGGCCGAAGGCGCAACGAGG
>NZ_DASVNZ010000231.1:0-7363 GCF_036486225.1 Roseateles sp. | reverse complement strand
CGAACAGCGTCAGCGTGCGCAGCGCGGTCGCCTCCAGCTGCGCCTGCATCGCCGGCTTGTCCTGCGGACTGGCGCCCAGCGCGTAACGCCGGGCCGCGAGCAGCCGCTGCGCCGGATCGGCCAGCGCGCGCCGCAGCGCCAGCCAGCCGTCCATGCTGTCCTTGGCGTCCACCGGCACGCGCAGGTAGCGGAAGCTGTCCGACAGCGTGTCGCGCACGCCGAGCAGGTAGACCCGGTGCCCGTCGAGCTCCAGCGGCAGCATGTAGTTGTTGTACTCGCGCGCCTGGCCGGAGGCGTCGCGCAGCTTGTAGCTGAAGGACGGGCCGACGTTGCGCAGCGTCTTCTTGCCCTCGAGGTTGGCGCCCGAGCCCAGATGCTGCTCCAGCCGCCCGACCAGGTCGACCTTGCGCACGTCGGTGCCGTTCTTGTCCTTGCCGTCGTCGGCGAAGTTCTCGACGTTGATGACGCGCAGCCCGGTGAACTCGAGGCCGTACTTCTCGCCGTCCGCCGTCAGCGTCGTGGTGCCGTTGACCTTGCCTTCCAGCGGCGTGTCGTGCGCGGCCTGCAGCGCGCGCAGCTTCAGCTTCATCGACGAGCCGCCGTCCTCGAAGCTGCTCTGGTACAGCGTGACGCCGCGGTAGGTCACCGGTTCGTTGACCTTGACGGTCGCCTTGGTCGACGAGCCGTCGCGGCGGTCGTGCAGGACGATGTCGCTGGCGAACAGCTTGGGCATGCCGGTCGCGTAGTACTCGACGATGAATTTCTTCAGTTCGACGTCGAAGGGCAGGTCCTGCACCACCACGCCGCTGGGCATGGAGATCAGTGCGTTCGACGAACGGCTGCCTTCGGGCACATACAGGTTGCCGCGGAAGCTCGGGTTGCTGGGCGTCAGGCGGTTGACGTCGGTCACCTTGGTGAGGTCGTCGCCCTGGTAGATCTGCTTGCCCTGCGCCCACATCATGACGCGCACGACGAGGTCGCCGTCGAACAGCCCGCCCAGGCAGATCAGCACGATGGCCGAATGCGCCGCCAGGTAGCCGATCTTGTGCGCCGATCCCTTGCGCGCGCCGATCATGACGCCGCCGTTGCGCACCTGGGCGCGGGCCTTCCAGCCCTCGGCGCTCAGCCACGCGTTGATCTGGCCGAGCGCGGCTTCCGGATTCATGTGCAGGTAACCCAGCGCCTTGTGCTTGAAGGCCTGGATAGCCTGCTCGCGCATCGTTTCCTTGTAGGTCTTCAGGTCGCGCAGGATCTTGGGCGTATGGCGCGCAATGCACAGGCTGGTCGAGACGACCAGGAAACCCAGCATCAGCAGGAACCACCAGGCGCTGTAGACGGTGTACAGGTCGAACTTGCCGAACAGCTCCGACCAGAACGGCCCGAACTGGTTGACGTAGTTGGGCATCGGCTGGCGCTGCTGCACGACGGTGCCGATCACGGAGGCGATGCACAGCACCGTCAGCAGCGCGATGGCGAAGCGCATCGACGCGACCAGCTCCATGGCGTCGTCGAGCGCGACGCGCGCGATCGCCTGGGCCGTCCGCGTGGACTGCCTGGGGGGATTCTCGGGTGACATCTCGGGGGACGACTGGGTCATGGCCGGCATTCTCGTTGCCCCGGGTGACGAATCGGGCGAGGGCCGGCAAAAGCGAAGGCCGGTGATCGGATCACCGGCCTCGTTCGTCGGAACCTTCCCCGAAAGGTGCGTCCCGCGGGGATCGCTCAGCGCAGGCCGGCGATGTAGTCCGACACCGCCTTGATCTCGCGGTCGCTCATCTTGGCGGCGATCGCCAGCATCTGCGGGCTGTTGGGCCGGCCGCCGGCGCGGAACGCGGTCAGCTGGGCCTCCGTGTAGTCGCTGTGCTGGCCGCCCAGGCGCGGGTACTGCGCCGGGATGCCGGCGCCGTTCGGGCTGTGACAGCCGGCGCAGGCGGGCACCTGCTTGTCCGCGATGCCGCCCCGGTAGATCTTCTCGCCCAGGGTGATCAGCTCCTTGTTCTTCGCGAAGCCGGGCTTGGACCCCTTGCTGGCGTAGAACGCGGCCACGTTGCGGATGTCGTCGTCCGTCAGCGGCGCGGCCATGCCCGACATCACCGCGTTCTTGCGCTTGCCCGACTTGAACTCGTGCAATTGCTTGGCGAGGTAGTCGGCGTGCTGGCCGGCGATGATGGGATTGGCCGGGCTGCCCCGGCTGCCGTCCGCCGTATGGCAGGCGGCGCAGACTTGCGAACTGATGGCCTGACCCTTGGTCAGATCAGGCTTGGCGGCTGGGGCGGGTTCATTGGCGTTGGCGGCGCCGGACATCAAAACCATGCTCGACAACAAGAAAGCGGCAGTCTTCATGAATGTTGAGGGTTGGGTGAGCGCAACCGCGGGATCTTACAATGCACCTCTTTAGAGCCCGCGCAGCCCGATGACCGATTCCAACAAGAAACCCGCCCCTGCGGCCCCAGGGAAACCCGCAGGCCGTGGCGCGGGACGCGCGGGAGCGTCAAAGAAGAAGCAGGGACCCGGGAAAACGGGTATGCGCGCGGCCGCCAAGGCCCGCGCCAAGGCGACGGAAAAAGCCAAGGCGCAAGGACTGCCCCCGCCGCCCAAGCGCGTCAGCACGCAACCCCTGACCCCGGGCAAGCGCGCGCTGGCCTGGACGCATACCGCGCGTTTCCTGACCACGGCCAGCCAGCTCAAGCATCTGCCGGTCAACGGCGTGCTGCCGGGGGAAGCGCTGGCGCGCGCGGAGGCGGCGCTGGCCGAGGCCGAGGCCGCCGGGTTCGACGAGGAGTTGCTGGACGACGACGTCGTCGGCGCGCCGGAAGCCGACTCGGAGGCCGGAGAGATCGGAGAAGAGACCGGCGAAGAGGGTGGCGAAGGCGAAGCGCGCGCGCAAGACCTGGCCCCGCCGGCCTCGCGCGGCCTGCCGGAGATCGCCTTCGTCGGCCGTTCCAATGCCGGCAAGTCGACGGCGGTCAACACGCTGGCCCAACAGAAGCGCCTGGCCTTCGCGTCGAAGACGCCGGGCCGCACGCAGCACATCAACCTGTTCGCGGTGGGCCCGCGCGACGCGCCCACCGCGCTGTTCGCCGACCTGCCCGGCTACGGCTACGCCGCGGTCGCCCGCGACGCCAAGCTGCGCTGGCAGCGCGTGATGGCCGACTACCTCGGCCAGCGCGAGGAGCTGTCGGGCGTGGTGCTGATGGTCGACTCCCGCCTGGGATTGACCGATCTCGACAAGCAGCTGCTCGAATACGTGTCCGACCGCGTCACCGCCGGCGAGGTCAGCCTGCTGGTCGTGCTGACCAAGTCCGACAAGCTCAACCGCAAGGAAGGCGCCGCCATCCTGGCGCAGGTCCAGAAGGACCTGGGCGTGCTGGCCACGGAGGACTCCGACATCGCCGTCACGCTGTTCTCGGCGCTGAGCAAGCAGGGCCTGGAAGACGTGGCCGAGGTGATCTACGACTGGGCCCACGCCGCGCCGCGCGAGGCGTCCGGCGAGGACGAGGACGAGGACGAAGGCATCGAGGACGACGCGGAAGACGACTCGACGCCTACGTGACGCCTGCTTGATGGCCTGCTTGGCGTCTGCTCAAAGCCAACTCAAGGCCGGCCGATGAACACGTAGAACGCGGTGCCGCCGCGGGGCGCGTAGCCGATGCCCACGTACAGCGGCCCCAGTCCCGTGTCCGAGCCCAGGAAGATGCTGCTCGCGTAGCGCATGTCCTTGACGCTGATGTCGCGGCGCGACAACCAGGTGTTGCCGGCCTCCAGCGTGCCGCCGATGAAGAACCCGCGTGACAGGAAGGGCTGGTCGTTCAGGCGCCGGTAGTAGGTCGCCCGCGTGAACAGCAGCGAGTTGCCGCTGAGCTGGTTCGGGTTGTAGCCCGACAGCTGGTGGAAGCCGCCCAGCGTGTAGCCGCCCAGGCCGGTGTCGTCCGGCTGCTGCGACGCCACGGCCCGCGCGTACAGGCTGATCGTGTGCCCGCCGAAGCTGCGCACCACGTTCCCGTCCGTGTTCAGCCGCAGGAAGCGACCGCTGCTGAGGTTGCGGTTGTCCTGGCGGCCGCCTTGCGCCTCGACGGTGAAGCGGTAGCCGTGCTGCGGGAAGTTGGCGAAGTCCAGTTGATCCACGACGGTCCGGAAGCGGAAGCCCCGCTCATAGCTGGTCCAGCGCAGCTTGCCCATCTCGGGCGTCGCGACGGTGATCAGGTCGGGCTTGGCGTGCCGGATCTGGCTGATGACGCCGAGCCGCACCTCGCCCCAGCGCCCCCAGGGCTGGCCGACGTCCAGCCCCACGGAGGCGTCGCGCCTCACCAGCCGGGCCTGTCCGAGGCTGGCGTTGTCCGGATCGTTGTCGTCATAGACGATCTGCTTGCGCTGGTTGGCCTCACCCCAGGCACTGACGAACCAGTCGTCGGCCACGCCCAGCTTCAGGCCCAGCGGGTGGTACAGCTCGGTGTAGAGCCGCGGCGTCTCGCCGATCGTGATCTGGTTGCGCCACTCGGTGCCCTTGTCGGTCAGCCAGTGGCGGTTGTGGCTCAGCCGCAGGTTGAAGAAGCTGTCGCCGCTCGAGTCGGTCGACAGGTCCATGCCGACGCGGAAGTAGTTCGGCCCCCAGGGCTTGTCTTCCATGTTGAAGACCAGGGTCTCGCCCTCGGCGCGCTGCTCGACGTGGTAGTCGACGCGGTTGTAGTCGCCGCTGGAGGACAGGAAGCGCATGTCGCGCTCGGCCGTCTCGTTGTTGAAGGGCTGGCCCGGCTTCGATTCGAGCTGGCTGCGGAAGCGCTCCGGATTCGTGTTGTCCGAGCCCTCCATCTTGACCGCGGCGATGAACACGCCCGGCGGCTTGGTGCCGATGCGCGCGATCTCCCAGTCCTTGTAGGTCCGCTCGTCGACGGCATAGGGCCGCAGCTGCGGCAGCAGCGCCTCGGCGGCTTCCTCGCCGGCGCGGATGAGGTCCCGTACCTTGTCGAAGTCGCCCGAGGTGAGCGCGCCCAGCTTGGGCGTGATCAGCAGGTCCTCGCCGGCGGACATGCTGGCGATGGAGCGCTGCACGTTCTGCTCGGTGAGGATGTTGATCATCTGCGCGGTCAGTCCGAGCAGCGAGTTCAGCGTCTCGCGCCCGCCCACCGGCGTGCCGACGTTCACCGCGATCAGCCGCGTCGCGCCCATCTCGCGGGCGACGTCGATCGGCAGGTTGTTGACCAGCCCGCCGTCGCCGAGGATGCGGTCCTCCCACTCGACCGGTGCGAACACGCCCGGCACGCTCATGCTGGAGCGCAGCGCCAGCGCCAGGTCGCCTTCGGCCAGGATGCGCTCGCGGCCGTTCTCCATGTCCGTGGCGACGGCGCGGAAGGGCGTCGGCAACTGGTCGAACCGGGTGACGTTGCGCACCGGCAGGGTCAGCCGGCGCAGCAGGGCCTCCAGACCCCGGCTGGAGAGCGTGCCGGTGGGCACGCGGACCTCGCCGTCGCGCAGGCCGAACTCGATCGTCGCGGAGAACTCGAAGTCCTCTTCCTTGCGGCGCTGCGAGAGGTCCTGGCGGTCGACGCGGCTCGCGAACAGCCGGTCCCAGGCGATGCGCGACAGCTCGCGGTCCAGGTCCTCGGCGGTCATGCCGCTGGCGTAGAGGCCGCCGATGATCGCGCCCATCGAGGTGCCGGTGACGATGTCGACCGGGATGTGCTCGCGTTCGAGCACCTTCAACACGCCCACGTGCGCCAGGCCGCGCGCGCCGCCGCCCGACAGCACCAGGCCGAGCTTGGGCCGCTGGGCCTGGTCGGCCGCGGGCGTCGCCACCGGACCGGGCGGCGGATTGGGCGGGACCGTCTGGGCGAGGAGGGCGGCGGGCGCAACGAGCGCCGTCAAGGTCATCAGCGCCATCAACGCCGCCGTCGACATCGCCAGCGACGTCGAGGCGAGGGCCCGCGCCCTGCGGCACAGGGCGCTCGGGCGTGGAGGACGGTCGGGACGGGACGGGGCGGAGGGGTCTCGGGACACGGCGGACATCGGGCTCACGGCACAGCCTCGCGGCAACGGCGCGAGGCGGGCGCATTGTGACCCGAACCGGTTCGACATCGAACCGGCGGAAGTCCGTCAGTGATCGTTGCCGTTGTGCGGCGCGCGGTCCAGGTCCAGCATCAGCGTGCCGATGGCGCGTTGGAGCAGCGGTTCGTCTTCCAGCTCGGTGATCAGTCCGTTGGCGACCAGCTGTTCCAGCGCGCCGCGCGTCACCGAGTGGCGCTCCTCCGCCACCTGGCCGACGAACAGGAACATCTGCCGGCTGTCGCTGATCCAGGCGATCTGCGCGGTGATCCATTCGCTCTGATGGAAGAAGTGGTACCAGCCGCCGATGTGCACGCCGGCGATCCAGTCCTGCAGGGCTGCGTGCGCGTGCGGCGAATGTTCCTCGCTGTAGAGCGCGACCGGCACCGTCGGCAGCTGGCCGCGGTCGACGCGCTCGTAGGCCCAGCGCGAGGGGAGTTGCGACTCGCGTTCGTCGAGCAGCTGCTGCAGCAGTTCCTCGGGGGTCAGCGCGGGACGACGCGGCGAGGGCGCCGCCGGGGCGGCCTCCTCGACGGCCGGTTGACCGCGCAGGACGCGGCCGTGCTGGCGCATCAGCTCATCCAGGAAGGTCTGCCGCTGCATCGCCGGCAGCGCGATGGCATCCATGCCGCGGTCCAGCGCGCGGACCAGGTCCGGCAACTGGCCCCGCAGGCGCACGCGGGCGGCCTCGTCCGGCTGCGGCGCGACGCTGTGCAGCAGCGCGTCCACGAGCTCGATGTAGGTCTGCGGCTCCGAGGCGTCCCGACCGTGCTGGACCATCGCCTGCGCGATGACCTCGACCCAGGGGCCGAGCAGGAAGCGCCGCATCAGCTTGCCGGCCTGCGCGTCGTCGAGCTGGTGCTGCAGCTGGTCGCGCAGCATCCGCTGCCATTCCTGGCGGCGCTGCTCGCGGTCCAGACGCTCGAGCGCCACGGCGCTGCGTTGGCCGCGGGCCTCGGCCTGCGCGCGGATGTGGGAATCGACTTCGGTCAGCGCCTGCTGGAACTGCAGCGCGGACGGATGCGCGCTGTCCAGCAGCGGCTGGATCACGCGTTCGAGGAACTGCAGGAAGGCCTTCAGTTCCGCGTCGTCGCTGCGCTGGAAGCCCGCGCCATGCGCGGCCAGCCGGTTCAGCAACTGCCAGGTCGGATGGTCCTGGCGGCGCAGCAGCGTGGGATCGGCCTTGGACAGGCGCACGATCGCCACCTGCAGCCGCCCCATCAGCACCTTCAGCGGCGGCTGCAGGCTGTCGTCGGCCAGGATCTGGTCGTACAGGCGCGACAGCAGGTCCGAGCCCGGCGCGCCCACGCCCGGCCCCAGCCTG
>NZ_DASVNZ010000199.1:0-5133 GCF_036486225.1 Roseateles sp. | reverse complement strand
CGATCCAGCGAGCCTTCGAAAGCCACCTCGCAGGCCTCGGCCGCGAGCTCCTCCTTCGACGCGAAGCGTCCGTAGAAGCCGCCGTGCGTGAAGCCGGCCTCGCGGGAGATCTCCGCCAACCCGACGCCCGACACGCCGCGCTCACGGTACAGCTTGGACGCCGCGTCCACCAGCGCCTTGCGGTTGGCGGCGGATTGCTCTTTGGTGACTTTCATGATGAGCACCATTGTAGGAATCCCGCCTGCAAGTTCCGACGGCGGCGCGATGTCACGATTTTGAGTAGGGGCATCATCAAATCTGCAGCGGACATCGGGATTGCCGATACGATGTCGGCCATCATTAAAACAAGCACCCCTGGAAGGATCCTCCCGCATGCTTGCCGCCGCCCTGTCCCGCCGCATGACCCACCAGGGTCTCCACTTCAGCTGGGTGATCGCCGGGCTGACCTTCCTGACGATGTTGTTCATGTCGGCCGCGCTGGGCCTGCCCGGCGCGATGCTGCAGCCCCTGGCGCAGGAGTTCGGCTGGTCCACCAGCCAGATCTCGTCGGCGCTGGCCTTGCGCTTCGCGCTGTTCGGGCTGATGGGGCCTTTCGCGGCGGTGCTGATGGAGCGCTTCGGCGTGCGCGCCGTGGTCAGCGTGGCGCTGGGGCTGGTCGGCGGCGGCATGCTGCTGGCGGGGCTCGTCACGCAGCTGTGGCACCTGGTCGTGCTGTGGGGCGTGGTGCTAGGGCTGGGCAGCGGCATGACCGCGCTGGTGCTCGGCGCCATCGTGTCCAACCGCTGGTTCGCGACGCGCAAGGGCCTGATCATGGGCATCCTGACCGCGAGCGCCGCGACCGGCCAGTTGATCTGCCTGCCCATCGCCGCCTGGATGATCGAGCGCTGGGGCTGGCGTGCGCCGCTGCTGCCGCTGGCCGTGCTGTGCCTGGCGGTGATGAGCCTGGTGCTGCTGTTCATGCGCGACCGGCCGTCCGACGTGGGCCTCGCCCCGTACGGCGCCGACCCCGCCGCTGCTGCGGCGGCGGCCGCGCCCGCGGCCAAGGTGACCTGGCTCACGCCGTTCACCGCGCTGCGCGAGGCCTCGAGCCAGCCGACCTTCTGGCTGCTGTTCGGCACCTTCTTCATCTGCGGGCTGTCGACCAACGGCCTGGTGCAGACCCACTTCATCTCGCTGTGCGGCGACTACGGCCTGGCGGCGGTGCCGGCGGCCTCGGTGCTGGCGATGATGGGGATCTTCGACTTCATCGGCACCATCCTGTCGGGCTGGCTCAGCGACCGCTACGACACCCGCAAGCTGCTGTGCTGGTACTACGCGCTGCGCGGGCTGTCGCTGCTGTGGCTACCGAATGCGGAGTTCACGCTGTACGGGCTGTCGCTGTTCGCGGTGTTCTACGGCCTGGACTGGATCGCGACCGTGCCGCCGACGGTGCGCCTGACGGCCGAGCGCTTCGGCGCGGCGAAGGTGGGGATGGTGTTCGGCTGGATCTTCGCGGGCCACCAGATCGGCGCGGCGGTGGCGGCGTACGGCGCGGGCTTGAGCCGCAGCCTGCTGCTGAGCTATTCCCCGGCGCTGTACGTCGCTGGCGCGGCCTGCCTGCTGGCGGCGGTCATGGCGATGGTGATCCGTCGCAAGACCGCCACCGCCTGATCGCTCACTCGGCGGCGATCGCGTCCGGCGGAGCCGCCAGCAGCGCTTGAAGGCCTTCTTCGTCGAGGACGGTGACGCCCAGCTCGCGCGCCTTGTCGAGCTTGGAGCCCGCCTCCTCGCCCGCGATCACGTAGCTGGTCTTCTTCGACACCGAGCCGCTGACCTTGCCGCCGGCGGCCTCGATCAGTTCCTTGGCCTCGTCGCGCGACAGCGTCGGCAGCGTGCCGGTCAGCACCAGCGTCTTGCCCGCCAGCGGCTGCGGCCCGGCCGGCGCGGCGGCCGCGCCTTCCGATTGCGGGAATGAGACGCCCGCGGCCATCAACTGCTCGACGACCTCGCGGTTGTGCGCCTCGGCGAAGAACGCCGCGATGCTCTTCGCCACGATCGGCCCGACGTCCTTGACCGCGAGCAGTTGCTCCTCGGTCGCGCTCATCAGCGCGTCCAGGTTGCCGAAGTGCTTGGCCAGGTCCTTGGCCGTGGTCTCGCCCACCTGCCGGATGCCGAGCGCGAAGAGGAATCGCGCCATCGTCGTGTGCTTGCTCTTGTCGAGCGCGTCGACCAGGTTCAGCGCGCTCCGGTCCCCCATGCGTTCCAGCGCGGTGAGCTTGGCCACGCCGAGCTTGTAGAGCCCCGGCAGGCTGATGACGATGCCGCCGTCGACGAGCTGGTCCACCAGCTTGTCGCCCAGCCCCTCGATGTCCATCGCGCGCCGGCCGGCGAAGTGCAGCAGCGCCTGCTTGCGCTGCGCCGGGCAGAAGATGCCGCCGCTGCAGCGGTGGTCGATGCCGCCCTTCTCGCGCACGACGTCGCTGCCGCAGATCGGGCAGTGCCTGGGCATGCGGAAGTTGGCCACGTAGCCCGCGCGCTTCGAATCGACCTTGCCGACCACCTCCGGGATCACGTCCCCGGCGCGCCGGATGATGACCTGGTCGCCGACGCGGATGCCCTTGCGGCGCATCTCGAAGAGGTTGTGCAGCGTCGCGTTGCTGACCGTCGTGCCGCCGACGAAGACCGGGTCCAGCTTCGCCACCGGCGTCAGCTTGCCGGTGCGGCCGACCTGGATCTCGATGCGGTCGAGCCGGGTGACCTGCTCCTGCGCCGGGTACTTGTGCGCCACCGCCCAGCGCGGCTCGCGCGAGACGAAACCCAGCCGCCGCTGCAGCTCGCGGCTGTTGACCTTGTAGACCACGCCGTCGATGTCGAAGGGCAGCGCGTCGCGCTTCTCGCCGACACCGCGATGGAAGGCCACCAGCCCCTCGGCGCCGCGCACCACGGCGCGGTCCTCGTTGACCGGCAGGCCGTAGCTCTGCAGCGCATCCAGCATCGCGCCGTGCGTGGCGGGGATGTCCCAGCCCTGCGTCTCGCCGATGCCGTAGGCGAAGAAACTGAGCGGGCGCTGCCGCACCAGCGCCGGATCCAGCTGCCGGATCGCGCCCGCGGCCGTGTTCCGCGGGTTGACGAAGGTCTTCTCGTTGGCGGCGCGCTGGCGCTCGTTGAGCGCCTCGAAATCGTCGCGGCGCATGTAGGCCTCGCCGCGCACTTCCAGCACCGCCGCCTTCGCGCCCTCGCCCGTGAGCTTCAACGGGATCTGCTGGATCGTGCGCACGTTCTGCGTCACGTCCTCGCCGGTCTCGCCGTTGCCGCGCGTGGCCGCCTGCACCAGCACGCCGCGCTCGTAGCGCAGGCTGATCGCCAGGCCGTCGAACTTGAGCTCGGCCGCGTACTCGACCGGCGCGGCCTGCTCACCCAGGTCCAGCTCGCGACGCACGCGGGCGTCGAAGTTCTCGGCGCCGCTGGCCTCGGTGTCGGTCTCGGTGCGGATCGACAACATCGGCACCACGTGCTTCACCGGCTCGAAGCCGTCCAGCACCTGCCCGCCCACGCGCTGCGTCGGCGAGTCCGGCGTCAGCAGCGCCGGGAACGCGGCCTCGATCGCCTGGAGTTCCTGGAACAGCTTGTCGTACTCGGCGTCGGGCAGCGACGGCGTGTCCAGCACGTAGTACAGGTGGGCGTGGTGATGGAGCAGCTCACGGAGTCCGGCGGCGCGCGCGGCGGCCTGCTCGGCGGTGAGGGAAGACGCGGGCGCAGTCGCGGATGTCGGCACGGTGGTCGGCGCGGAAGTCGGCACGGGAGAGGACCTCGAGGGAGTCATGCGCGCCTAGTGGCCCACCCCCACTGAGCCGCCGCCGGTCACAGCCGGCACCCCTGTCCCCCCCTCAGAAGGAAAGCCTGTTCCCATGAATGCCAACGCGTCCGCGTCCGTCCACCGCCGTCCCAGGGCCCGCCGCATCGGCCTGGGGCCGCAACGCGGTGTCACCCTGCTGGAGCTGCTCATCGGCGTGGGCGTGATCATCGTGTTCATGGTCGGCGTGCTGATCGGCATGCGCAGCCTGAACGCCCAGATGGACCGCTCGGCGCTGCTGCGCCAGGCGCCCCAGATCAAGGTCAGCCTCGGCGGTCTCGGCGCTTCCGGCGACGGGGACTTCGCCAGCCTGGACACGGCCACCGCGATCGCCATGGGTGCCTTCCCCAGGGAGATGATCACGGGCTCGGGCGCCAACGCGCAGGCGACCCATCCGTTCGGCGGCCCGATCTTTGCCAAGGGCCTCGCCGACGACTTCGAGACGCTGAAACGGGGGCGCGCCTTTTCGCTCACCTACGCGGCCATCCCGGCCGATCAATGCGCCGGTGTCGCACGCGGCCTGGCGATGCTCGGAGAAGGCCTGTGGATCGATGCGACCGGCGCATCGCCCGCGGCGATGCCGGCCGCCGGCGACATGCTGCGGGTGCCGGGCAAGGACGCGCCGATCGACATCGGCGCGCTGGCCGAGCAGTGCGTCAAGGCGGCGGGGGCCGGCGATGCCGGCAAGGCCGTGACCATCCATGTGCTGATGGCCCTGTGATCGGACACGGCATGTTCCCCTCCCCACGCATGGCCGCGATGGCGGCCGCCCTGGCCCTGCTCGGCGTCGGCCCGGCCGATGCCGACACGCCGTCGATCGCCTGGCAGGCCCTGGCGGCCGAAGCCCCGGCCGCCTGGACCTTCCAGCGCGCCGACGGCACCGTCCACCAGGCGCTCCAGCGATGGACGCGCGAAGCGGGCTGGCAACTGGTCTGGGAGGTCGAGCGGGACTTTCCCATCGACGCCGAAGTGACGCTGCGCGGCAATTTCCTGGACGCGCTGAACCAGGCGATGGCCGCGCTGCGCGACACCGACTTTCCGCTGCAGGCCCGCATCCAGGCGGAAACCCGCGTGGTGCGCGTCGGCCGTTATCTGCCCGACGGAGCGCGCCAGTGAGGAGCGCCGCCGTCCCGCAGCGCCTCGCGACCCTCGCCTGGATGGCGGCCCGGGTCGCGGCCCGGGTCTCGGCATGTGTCGCCCTCGGCGGCTGCGCCGTCCCGGCGGCGCACCAGACCGAGCAGGTCCATGAGGACTTGTCCGATCGCGCCGCGGCGCTGCAGTCCCGCCTGCGCGAGCCCGTC
>NZ_DASVNZ010000177.1:0-19908 GCF_036486225.1 Roseateles sp. | reverse complement strand
GTGCTGGCGCTGCTGCTGCGGGAACCGGCGCCGCAAGGCACAACGACTGCGCCGGCGGTGCATCCGGGCTGAGGCTCCGTCGACTCTGCGCCCTGGCTGGCGACTCGCCCGTCCCCGATCCCGATCACTTCCCCAGCAGGGGCCACACGTACTTCACCGGCACCGCATAGGTGATGCCGCTCGGCGCGCTGAGCGCCGATTCGCGGGTGCCCTTGAGCACCACCATGTTGATGACACCCACCACCTTGCCGGTGCGGATGTCCAGCAGCGGTCCGCCGCTGTTGCCCGGGTAGGCGGTCGCGTCGAGCTGCAGGAATTCCATCGCGCCCTCGCGCAACTGGCGCACCGCGCGTTCGGACAAGGTGTTCGACGTCGGCGCGGGCAGCGCCGCGCGCGTGATCGCGGCCACGGTGCCGCGGTGAGTCGCCATCGTCACGCCCAGCGCCGTGCCGATCGGATACCCCATCAGCGCCACCGCGGCGCCCTCACGCACGGCCGGCTGGTCGCCGTCGACCTCGGCCAGCGGCAGCACGTCGATCAACGCGCCCTTGTCGTCCGCCAGCTCCAGGATCGCCAGGTCGCGCGCCGTGTCCCGGCGCAGCAGCTTCACCGGTCTCAGTTGCGGCTGCCCGGAGGCATTGCCCGCCGCGGGCACGGTGATCATCAGGTCCTTCTCGATCGGATTCGGGATCACGTGCGCGCAGGTGACGATGCGCCGCCCGTCGCCGACCGCGAAGCCGGTCCCGCGGAAACCGAAGCGCGGGCTGTCGGTCGCCGCGAAGGTGCCCACCGCCACCACGGCCTGCCGGCTCCGGTCGATCAGGTCGGGCAAGGTGTTGGCCATCTCCTGCGCACGCGCCAGGCCGGCCGTGCCGAGCAGGCCGACCCAGCCCAAGGCGCCGCCGGCGCCCAGCGCCAGGAACTCGCGTCGATCGGTACTGCGGGTCATGCGGCCAGGTCCTTCGTCGTGGTGCCCATCTCCAGCGTGGAGACGAAGCTGCGCCAATGGCGGTCGGGTTCGTCGATGCGGAAGCCGTAGAAGCTTCCCTGTTCGGTGTCCTTGCGCCGCACCGCGCGCGCGGTGACATGCGCGGTCTCGTTGTGACCGAGCTCGATCTCCACCGTGCCGTCCTGGTTCAGCGGGAGGTCGTGATCGCACTCGGCCTGGAAGCCGTGCGCCGAGACCTCGATCACGTCCAGGTCGAAATGCCCCAGCTGGCTGTCGTTGGCCGCGCGGATGTCCAGGTGCCCCGGGCAGCGGATCGAGTAGCGCGGGTACTGCCGCAACGAACGCCCCAGGTCCTGCCCGCCGCCGCTGAGCATCGGCAGCACCTCGCGGAACTGGGCGTCGTCGCGGTACACCGACCACAGCAGCGCCTTCTTGCGGTCGTCCATCGTCGAGAAGACCGGCACGACGTCGTTGAAGAAATGGTCCAGCAGGGCCGGCGTCATGACCGGGTCGTTGGTCGTGTGGAAGCGGCGCTCCGGCAGCCGGATGTTGGGCAGCCGGTGGCGGAAGAAGTAGTGGTGCAGGTTCTTCTCGGGCCGGCGGCCGCGGTAGCGGCGCTCGAACAGCGCGTCGGCCTCGTGCAGGTCCAGCGTCGCCCCCACCGCCGGCGCGCCGTTGGCGAAGTCGTACTCCGCCACCGTCTGCTCGCGCAGGCGCTGGAAGGACAGCAGCGCCTCGTACAGCTCGATCTTGTCGGGGTTCACCGCGATCACCAGATGCCGGGTGTCGAAGTACTCGGTGCAGTACTGGTGCATGAACTTCATCAGCGGGAACAGGATCGCGCCGCCGGTCTTGCGGAACGCCGGCGCGACCGCCAGCGCCGAGATCTCCGCGACCTTCCCCCCCTTGGCGCGCACGCCCTCGAGGTCGAAGACCGACTGCAGCGGGAAGCCGAAGACGCCCTCGCGCACCATCGAGATCGTGCCCACGACCTGGCCGTCGTACTTGGCGCACAAGGTCGTGGTCGTCGGCAGCGCGTGATAGATCGTCACGCGCATGCCGCTGGGGTCGGGTTTCATGAAGCCGCTGCCGACGTAGGCGTCGTGCAGGATGCGGAAGCAGGCGTCGAGCTCCTCCTGCGTGTCCGCGACCTTCAGCTCCAGGCGCTCCGACGGCGTGGGATCGCAGTCCACCATGCGGCGGTAGACCGCGAAGCGCATCGGCTTGGGCAGCGAAGAGAACAGGCGCCGCAGCCCCTGGTGGAGCCGCTTGCGCAGGCTGGATCGTCGAATCTGGCTCATGACCGTCCCCTCCCCGGGCGCGGTGGTGCCGCCGTCACGCTGTCCCCGCGGCGATCGACCTCTGGGTCGGACGCCTCAACGGATCGCGGCCTGCAGCTTGCGCACCTCGGCTTGTTGCTCGAAATTCGGTCCCAGGTCCGCCAGGCGCTTGAGTTCCGCCTCGGCCTCGCCCTTGTTGCCGCCGGCCACGTAAAGCTGCGCCAGGCGCAACCGGTACGCGGGAATCGTCGGCGCCTGCTTCACGGCATCCTTCTGCACCTCGATCGCCTTGGCGTTCTGGCCCTTGGCGGCCAGCGCCTCAGCCAGCGTGTCCATGTACGGCGGCACATTGGGACGGAGCTTGTTCGCTTGCTGGGCAAATTTCAAGCCCTCGTCCGCCTTGCCGGCCCGCAGCCGCAGCCAGGCGACGTTGTTGGCGGCCGCCGCGTTGTCCGGATTGACCGCCAGCACCGCCTGGTAACGCTGCTCGGCCTCAGGATAACGACCGGCGTTCAGCGCCACGTCGCCGAGGTGATACATGAACAGCTCGTCCGACTTGAACTTCGCCAGGTAGGCGGCGGCCCAGCGGTCCGCCTCGTCCTTCTTGCCGGACTCGACCAGCGCGCTGTGCAGCGCGATCGCGAGCTCGGTGTTGGGCGTCGTCGCACCGGCCGCCGTGGCCAGTTGATCCGCCTTGCGATAGGCCGCGACTGCGGCCGGCGGATCCTTGCGCACGCGGGCGATGTCGCCCTCGAGCTTCCAGCCCAGGCCGAACTTCGGCTGCGCCGTCTGCAAGGCCTTGGCCGCCGTCAGCGCCAGGTCGGGCAGCCCCAGCTGCATGCTCTTGTCGACCACCTGGCGGGCCAGTTCCCCGTCGCCGGGCGCGATGGCCTGGGCGCGCTTGAGCGCGGCGGCCGCCGCGGCCTTGTCGCCCGCCTGGGCATGGAGATCGGCCAGCCGCAGCGGGCCCAGCGGCGAACGCGGCTGCAGCGTCGCGACCTTGTTGAAGCTGCTGATCGCCTGCTGCCGGTCGCCGGTGGCGGCCTGCACCTGACCCAGCAGGTCGACGAGCGACGGGTTGTCCGGGCTCGCCGTCACGCCCTCCTGGGCCAGCGACAGCGCCGTCTTGAAGTCCTTCTTCTCCATCAGCAGGCCGCCCGCCGCCTGACGCGGCGCCGCCTCCTCCGGATGCTGCTTGGCGAGTTCGACCAGGCGCTTGACCGCCGCGTCCTTGTCGATCAGTTGATGGGTCAGTTTCAGGCCCAGGATGGCCATCTCCGCGCGCAGGTTCTTCGGGTCGGCCTTCAGCACCACCTCGTAGCGCTTGACGGCCTGGTCGGCCTTGCGATCCTGCAGGTCCTGCGCCGCGAGGCTGTTGGCGGCGGTCATGGAGCCCGGGTCGCGCTTCACCGCTTCCTCGAAGCCGGCCCGCGCGCCTGCGCGGTCCCCGCGCAGCAGCGCCAGGCGGCCGCGCAGCTCGGACGGCGTCGCCGACTTGGGATCCTTCTTCTCCAGCGCCGCGATCGCCTGCGACGCGCCCTCGCTGTCCTTCTTGCGCGCCAGCACGCTGATCAGCGCGATGTCGGCCAAGGTGCCCTTGTCTTCGGCCGCGAGCTGCCGCAGCGCGGCCAGCCCGGCCGCTTCCTGGCCCTTCTGGATCTGGTTGAGCGCCAGGCCGACACGGCTGCGCACGTCGTTGGGATTGGCCTCGGCGGCGCGCGCCAGGAAGCGTTCCGCGTCGGCGCCCTGCCCTTGCTTGAGGCGGATCTCCGCCGCCAGCGCCAGCGCCTCCGACGAGGTCGCCTTGGCGTCGAGCGCGGGCTGCAGCGTCGTCATCGCCTGCTCCGCATCACCGCCGCGCAGCTGCAGCTGGGCCAGCGCCACGCGCGCCGGCTGCGTCTCGGGCGCGGCCTGGATGATCTTGCTGTACTGCGCCTCGGCCTGGCGGAAGTCGCCGTTGGCCTGCGCCACGCGCCCGGCGAGGAAGAGCGCGCGCTCGTTGTTCGGCGCCGCCTTCAGCAGCGCCTGCGTCAGGTCGTTCGCCTCCTTGACCTGACCCGAGTCCATCGCGAAGACCGCGCCGTAGTAGTAGGTCTGGGGATGTTGCGGCGCCGCCGCCTTCATCGCGGCGATGGCTTCCTTGGCGCCGGCCTTGTCGCCGCTGCGCATCAGCTGGTTGATCAGCCCGGCATGCGCGCCGACCAGCTTCTTGTCGATCTCCAGCGCCTTGCGGAAGCTCGTGATCGATTCCGCCGACGGGGCCTCCGCCAGCACCTGCAACTCGCCCTTGAGCTGCCAGGCTTCGGCGGACTGCGGCGACTTGGCGATGATGCGATCGACCTCGGCCCGCGCCTCGGGCAACTTGCCCTCGCTGGTCAGGAGGCGCACGTTGACGAGACGCACCGCCGCGCTCTCCGGCGCCGCGCGCAGCGCCGCATCGGCGGCCCTGCGTGCCTCGGCCATCTTCTGCTTCGCGACATAGGCGCCGACCAGCGTCATCTGCAGGTCGGCCTCGTCGGCGGCGTTCTGCAGATGGGCGTTGCCGTACCGGCCGAGCAACTCGTCGACCTTGCCCTGCATCAGCAGCAGGCGCACCTGCAGCGCGACCAGCGCGTCGCCGCCGAAACCCTGCGCCTTGGCCTTGTCGGCCTCGATCGCCGCGCCGGCGACGTCGCCGCTGTCCAGCAGGGCCTTGGCGAGCAGATAACGCGCCTCGGCCAGCGTCTCGTCCTTCTGCAGCGCGTTCTTGAGCTGGATGATCGCGGCCTTGTTGTCCCGCTTTTCCAGATGCGCCTTGGCGGACTTCACCAGGTCCTGCGCGGATTCGCCGAAGCAGCCCGCCAGCAGCAGCGCCGAGCCCAGCGCCAGGGCGGTGGCGCCACGCTGCAATGCGCGGCGGCCATGACGGCCGTGATGGCCGGGACGGGATTGGCCGGCGTCCTCCACGCCGAGGGCTCCGGACATCTTGGTGTTCTCAGGCTTGCGGGACATGCGTCGTCTCTTTCGCTGTCGGATGGTCTGTGGATGTCGATGTTCAGGCCTTGACGCCGAGGCGGGCCATCAGATCGTACAAAGTCGGCCGGCTGACCCCCAGCAGGTCGGCGGCCTTGGCGATGTTGCCGTCGGTGCGCGACAGCGCGGCCACGACGGCCTGGCGCTCGGCGCGCTCGCGCACCGTGCGCAGGTCGAGGTCGGCGGAGTCCGCCGGCGTGTCGCCGCCGGCCGGCACCGGCAGGTTGAGGTCGTCGGCCGTGATGCGGTCGCCGTCGGCCATGATCGACGCGCGCTTCATGACGTTCTGCAGCTCGCGCACGTTGCCCGGCCAGCGATGGGCCTCGACGGCGCGGATCGCGTCATCGGCCAGGCGCAGGATCGGGCGGCGCTGCTCCGACGAGAAGCGACGCAGGAAGGCGTGGCTCAGCAGTACCGCGTCGCCGGCGCGGTCGCGCAGCGGCGGGATGTCCACGACGATCTCGGCGAGCCGGTAGAACAGGTCTTCGCGGAACAGGTTCTGCTCGATCTTGGCCTTCAGGTCCTGGTGCGTCGCGCCGACGATGCGCACGTCGACCGGAATCTCCTGGCGGCCGCCCAGGCGCTCGATGCTGCGTTCCTGCAGGAAGCGCAGCAGCTTGGCCTGCAGCGGCATCGGCAGGTCGCCGATCTCGTCCAGCATCAGGGTGCCGCCGTGGGCGGTCTCGATCTTGCCGACCGTGGTCTTGGTCGCGCCGGTGAAGGCGCCGCGTTCGTAACCGAACAGCTCGCTTTCGAGCAGCGCCTCGGGGATCGCCGCGCAGTTGATGGCGACGAAGCGGCCCTTGCGCTTGGACGCGTCATGCAGCGACTGCGCCAGCACTTCCTTGCCGGTGCCGCTCTCGCCGAGCAGCAGCACGGTGGCGTCGCTGCCGGACACGCGCTCGACGGTGCGGCAGATGCGCTGCATCTGCGCGTCGCGCGTGAGCAGCTTGCCGGTGGGTTCGCCGTCCTGCTGGGTGAGCAGGCGCTGGTTCTCCTGCTGCAGCTCGTGCAGGCGCATGGCGCGCTCCACGGTCAGCACCAGCACGTCAGGATCGACCGGCTTGGCCAGGAAATCGTAGGCGCCCATGCGGATCGCACGCAGCGCGTTGGTCTGGTCGTTCTGACCGGTCAGCACGATGACCTTGGTGCCGGGCTCGAGCTCGATCAGTTTCTCGAGCAGCTTGAAGCCTTCCGAGGTCGAGTCCTGGTCGGGCGGCAAGCCCAGATCCATCGTGACGACGGGCGGCTTGTGCCGGCGGAACTGCAGCACGGCACTGGCGACGTCGTCGGCGGTGACGGACTCGAAGCGGTCCATCGACCACTTGAGCTGCTTCTGCAGCGCGAGGTCGTCCTCGACGATCAGCAATGAGGGGGGTTGAGCACTCATCGCGCCTCCACCAAGCCGGCGTCGCTGCCCGACTGGGCAAAGAACAGCGGCAGCAGGATGGTGACCTTGGTGCCTCTTCCGGGCGCGCTTTCCACGTTGATCTTTCCTCCGAGTTCCTGCAGGTACTGGTAGCTCTCGTAGGCGCCGATGCCCATGCCCGCCGCCTTCGTCGTCTGGAACGGCTTGAACAGCCGTTGATCGATGAACTCCTGCGACATGCCGCAGCCAGTATCTTCCACTTCCACCTGCGCATGGCTGCCCACGCGCTGCAATCGCAGCGTCACGCGGCCGTCGATCGGCGTCGCGTCCAGTGCGTTCTGCACCACGTGGCCGAGCACGCGCTCGATGCGCTCCTCATGACCGCGCGCGCTGACCTCGTCGCGCAAGTCCAGCTCCAGCGCGCGGCCCTTGCTCACGGCCGCCGCGGCCAGCCGCCGCGCGATCGCCGTCAGCGCCACGCCGCCGGCGCTGCCGTGGTGCGGCTTGTCGCCCTCGCGCAATTGCAGCATCAGCTGGCGCATCTTCTCCAGCGAGTTTTCCACCGTGTCCAGCATGTCCTGCTGGAACTCCGGATTGTCCCGCAGGCGCTTGGCGTTCTTCATCATCAGCGACAGCTGCGTGACGATGTTCTTGAGGTCGTGCACGACGAAGGCCGACATGCGGTTGAAGGCCTCGAACTTGCGCGCCTCCAGCAGCGCCTCCGCGGCCTGCATCTGGGCGAGGTAGCTGGCGGCCTGCTGGGCCGCGGTGCGCAGCAGGTCGCGCACTTCCCAGTTCAGCTCCAGCCGCGTGCGCGGCTGGCCCAGGATCACCCAGCCGGTCAGCGCGCCGGCATTGAGCAGCGGGATCAGCAACCAATGGCGCGCATCGCCGGCGATCGCCTCGGGCAGCGGCGCGTGTTCATAGGCCGCCGGGTCGCGGCGCCATTCGTCGAGATCGACGATCCACGCCCGCTCCTGCAGCAGCCGCAGCAAGGGTTCGTCGGCGGTCAGCGGCTGGCGGTCGTCGTTGAGGTTCCAGCGCGCAGCCTGCTGGTACTCCGCGGCGGCGACCGACGCCGGCGCGCGGCGCAGCCAGAGCGCGCCCCCCGGGCTCTCCACCAGATGCGCCAGACCGCGGATCACCGATTCGCCCAGCTCCGCCGGCGACGCGCTGGCCGACAGCATCGCGGTGAAGCGCAGCCATTCCTGCCGGTAGTCGTAGCGGTAGCTGAAGAAATGCTTGCTGATGTAGACGCGCAGCTTCGCACGCAGCGAGCCCGACAGCCCCATCGTCAGCAGCGCCAGCACGCCCACCGCGAGCAGCACCTGCTGCAGCGCGCGGCCCCATTCGCCGCCGGTGTAGCGCACGTAGTAGCCGATGCCGGAGACGCCCAGCAGGTACACGCCGACGATCAGCAGCGTCGCGGAGTGGAAGGCCGCGGTGCGCGAGACATGGAGCTTGTCCAGCCACTTCTTGTGCCGGCGGCTGGCCAGCCACAGCAGCGGCACGGCCAGGCTGTGCACGGCGGCGCGCACGCTGAGGGCATCGCCGTCGAACTGCGCGAACAGCGAGGCCTGCGAGAACACGAACACGTCGAACGCGAAGACCGCGCCCAGGCCCAGGCTGACCGGCTTGGCATTCCAGCGCGCGTCGCTGTCGATGTTGCGCAGCATCTGCTCGATCAGCACCAGTCCGAAGACGCCCAGGCCCAGCCAGGCCATCGTCATCGGCCGCTGCATCGCGGCCAGCGGCGCATCGCCCCAATAGCGCCACAGCGGCAACGCGATCGCGGTGGCCACGCCGGCCCACGCCAGCCATTGCAGCGGACGCGCGACGCCGGCGCTGCGCGCCCGGCCGTCGTCGTCGCGCGATTCGATCAGCGCCAGGATGAAGGAGAACCAGGCGCCGTAGCGCAGTGCGTCGCAGATGGGGAGCAGCACCAGCGTGGGCCACTGGTGACCGGCCAGCCAACCCTGCTCGGACGCGGCGTCAAGGCCGGCCCACAGGGCCGTGAGCAGCAGCGCCGCCTGCAGTCGCAACGCACGGCGCCGGTGCTGACCGAACTGGGGCAGCACCACGACCGCCAGGGCCAGATGCGCAAATACCGCGACGATCCCCGACGCGGCGCCGAGGCTCAGGGTGTTGGCCCACATGGATCAAGGTCCCGGCGCGTGCGCCGCGATCGGCAACGGGCGCGGGGACGGGACGCCGGGAGCCGGACGCTCCGCCGTCGCGCTCAGCGCGCCCCCCGGCCCGTCAGGACCACCGCCACCGTCTCGAGCATGATCAACAGGTCGAGGAACAGCGTGTGGTTCTTGACGTAGTACAGGTCGTACTGGAGCTTCTCCAGCGAGTCCTCGATGGTCGATCCGTATTCGTAGCGGACCTGCGCCCAGCCGGTCACGCCCGGCTTCACGCTGTGGCGCACCGCGTAGTACGGGATCTGCGCGACCAGCTCGTCCACGAAGAACGGGCGCTCGGGGCGCGGACCCACCATGCTCATCTCACCGCGCAGCACGTTGATCAGCTGCGGCAGCTCGTCGATGCGGACCTTGCGGATGAAGTTGCCGACGCGCGTCACGCGGGCGTCGTTCTTAGTCGCCCACTGGGGACGGCCGTCCTTCTCGGCGTCGTTGCGCATGCTGCGGAACTTGATCACCTTGAAGGTCGCGCCGTTCAGGCCGACGCGTTCCTGCGTGTAGAAGATCCCGCCGGGCGATTCCAGCTTGATGAGCAGCGCGGTGACGGCCATGATCGGCGCGGTCGCGACCAGCAGCAGCAGCGAGGACACCAGGTCGAAGGCGCGCTTGACGGCGCTGCGCAGCACGCCCTGGTTGAAGCCGTCGCCGAAGATCAGCCAGCCGGCGTGCACGTGGCTGATCTTGATCTGCGCCAGCGTCTTCTCGAAGTAGGTGGCCAGATCCACGACACGGATGCCGTAGAGCTTGCAGTCCAGCAGCTGGCGCAGCGGCATGCTGCCGCCGCGGCGCTCGGACAGCGCGACGACGATCTCGTCCACGCCCAGGCGCATCGCGGCGTCGGTGAGGCTTTCGGCGGCCAGCAGCTCGTGGGCGGGCACCTGCGGGTCGACCTCGTTCGGGCCGGGCAGGAAACCGACGATCTGCGCATGCGGGTCGGCGGCGCGCAGGCTCTCGCTGACGGCCAGCGCGGCGTGGCCGCTGCCGAAGATCAGGATCTTGGTCCGGCCCGCGCCCTGCGCGCCGGAATGGGCGGCGTACACGCGGTGCACCATGACCAGCGCGACGGCCAGCATGGCGGTCGTGGTCAGCAGGTCGCGGTGGGAGACGGTGGCGGGGATCAGGCTGAACAGGCCGTAGGCCAGCGGCAGGCCGATCAGCAGAGCGAAGAGCGCGCGGGCGCAGGACTGCGTCAGCGAGCGCTTGTGGGATTGGGAGTAGAGGCCGGACGCGGAGTTGATGACGAACATGCCGCCGGCGAGCGAGAGGCCGTAGGACGCGGCGAAGCTCACCATGTGCTCGCTGCTGCCTTGGCTCAATGCGACCGCAAACACCGCCGCGACGATCAGGCCCAGGTCGAAGAGCACCTGGACCAGGGTCCGACGATGGAGGTAATGGTTAAAAATTCGAATCATGCCCGTCCCCAAAGCTGGTCACGGCACCCTCTTGGGATGCAGTCGCCGACCCGGGTGAACCTCTCAGGACTGCTCTTCGCGAACACGCCCTCCGCCAGAGGAGGCCCCATTCGCTGCGGGGGGCATCATGCCTCCCACCCCCAGGCTTGAAAGCCCCCTGTTTGCAGGGGCGATCGCCTTGCAATCCGGCTCGGTTGAACCCGTCTCGCCGTCCGCCGCTGGATCCCCGAATCGACCCATCGGCGCGCTGACGGAGGCCATTGTCTGTAGGCCCTGTTAGGTGCAAACCCCCTGACTGAATGCTTTGAGGGGCTCTCGTGCGGGAATGCACGTGAGTGAGGGGGTGATCCCCCGAACCGGGGACAGTCCGGTGTCGTGCCGACGTCGTCCTGTCAGAGAGGGAACGTGAAGGAAATGACGAACTTTGCGGACGAAAAAAAACGCCCACCGAAGTGGGCGTTCCGTGGTCTGCGTGACCTTGGTGACTGGCGTCCCGGGATCAGCGCACGACGGCGAGCTGTTCGCGGTTGCCACCCTTGTAGGTGTACAGAGTCAGCGCGCCGTTCTTGATGTCGCCCTTGGCGTCGAACGCGATCGTGCCGGTCACACCCTTGTAGTCGGCCGTCTTGGCCAGCACCGGTAGGTAGACCTTCGGATCGGCGGACTTGGCCTTGACCATGGCGTCGACCATCACGTTGACCGCGTCATAGACGTACGGGGCGTAGATCTGGACCTCGACCTTGTACTTGTCCTTGAACTTGGTCTTGAAGGCGTCCAGCGACTTCTTCGACTCGCCTTCCACGCCGCCCGCTTCCGCGCAGACGACCTGGCTGTCGGAGATCGTGCCGGCCGACAGCTTGGGCAGTTCGGCCGTGCAGATGCCGTCGCCGCCCATGAACTTGGCTTCGATGCCCAGCTGCTTCATCTGGCGCAGCATCGGGCCGGCGACGGCGTCCATGCCGCCGAAGAAGACGACGTCGGGCTTCTTGCCCTTCAGGGAGGTCAGGATGGCGGTGAAGTCCGTGGCCTTGTCGTTGGTGAATTCACGACCGACGACCTTGCCGCCGGCGGCCTTGACGCCCTTCTCGAACTCGTCGGCGACGCCCTGGCCGTAGGCCGTGCGGTCGTCGATGACGGCGATGGACTTGCCCTTCAGCGAGGTCACCGCGTACTTGCCCAGCGTGCCGCCCAGGTGCACGTCGTCAGCCACGACGCGGAACGCCGTCTTGTAGCCGTTGCGGGTGTACTTGGGGTTGGTCGCCGACGGCGAGATCTGCGGGATGCCGGCGTCGCTGTAGATCTTGGACGCGGGGATCGTCGTGCCGGAGTTCAGGTGGCCGATCACGCCGTTGACCTTGGAGTCGACCAGCTTCTGGGCGGCCGCGGTGCCTTGCTTCGGATCGCCGGCGTCGTCTTCGGCCAGCAGTTCGAACTTGACCTTCTTGCCGCCGATCGTCACGCCCTTGGCGTTCAGCTCGTCGATGGCCATCTTGGCGCCCAGTTCGTTGTCCTTGCCCAGGTGCGCGATGGCGCCGCTGGTGGGACCCACGTGGCCGATCTTGACCACCGCATCCTGCGCCAGGGCGGCGCCGCTTGCGGCAATGGCGATTGCGCCCACGATCACATTCAGCTTGGATTGCATCTAGGAACCTCCGACTCGGGATATGTGGAATGACGTTGAGTTCTCAACGCGAGCGACCATACCCCGAAAGACGGAAGCGTTTCCATAGTGAAAATGCTGTGAACGCGGTCACGGCGGGAGCGTTGTCGCGCCCCTGTCACCGGGGCAAACCCGGATGGTTTTCGCAGGAGTGCGACGGCGTGCACACAGGTCGCACGCGGAGTGCGGATTTCCGCCCAGTCGATCCTCCGACAGCGGGTTCCGCGCCCTGTCCATGGGCTTCGCGGCACCACGGCGGCGCGAGGCGGCACCCGGTTGGCGCAGCCGTCGTCCAGCGAAGGAATGACAGGAATCAGTCGGCTCAAGCCGACATGACGTGGTGATTCAGCGTCAGGCCGAGCGCCTTGTAGGCCTTGAATCGTCCGCGTCCCGCGGCGACCTGTTCGGCGTCGGCGGAGACCAGCTCCAGCACGCGCTCGAAACGCTCGAGGCCGGGCGGCACGCCGGGCTCGAAATTGAGCAAGACCTGGCACCCGGCCAGCGCGTCGAGCTGGTCCGAGAGCAGGATCGGGGTGCGCTCCCGCAGCGCCGCCGGCGTGTCGGCGCGCAGCAGCAGGTGCGGGAGGAACTCGCCGGGCTCGAAAGTCCAGAGCGTCTGGTCCAGACGCTCCAGCAGCCGCATCGGTCCCCAGACCCCGACGGTCAATCCCGCCGCCTGCGTCTTGCGCAGCAGGCGGCAGGCATAGACCTGGCGGTCGGGCACGCCGGTATAGAAGTTGACTTCCGTCACCGGACCCGCCCTTCCCGCTTCAACTGCTTCCGGAGAACGCCGACGGCGTTCAGCGGACCTGCGACAGCACGAAGTGCGTCAGCAGGCCGACCGGACGGCCGGTGGCGCCCTTGGCGCCGCCGCCCTTCCAGGCGGTACCGGCGATGTCCAGGTGGCCCCAGCGGTACTTGGACGCGAAGCGCTGCAGGAACTTCGCGGCGGTGATGGAACCGCCCTCGCGGCCGGCGACGTTGGCGACGTCGGCGAAGTTGGTCTTCAGGCCGTCGGCGTAGTCGTCGTCCAGCGGCAGGCGCCAGCACGGGTCCAGCGCCGTCTCGCCGGCGGCGCTCAGCGCGGCGGCCAGTTCATCGTCGCTGGCATACATGCCCGAACGCACGCCGCCCAGCGCGATCACGCAGGCGCCGGTCAGCGTCGCGACGTCGACGACGGCCGCGGGCTTGAAGCGCTCGGCGTAGGTCAGCGCGTCGCACAGGATCAGGCGGCCTTCGGCGTCGGTGTTCAGGATCTCGATGGTCTGGCCCGACATCGAGGTCACCACGTCGCCCGGCTTGACCGCGCGGCCGCTGGGCATGTTCTCGCAGGCGGCGATCAGCACGACCAGGTTGATCTTCGGCTTGAGCTCGACCACGGCGCGCAGCGTGCCCAGCACGGAGGCGGCGCCGCCCATGTCGAACTTCATCTCGTCCATGCCGGCGCCCGGCTTCAGCGAGATGCCGCCCGAGTCGAAGGTGATGCCCTTGCCGACCAGCACGATGGGCGCCTGCGTCTTGGCCGCGCCTTCGTACTTGGCGACGATGAAGCACGGCGGCACGTCGGAGCCCTTGGCCACGGACAGGAAGGAGCCCATGCCCAGCTTCTCGATGCCCTTCTGGTCCAGGACCTCGACCTTGATGCCGTGGCTCTTGGCCAGGGCCTTGGTTTGGTCGGCCAGATAGGCCGGCGTGGCGACGTTGGGCGGCAGGTTGGCGCACTCGCGCGCGACGGCGATGCCGGCGCCGATGGCCTGGCCGCGCGTCAGGCCGGCCTTGACCGCCTTGGCGTCGTCCTTGCCGTGCAGCAGGGCGATCTTCGTCAGCTTGGACGCGGCGGGCGCGCTCGGCTTGGTCTCGCGGTAGACGTAGGTGGCGTCCTCGGCGGCGAGCACGGTCTGCTCGGCCAGGGACTCGGTCAGCTCGGCGCCGAAACCGGCGTAGGCCACCGAGGCGCCCGTGGCGCCCTTGCCCTTGAGCTGGCCCAGCGCGGCGCCCAACGCGGCGCGGGCGGCCTTCAGCGACGCGCCGCTGCCGGCGACGACCAGTCTGAGGGCCTTCAGGCCGGCGGGGCGGACCAGGGTCAAGACCTGACCCGCCTTCAGCTCGAAATCGCCGAGCTTGACGGCATCCTTGATCAGGGCGGCGACGGTCTTGTCGAGCGAGGCCGGCAGGCTGTCGCCCGCGACGACCAGCACGAGGGCGTCAGCGCCGTGCGACGACAGGGCGTCGAGGGAAACGAGCTGAGAGCGGAAGTCCATAATGCCGAGAAGTAGATAAAGTGCCCGGATGTTATTCGATTCAACCGTACGCAAGGAACTGGCCCGCAGTTTCGGACTGGCCTTCGTGGTCATCCTGACCATCGTCGTGACGATGCTGCTGGTGCGCTCGCTCGGCATGGCCGCCAAGGGGACGGTGGCCCCGCAGCACGTGCTGCTGTCGCTGGGTTATCTGGCCCTCGCCCAGTTGCCGGTGATGCTGAGCCTGTCGCTGTTCGTCGCCGTCGTCATGTCGCTGGGGCGCATGTACAAGGAATCGGAGATGACCATCTGGTTCGCCAGCGGCCTGGGCCTGACGCGCTTCGTGCGGCCGGTGCTGACGATGGCCTCGCCGGTGCTGGTGGTCGTGACGGTGCTGATGACCATCGTCTGGCCCTGGAGCAACGACAACAGCGCCCAGCTGCGCGAGCAGTTCGAGCAGCGCAGCGACCTCTCCCGGGTCGCGCCGGGCCAGTTCCAGACCTCCAACGACGGCTCGCGCGTGTTCTTCATCGAGCGCGACCCCACCGACGAGTCCGCGGCGCGCAACGTCTTCATCATGAACAACACCGAGCACCTGGAGTCGGTGACGACCTCGGCGCACGGCGCGCTGCAGTACAAGGACAACCAGCGCGTGCTGGTGCTGGACCACGGCCAGCGCAACGACGTCGACCAGCGCAACGGCGACAAGTCGGTGGCGCGCTTCCAGCAGTACCAGGTCGTCGTGGACGACGAGGTGATGCGCGCCGGCGGCGCGCGTCCGCCCAAGGCGCGCCCGACGCTGGACCTGCTGGTCGACCGCACGCCCCAGAACGACGGCGAGCTGGCCTGGCGCTTCGGCATGATCCTGGGATGCGTCAACCTGGTGCTGCTGGGCATCGGCATCTCGGCGACGAATCCGCGCCGCGCCAGCAACTGGAACCTGCTGTTCGCGCTGCTTGCGTTCATCGTCTACTTCAACCTGATCAACCTGACCCAGACCTGGGTGGTGAGCAGCAAGATGAAGCTGGGCCCGGCGCTGATGGCGCTGCACGGCGGCGCCTTCCTGGTGACGATGCTGCTGCTGCTCTGGCGCGAACAGGGCGCGCGCCTGGGCGCCCCGCGCAGCGGCGTGATCCCGGCGCCGCCCACGAACCCGGCCTATGCCGAGACCGTCTTCGCCGCGCCCCCGGCCGGCGTGGTGATCGCGCCGGCGTCGATGTCCACCTCCACGCCGGGAGTGCCCACATGAGAACCGTCCGGCGGCTGCTGTACCGCGACATCCTGAGCTCCTTCACCCTGGTCATGGCCGGGTTCCTGGCGCTGTTCTTCTTCCTGGACTTCATCGACGACCTGGACCGCTTCCAGCGCCTGGGCCTGGGCATCGGGCTGGCGGTGTGGTCCAGCCTGCTGAAGCTGCCGGGCCGCTTCTACGAGCTGATGCCGATCGCGGTGCTGATCGGCACCATCTTCAGCATGGCGCGACTGGCGCAGTCCAGCGAATTCACCATCCTGCGCACCGGCGGCCTGGGCCCGCAGCGCGCGCTGGGCCTGCTGAGCGTGATGGCGCTGGCCTTCGCGGTGCTGGCCTTCGTCGTGGGCGACTTCGTCAACCCCTGGGCGGACCGCCAGGCGCAGCTGCTCAAGTCCAGCGCCAACGGCGGCGTCACCAACGCACAGGGCGCGTGGCTGAAGGACCGCATCGGCGACTTCAGCTACGTGGTCCATGTCGGCCGGGCGCGCGCCAACGGGACGATGGAGGACGTGCTGGTCTTCGAGTTCGACAGCAAGGGCGCGATGGCCACGCGCCTGACCGCGAAGGACGCGACCGTCGACCCGACCGGCCGCTGGCTGATGAACGACGTGCGGCTGATGCAGTGGTCGCGCACGCCGACGCCGCTGAACCGGCCCGCCCTGTCCGCGCCCCAGCATGCCGATCCGGCGGCGCCGCAGGACAAGCTGGCCGAGAACCCGTCGGTGCGCGAGATCCTGCTGCCCAGGTACGAATGGCAGAGCCAACTGCCCTCGGGCGTGGTGGCCGCGGCGGTGCAGCCGACCTGGAACATGTCCACGCTGGAGCTCTACCGCTACACGCGCCACCTGTCCTTGCAGGAGCAGTCGTCGGCGCAGCCGGAGATCCAGTTCTGGCGCAAGGCCTTCTATCCGTTCGCCTGCATGGTGATGGTGGCGCTGGCGCTGCCGTTCGCGTACCTGCACTTCCGCTCGGGCGGCATCAGCGTGAAGGTCTTCGGCGGCATCATGCTGGGCATCAGCTTCGTGGTGCTGAACGCGATCACCGGCCACCTCGGCCTGCTGCGCGACTGGACGCCGTGGCTCGTCGCCTCGGCGCCCAGCCTGCTGTACCTCGGCATCTCGATGGGCGCGTTCTACTGGCTGGTGCGGTATCGATGAGCGGCGGGAACGCCGCCTGCCCGGCCGACCACCGGCCCGTGTCACCGACGTTTCGCCCGAGGGAGGACTGCTGATGGACGGTCTGCTGCTCTTTGCCCACGGGGCCCGCGATCCGGCCTGGGCCGGTCCCTTCCAGGCCATCGCCGCGGCACTCCAGACGCAACGCCCGGAGTTGCCGATCGCGCTCGCCTACCTGGAACTGATGGTGCCCGACCTGGCCACCGCCGCCGGCGCGCTGGCCGCCGTCGGCTGCACCCGCATCCAGATCGTGCCGATGTTCCTCGGCGCCAGCGGCCACGTGCGCCGCGACGTGCCGCCGCTGGTGGAGTCGCTGCGCGCGGTGCACCCGGGCGTGCTGTTCGTGCTGCACGACGCCATCGGCGAACAGCCGTCGGTGATCCGCGCAATGGCGGGCGCGACGCTGGACCTGATCTCCGCCGTCACGCTCCCCGCCAACCCCCTCGACCCCGCCACGCCGACCGTGCTTCCCGAGTCTTGAACCCTGCGATGAACCTGCAATGAATCCGCCATGAACCTGCACCAGTTCCGCTTCGTCCAAGAGGCCGCGCGCCGCAACCTCAACCTGACCGAGACGGCCAAGGCGCTGTACACCTCGCAGCCGGGCGTCTCCAAGGCGATCCTGGAGCTCGAGGAAGAGCTCGGCGTCGACATCTTCTCGCGACACGGCAAGCGGCTGCGCAGCATCACCGAGCCCGGCCGTCAGGTGCTGAAGTCGATCGAGATCATCATGCGCGAGGTCGGCAACCTCAAGCGCATCGGCGAGGAGTACTCCAAGCAGGACGTCGGCACGTTGTCGATCGCGACGACGCACACGCAGGCGAGATACGTGCTGCCCACGCCGGTGACGCTGCTGCGCAAGCAGTTCCCGCAGGTCAACATCGGCCTGCACCAGGGCAGCCCGGACCAGGTCGCGAAGATGCTGATCGACGAGACCGCCGACGTCGGCCTGGCGACCGAGTCGCTGTCGCAGTTCGAGGAGCTCGTCACCCTGCCCGCCTACGAATGGCAGCACGTGCTGGTGATGCGCGCGGAGCATCCGCTGGCGCAGCTCGAGCGCATCGACCTCGAGCACCTGGCCGCGCAGCCGCTGGTCTCCTACCACCCGAGCTTCACCGGCCGCACCCGCATCGACCGCGCCTTCGCGCAGCGCCAGCTCAAGCCCAACATCGTGCTGGAGGCGATCGACTCCGACGTCATCAAGACCTACGTGCGGCTGGGCCTGGGCGTGGGCATCGTGGCCGAGATGGCGGTGCGCGAGGACCCGCCCGGCGGCGAACTCGTCTCGCGCCCGCTGGGCCACCTGCTGGGCCAGAACGTCGCGCGCATCGCCTTCAAGCGCGGCGCCTACCTGCGCAACTACGTCTACAGCTTCGCCGAACTGCTGTCCGACCGCCTCAACCGCACGCTGCTGCAGCGCGCGATGAGCGGCGAAGCCAGCGACTACGACCTCTGATTCCCGGCCTCGTCCAGCGCCTCCCCCGCTCACGACCCGCCACTTCAACGATACCGACCATGCGTGTTCACACTCCCGTTCCCGCGAGCCGTCTGCCCCAACTCGGCGTGACGGTCTTCAGCGTCATGTCGGCGCTGGCGCAGCAGCACCAGGCGGTCAACCTGGGCCAGGGCTTCCCGGACTTCGAGGGCGATCCGGCGCTGCTGGACGCCGTCGACGCCGCGATGCGCGCCGGCCACAACCAGTACCCGCCGATGCCCGGCGTGCCGGCGCTGCGCCAGGCGATCGCCGCGAAGATCCAGACGCTCTACGGGCACGCATACAACCCCGACACCGAGATCACCGTCACAGCGGGCGCGACGCAAGCGATCCTGACGGCGCTGCTCGCGATCGTGCATCCCGGCGACGAGGTCGTCGTGCTGGAGCCCGCCTACGACAGCTACGCGCCCAACATCGCGCTGGCCGGCGGCGTGATGGTGCCGGTGCCGCTGGATCCGGCGAGCTTCCGCCCCGACTTCGACCGCATCCGCGCCGCGCTCACGCCGCGCACCCGCGCGATCATGATCAACAGCCCGCACAACCCCAGCGGCGCGGTGTGGAGCGCGGACGAACTGCGTCAGCTCGCGGAGCTGCTGGACGGCACCGAGGTGCTGGTGATCAGCGACGAGGTCTACGAGCACATGGTCTACGACGGCCAGTCGCATCAGAGCGTGTCGCGGCTGCCCGAACTGGCGGCGCGCAGCTTCGTCGTGTCGAGCTTCGGCAAGACCTACCACGTGACCGGCTGGAAGGTCGGCTACGTGACGGCGCCGGCGCCGCTGATGGCGGAGTTCCGCAAGGTCCACCAGTACAACGTGTTCACGGTGAACTCGGCGATGCAGCACGGCATCGCGGCTTACATGCGCGATCCCGCGCCTTACCTCGGCCTGAGCAACTTCTACCAGCGCAAGCGCGACCGATTCCGCGCAGGACTTGAAGGCTCGGCCTTCGTGCTGCGCCCCTGCCGCGGCAGCTACTTCCAGTGCGTCGACTACAGCGCGCTGCCCGCGGCGCAGGCGGCGATGGGCGACATGGAGATCAGCCAGTGGCTCACGCGCGAGATCGGCGTTGCGGCGATTCCGCTGTCGGCGTTCTACAGCGGCGGCAGCGCCGCGAAGGTCATCCGCTTCTGCTTCGCGAAGAAGGACGAGACGCTGGACCTCGCCCTTGAACGTCTGAGGAAGATCTGATTCAGCGCCCCTTGGGCGCGCGCGGCGTCTCGTCGTCCTCGACGAGCGAGAGATCCAGGTCCACCGACTGCGTCAGCGGCGTCCGCGACGGCGCTGCCGTCGGCGCCTGCCAGACCATCGTGGCCATCTGATCCGTCGGCGCGGTCGCATCCAGCGGCAGCACGACGTCGATCGAGTTGCCGTCGACCTCATGCTCGGCGCGGTCGCGCGCCACCGCGTAGAGCAGCAGCAGGTCGCGGTAGGCCGGCAGCCCCAGGTCGCCGCTGTATTCCTGGTGGTTGGACAGCAGGTCCTGCAGCAGGCTCATGCTGCCCTCGGGATCGGACCAGGCGGCCTCGAGCCGCGCGATCAGTTCCCCGTGGGTCTCCAGCGCCTCGCCCTGGTTCAGGTCGTCGCTCCAGGACGGCGCTCGGGCGTGGAACTGCTCGCCGAAGCGCGCGCCGACCCGGTCGAAGGCTTCCCGGTCGCCGCGGCGCTGGTAGAGCTCCATCAGCTTCAGGAACGGCAGGCCGCTGGCCGCGTCGCGATGGTTCAGGCGCGAGGACAGCAGCTCGATCGCCGCATCGTCCTGGCCCAGCACCATGAAGAAATCGACCTGCTGTTCGAGGTCGATGAGTTCCTCGACCGTCACGGTCACGGCGCCGCCGCTCAGGTCGGCCGACAGCGGCGC
>NZ_DASVNZ010000172.1:0-9976 GCF_036486225.1 Roseateles sp. | reverse complement strand
GCTGTAAATTCTTAAAGAACATCGAAGCAACTACTCGCTCAAGGCCTCAGCCCCTTGCTACTTACTTCGTCGCGTCGCTGACTTGTCGTCAGCAGCGCAGAAGCGAGATTATGAACGATTTCTTTCGAATCCGTCAAGCAGCCAGAGAAATTATTTTCTTCGTCGACTGCGAGAATCTCGCCGCCAAATGAAAACCGGGCCTGGCCCGGTTAGTCACCTGACATCTCCGACAGTTCCTTCGGAGACCGCTGCAAGACAGATGTCTGTGCAGCGAAGACAGCGACTGTAGCACGCCGAAAGAGCGGCTCGCAAGAACTACAAGAGAAAGTTATCGACAGCTGATCGCCGTTCGCACGAAGCGCCGCTAAGTCCTTGTTCCTCTTGAGGACGAGCAGCGTCGCGCCAAGAAAAAGACCCGCCGAGGCGGGTCTTCGATGAAGCGGAGGGACCTGTGGCCTGGTCAATCAGCGTCCTGGAACGCTTCCTCGCGCTTGTTCTTGATGGACGGCAGCATCACCACCACCACCATCAACGCCGCGGCGATGAGCAGGCCTGCCGACAGCGGCCGGGACATGAATGTGGTCCAGTCGCCGCGCGACAGGAGCAGCGCCCGGCGAAGGTTCTCTTCCATCATCGGCCCCAGGATGAAGCCCAGGAGCAGCGGGGCCGCTTCGCAGCTCAGCTTGTAGAAGAGATAACCGATGACTGCGAACGCCGCCGTCATGTAGACGTCAAAGTTGTTGTTGTTCAGCGTGTAGGTGCCGATGCAGCAGAACACCGCGATTGCCGGGAACAGGAACCGGTAAGGCACCGTCAGCAGCTTGATCCAGATGCCGATCATCGGCAGGTTCAGGATCACCAGCATCAGGTTGCCGACCCACATCGACGCGATCAGCCCCCAGAACAGTTCCGGATTGCTGGTCATGACCTGCGGACCGGGCTGGATGCCCTTGATCGTCATCGCGCCCACCATCAGCGCCATCACCGCGTTGGGCGGGATGCCCAGCGTCAGCATCGGGATGAAGGAAGTCTGCGCGCCGGCATTGTTGGCCGATTCCGGACCCGCGACACCCTGGATCGCGCCCTTGCCGAACTTCTCCGGCGTCTTGGAGACCTTCTTCTCCAGCGTGTAGGCGGCGAACGAAGCCAGCAGCGCGCCGCCACCGGGCAGCACACCCAGCACCGAACCCAGCGCCGTACCGCGCAGCACGGCCGGCCACGCATCGTGGAAGTCCTGCTTGGTCGGCCACAGGCCCTTCACGCTCTTGGTGAAGACCTCGCGATGTTCGGCCGGTTGGCCCAGGTTCGCGATGATCTCGCCGAAGCCGAAGACGCCCATGGCGATGACGACGAAGTTGATGCCGTCCGTCAGCTCTGGCACGTCGAACGAGAAACGTGGCGTTCCCGAGATCACGTCCGTGTTGATCTGTCCGAGCAGCAGGCCTAGCACGATCATCGAGATCGCCTTGATCAGCGAGCCGGAAGCCAACACCACCGCGCCGATAAGGCCCAGCACCATCAGCGAGAAGTACTCAGCGGGACCGAACTTGAAGGCCAGTTCAGTCAGCGGCGGCGCGAAGGCGGCGATGATGACCGTGCCGACGCAGCCCGCGAAGAACGAGCCCAGGCCCGCTGCCGCCAGTGCCGGGCCGGCGCGCCCTTGACGCGCCATCTGATAGCCGTCGATCGCCGTCACGACCGACGAGGACTCGCCGGGCACGTTGATCAGGATGGCCGTCGTCGAGCCGCCGTACTGCGCGCCGTAGTAGATACCGGCGAGCATGATCAGCGCCGGCGTCGCATCCAGCGAGTAGATGGACGGCAGCAGCATCGCGATCGTCGCGACCGGGCCGAGGCCCGGCAGCACGCCGATCAGGGTGCCGAGCACCGCGCCACCGAAAGCGTACAGGAGGTTCTCCGGCGTGAAGGCCGTGCCGAACCCCAGCATCAGGTTGTTGATCAGATCCATGCGTGACTCCTCAGCCGCCCAGGAAGGTCGGCCAGATGGGGATCACGAGATTCAGACCCCAGATGAAAATGCCGTAGCTGCCCGCGGTGAGGACCACGCTGCTAAGCAACGCGTCGCGCCAGCGGAACTCGTCGCTGGCGAAGGAGCACATCGTGATCAGCAGCGGCAGCGTGATGATCATGCCCAGACGCGGCAGCGCGAATCCGAACATCACGATCGCGCCGACGACGATCAGCAGCGGCTTCCAGGCGAAAGCACCGACGGGCTGGCCGCCTTCGGATTCGATGGTGAGCGCCTTGAACACCACCACCGCTCCCATGATGGCGAGCAGGACGCCCAGCCCGAACGGGAAGTAACCAGGCCCGGGACGGGCGGACGTGCCAAAGCTGTAGTTGATGATCGAGCCAGCCGCGAACGCGGCGCCAACGACCAAGAACATCAGCCCTGACCAGAAGTCGCGTTGACTCTTGATCTTCATGGAGGGACCCTCTATCGGCTTGAATTGGCGCGATTCTAGGAATCGGGTCCCCGTCGCAGTCTGTGGTTATCACGTAAGGGGAGACGCCGCGCATCGCACGGGGCGTATGGCGATCTTCACGCCGCCCGTGGGCACGGGCTCCTCGCCCTGTCTGCGCGGGCTTACCCGCCCCCGCGAGCCTGGGGGGCGGCAGACGGATGGTTTCGGTTCCGCTCAGGTTTCCCAGGTCGGGGTGCTGCGCAGCACCTCATCCATGGTCGTGAGTCCTTCGGCGACCTTCATCGCGCCGCCCAGACGCAGCGGACGCAGGCCTTCCTGCACCGCCTGGCGGCGCAGTGCCGTCATGTCCGTGTTCGGATGCAGATGCTTGCGGAGGCTGTCCGTCAGCAGCAGCAGTTCGTACAGCCCGGCGCGCCCCCGGAAGCCGGTGTTGCGGCAATCGAGGCAACCCACCGGCCGGTAGGGCTTGACGCCGCCGTTCAGGCGCCACGGCTTGAGCATCTCGTTGAGCGAGTCACGCGTGACGTCCGGATCCGGCTCCTTGCAGTTCGGGCACAGCGTGCGCACGAGCCGCTGGGCCAGCACGCCGATCACCGTCGCGTCGATCAGGTAGTTGGGCACGCCCAGGTCCACCATCCGCGTGATCGCCGAGGCCGAATCGTTCGTGTGCAGCGTCGAGAACACCAGGTGACCGGTCAGCGAGGCCTGGATCGCCATCTCGGCGGTCTCCAGATCACGGATCTCGCCGACCATGATGATGTCCGGGTCCTGCCGCATCAGCGCACGCAGGCCTTCGGCGAAGTTGAAGTCGATGGCCGGCTGCACCTGCGACTGGTTGAACGCGGGTTCGATCATCTCGATCGGATCCTCGACGGTGCAGACGTTGACCTCGTCGGTGGCCAGGCGCTTGAGCGTCGAATACAGCGTCGACGTCTTGCCGCTGCCGGTGGGACCGGTCACGAGGATGATCCCGTGCGGCCGCGCCGTCAGGCGGTTCCAGCGGTCGGCGTCATGCGCGGAGAACCCCAGCTGCGACAGGTCCTTCACGGCGGTATCGGGGTCGAAGATCCGCATCACCATCTTTTCGCCGAAGGCGGTAGGCAGCGTCGACAGACGCATTTCCACCTCTTCGCCGGCCGGATTGCGCGTCTTGATGCGGCCGTCGAGCGGCCGGCGCTTCTCGACCACGTCCATGCGTCCCAGCAGCTTGATGCGCGCGGTCATCGCGCCCATCACCGTGGGCGGCAACTGGTAGACCGTGTGGAGCACGCCGTCGATGCGGAAGCGGATCACGCCCATCTCTCGGCGCGGCTCCAGGTGGATGTCGCTGGCGCGCTGGTCGAAGGCGTACTGCCAGAGCCAGTCCACGACCTGCACCACGCCCTGGTCATTGGCGTCGAGCTGCCGGTTGCTGCGGCCGAGCTCGACCAGTTGCTCGAAACTCGCCGGCTGGCTGGACTCGCCGGACTTCGTCGCCGCGCGCACGGAGCGCGCCAGCGTGAAGAACTCGGTCGTGAAGCGCGAGATCTCCTGCGGATTGGCCAGCACCAGCTTCACCCGCTTGCGGGTGTGCGACTCGATCTGCGGGATCCAGGCGATGTCCTGCGGCTCGGCGACCGCGATGGTCACGTCGGTCAGACCGACCAGGATGGGCAGGCAGCGACGCGCCTCGGCGTAACTGGCGGACATCACGTCGGCGACGCGGCCGACATCGACCTTCAGCGGGTCGATGCGGACGTAGGGCAGCTTCAGGCGACCCGCCAGCCATTCGGTCAGCGACTCGGTGTCCAGGGGGCGTCCGTTGGCGACGCGCACCAGCCCCGCGGCGCCGAGCCGGGTGAGCGGATGCTGCGCGCTGTGGCCGCCGCCGAAACGGGCCTCGGTGCGCTGGACCTGCTCCTGGTCGATGACGCCGTCCTCGGCGAGCCAGTGCAGGAGCTGACGCCATTCGAGACGCGAGCCGCCGCCGTCCACGGCCTTGGGCTTGGCGGAGGCAAGCGCCGGAGGCGGGACCGGCGCGGTCGCCTTGGGCTCGACGGCCGGCGCGGGCGTGCCGCTCTTGTCCTTGGGGGTCGTCGACGTGCTGGGTTTCATGGTCACTCGCCGGTAGCTTGAGCCGCGCCGGCCGTGGCCGCGTGGAGCTGGTGGATCACGTTCATGGGCAGGGGCCGGACCAGCTTGAGCCACTTGGTGGCCGGCAGATCATGGCGGGATTCGATGTGGGCGGCGCGCTGCTCGAGCACTTCGCGCTCCGGCACGGCCACGCCGCGTCCGGCGACGACGATGGTATTGCCCTCGCGGGTCGGCGTCAGGTGCCAGACCTGGTCGGAGCCGAACACCTTCGCGATCCGCGTCGCGCTGCGTGTGAAGCTGGCGCTGCGGCCGAACAGGTTGACCGTCATCAGCCCGCCGTCGGCGAGCACGCGATGGCAGTCGGCGTAGAACGCTTCGTCGTCGAGGACCGGTGCCGCCGCCTCGTGGTCGTACAGGTCAATATTGAGCACCTGCGCGTTGCCCCAGTTGGCGGCGTCGGCGACCCAGGCGCCGGCATCCTCGTTGACCACGCGCAGCCGCTCATCGTCGTCGGGGAGGTGGAACCAGTGCCGGTTGGCGCTGATGACGCTCGGATTGATCTCCACCGCCGTGGTCTTCATCTTCAACTGCTTGCGGCAGAAGCGCGTCAGCGCGCCGGCGCCCAGTCCCAGCTGCACCGCCTGCCCCTGCGTCATCTCGCGGGCGTCGCGCCACAGCATCCAGGCCATCATGCGCTGGACGTATTCCAGCTCGAGCTTCTCCGGCTTCTTGAGCCGCATCGCGCCCTGCACCCAGATCGAGTCGAGGTGGAGGAAACGGACGCCGTCGAATTCGCTCAGCGTGGCTTCGACCCATTCGGGCGATGCAGGCGATGCGGCCGATCTGCCGCCCTTGTTGCTCTTCGAATCCCGTTGCTTGCTCACGGCTGTCGTTCCCATGCCGGGTCCACGGGGCCCGGTCGCGTCATCTGTCGTTCAAGGGCCCGGCGAGCTCCCGCCAGGCGCGAAGCTTGGCATCGTAGGGCATCGTGTAGGCCGGACTGGAGCTGGGCAGCCCCAGGACGCGGTAACGGCCTGCAAGAGGTCCGAGCTGCTTCAACCCGAAGCGCAAGGCCGTGCCGCCATTGAAACCGATCGTGCGCAGCGCCGGCAGCTGCTGAAGCAGCCGGCCGAGATCGCTTGCGGAGGGATTGCGGATCGCGCTGTCGAGGCTGCCTTCGCGCTCGGTCTCGGTGATGACGTCCCACACCGCGATGCGGTGGGCGCGCAGTCCGGCAAGGCGCTCGGGATAGGTCATCGCGAGCAGATCCAAGCCGAAGACTTCGCCGACCAGCCGCCAGAACTGGTTGCGCGGATGGCCGTAATACTGCTGCGCCTGGAGCGAGGCGACACCGGGGAAGCTGCCCAGCAGCAGCCACTCGGCGTCCGGTGCGTGGACGGGCGCGAGTCCCTGCCAACGCGCGGGTTCCGCCGATCCCGGCGAATCGAGTACCTCAGCCATGCGCGCGGACGCCATCCAACGCGGCCAGCCGCGGCAGCGCGGCGCGCGCATTGCGGCCGGTGATCGCTGCCGTCTCCTGCGGCGTCCAGCCACGAAGTTCGGCGAGCACCGCGCCGATGCGCGGCAGCTCGCCGGGCTCGTTGCGCGAGGTGGCGCCGGCAGCGCGTTCCTCGGCCGTCCGGTAAAGCCAGTGCGGCGGAATGTCCGGCGCATCCGTCTCCAGGACCAGCGCTTCGGCCGGCAGTTCCGCGGCAAGGCGGCGGATCTGCAGCGACCGGTCGAAGGTCAGCGTGCCGCCGAAGCCCAGCTTGAAGCCGAGCTCGATGAAAGCGTCAGCCTGCTGCCGGCTGCCGTTGAAGGCATGGCCGATGCCGCCGCTGCGAACGCCGATGCGGCGCAGGCCGCCCAGCAACTGGTCGGCGCTGCGGCGCACATGCAGGATCACCGGGAGTTCGTGCCGCTTCGCGAGCTTGAGCTGCTCGACATAGAAATGCTGCTGCGTGGCCGCGTCGAGGTCCTTGACGAAGAAATCGAGGCCGATCTCGCCGATGCCGACCAGGCCCGGATCGTCGCGGCACTCGGCCAGCATCCGGTCGAGGCGGCCGAGGTCCTCGTCGCGCGCATGCATGACGTACAGCGGATGGATGCCCAGCGCGTAGCTGAAGCCATGCGCATGCGCGAGCGCCCTCACCTGCTCGAAGTTCCCCGCGACGACCGCGGGGATCACCACCTGCGACACGCCCGCGGCCACGGCGCGCGCGACGACGGCGCCGCGGTCGGGATCGAACTCCGACGCGTCGAGGTGGCAGTGCGTGTCAGTCCACATGGCGACCGACCTTCGTGACGCTCAGCGGAAGACGACCGTGCGATGGCCGTTGAGCAGCACGCGGTGCTCGGCATGCCACTGGATGGCGCGGGCGAGCGTCACGCATTCGACGTCACGGCCGATCGCCACGAGCTGGTCGGGCGTCATCGAATGGTCGATGCGGGCCACGTCCTGCTCGACGATCGGTCCTTCGTCGAGGTCCGAGGTCACGTAGTGCGCGGTCGCGCCGATCAGCTTGACGCCGCGCTCATGGGCCTGGTGGTACGGCCGCGCGCCCTTGAAGCTGGGCAGGAAGCTGTGATGGATGTTGATCGCGCGCCCTTCCAGGAAGCGGCACAGCTCCGGCGACAGGATCTGCATGTAGCGCGCCAGCACGACGAGGTCGATCTGCTGATCCTCGATCAGCTCGCGGATCTTGCGTTCCTGGGCCTGTTTCTGCTCGTCGCTGGCCTGCAGCAGCGGCAGATGATGGAACGGAATGTCGTGCGAGGCGGCCAGCTGATAGAAGTCGCGATGGTTCGAGACGATCGCGGGAATCTCGATGGCCAGATGCCCGGTCTGCACGCGGAACAGCAGGTCGTTCAGGCAGTGGCCGAGCTTGGACACCAGGAGCAGCACGCGCGTCTTGCGCTGCGCGTCGACCAGTTCCCAATCCATGGCCAGCCGCGCGGCCAGCGGCGCGAACGCCTCGCGCAACGCGGCCGCCGGGCGGGCTTCGGCGCACTCGAACTCGATGCGCATGAAGAAGCGGCGGTGATCCGCGTCGCCATGCTGGGCCGAGGTCAGGATGTTGGCGCCCTGCGCCAGCAGGATGCCGGTCACGGCATGGACGATGCCGGCCTGGTCGGGACAGCTGAGCTTCAGGATGAAGCGGGTGGACGGGGATTCCGAGGAAGGCTTCGAGGCGATCATGATGACCTGCATCGTAATCGAGCGGTCACGCAACGACCGCCTGCGGCCTCGCGATCGGGCAACCCAGCCTCGGCGGGATCGCCGAGGCGTCGCGGCTTCAAGCGGCCAGCGGCTGCAAGGCGCCGCCGACCAGCCGGCGCTGGTGCTCGCAACGCGCCGCCAGATCCTGGTCGTGCGTCACCATGACGAAGGCGGTGCCCAGCTCGCGGGCCATCTCCAGCATCAGCTCGAAGACCGTCGCGGCCGTCGAGCGGTCGAGGTTCCCGGTCGGCTCGTCAGCCAGCACGCAGGCCGGGCCGGTGACCAGCGCGCGGGCGATCGCCACGCGCTGGCGCTCGCCGCCGGACAGCTCGCCCGGGCGATGCAGCACGCGCGGACCGAGACCCACGCGCGTCAGCACCTTCGCGGCCTGCTCGCGCGCCTGCTCCTGCGGCACGCGGCGGATGCGCAGCGGCATCGCGACGTTGTCCAGCGCGCTGAATTCCGGCAGCAGATGGTGGAACTGGTAGATGAACCCGAGGTGCTGGTTGCGCCAGTCGCCGCGGGCCTTCTCGCCGAGCTCGCCGAGGTTGCGGCCCATCAGTTCGACGCGGCCGGCAGACGGCGTGTCCAGACCGCCGAGCAGATGCAGCAGCGTGCTCTTGCCCGAGCCGGAAGCGCCCAGGATCGCCAGCGTCTCGCCAGCCTTCACGATCAGGTCCAGGTCATGGAAGACCTGCACGTCGAGCGGCCCCTCGACGAAACGCTTGCCCAATCCCAGGCCTTGCAGCACCACCTGGCCGGGCGCGGCGCGGCGGTCGCCGTTGCGGTCATTCATAACGCAGCGCCTCCGCCGGTTGGACACGGCTGGCATTCCAGCTCGGATACAGGGTCATGACGAAGGACAACGCCAACGAGGTCACGGTGATCGGCAGGATGTCGTCCCATTGCGGATCGCTGGGCATGTGGCTGATGACGTAGATGCTGGCCGGCAGGAAGGTGGTGTGCAGCAGCTTCTCGATGGCCGGGACGATGACGTCCAGGTTGTGGGCGACCGCCAGGCCGAGCACCAGACCGCCGAAGGTGCCGATGATGCCGACCAGCGCGCCCTGCACCAGGAACACGCCCATGATGGAGCGCGGGCTCGCGCCGAGCGTGCGCAGGATCGCGATGTCAGCCTGCTTGTCCGTGACGGTCATGACCAGCGTCGAGACCAGGTTGAAAGCCGCGACCGCGACGATCAGCGTCAGGATGATGCCCATCATGCGCTTCTCGACCTGCACCGCGTCGTACCAGTTGGCATTGGTGCGGGTCCAGTCACGGACGTAGACCTCGGGGCCCAGCGCGCGCTGCAGCTGGGCGCCGACCTCCCGGGCCAGCTGCACGTCATCCAGCTTGAGCTGCACGCCGCTCGGGGTGCCGGTCCTGAACACCTTCGCCGCATCGCCGACATGGATCAGCGCCAGGCCGCTGTCGTACTCGTAGTGCCCCGCCTCGAACACACCCACCAGCGTGAACTGGCGCAGCGTCGGCTGCACGCCCAGCGGTGTCACCTGCCCGGACGGAATCGCCAGCGTGATCTTGTCGCCCTTCTGCACGCCCAGCTGGCGCGCCAGCTCGACGCCCAGGATCACGTTCCATTGCCCGGGCTGCAGCCGCTCCAGCAAGCCCTGCTTCGCCAGCTCGGCCGCGATCGGCGTCACCTTCGGCTCGAACGCCGGATCGATGCCCCGCACGATCGTCCCGCGCATGTCCGAACCGCGCGCGATCAAGGCCTGACCCGATACGAACGGCGCCGCCGCCACCACGTGCGGCTGCCCCTGCGCCTTCGCCGCCAGGGCCTGCCAATCCGGCAGTCCATCACCCGTCGGACTCAGCAGCTCCACATGCGCGATCACCGACAACATCCGCGCCCGCACCTCCTTCTGGAAGCCGTTCATCACCGACAGCACGATGATCAACGCGGCAACGCCCAGCGCGATGCCGAACATCGACACGCCGGAGATGAAGGAGATGAAGCGGTTGCGGCGCCCTCCACGCCCAGCCCGCGTGTAACGCCAGCCGATCTGCAACTCATAGGGCCAATTCATAGGGGGTGGATGCTAACCGCTCGCCCCACCCTCCCCGCTTAGGGCTGGCTGATGAGCAACGGACACCGGGGCGGGCCCCAGGCCGCTGTCGCATCTCGCTCGGGCGCCAACTCGCACCGCTCACCTGCGGTTCGCTCTGCTCGAACAGACGGCGCCCAAGTCAGTTTTTTTGGAAGGCTCGATGCGAC
>NZ_DASVNZ010000153.1:0-5831 GCF_036486225.1 Roseateles sp. | reverse complement strand
GCAGCAGCGCGCTGAAGCCGCCGACCTCGCCGCGCGCGACCAGCGTGCCGTCGGGACGGGCCAGCGCCCAGCGCGTCTGCGTGCCGCCGGCGTCCAGGCCCAGGCCCAGCGGACCGGACGCCGCACCTCCACGGACGGACGCGGGCCCGTCGGGTCGGTCGTTCGCGTGGGAATCGGCGGTGGCGGAGGGCGTGGAACTCATGGCGGCGTTGGCGCGCGGAGCTTACGAGGGGCTCCGCGCGTTCGCCATTGTCAATGCACGTGACAGGTATGAGTTGGGCTCATGGCTCGATGGGGGAGGTGATGGCCCTGGATGGGGATCCCGTCCCGGAATGAAAAACGGGCTCCCGAAGGAGCCCGTTGCGGTGCCGTGAAGGACCGGCCGAGGCGGCCGGTCGATCGTGACGTGGATCAGAACTCGTAGGCGGCCGTGATCTGGATGGCCCACTGCGATTCGCCCTTGACCTGGCGGATGGCCTGGTTGTCGTTGATCGCGTTGGCGTTGGTGCGGTACACGTAGTTGCCCTGCGCATCGATACCGGCGAAGTTCACGAAGCTGCGACGGTTGCCGCCGGCCGACTGGAAGGTGACTTCGTCGATGCGGCCCCACTTCTTGTTGAGCAGGTTGCCGATGTTCAGGATGTCGAACGTGACCTTGCCCTTGTGCTGCGGGAAGAAGCCCGGCACTTCCTGGCTCAGGCGCAGGTCGAAGCTGTTCACGAACTGCGAGAACGAGCTGTTGCGCGGCACCACGGCGCCCTTGTACTTGGCCAGGTCCGGGTTGTTGTCGACGATGTTCCAGAACGCCGTCTCGTCCGCCGGGGTGGCGAACTTGACGCCGGGCGCGCCGCGCGTTGCCGGGATGTACAGCAGGTCGTTGCCGGCCACGCCGTCGCCGTTCATGTCGTTCAGGAAGGTCCAGCTGTAGGGCTTGCCCTTGCGGCCTTCCCAGAACAGGCCGACGTTGGTCTTCAGGTTGCTGATGAAGGCCTTCTGCCACGTCACGTTGGCCGTGAACCGGTCGCGGATCATGTACGCCGAGTTGGCGGCCACGTTCTCGTTCGGGTTGAAGATGGCGCGCGAGTTGAAGTTGGAGTTCGCCACCGACGAGGTCAGCGGGCTGACTTCCGAGGCTTCCGTGTAGGTGTAGGCGACGCCGAAGCCGAAGCCGTCACGTGCCGGGCGCTGGAACGACAGGGTCACGGCGTTGCCGTCGCCCTTCTTCGTCTTCGTCGCCATCGTGACGTTGTTGTAGGCCTCGTTGGACAGCGCGCGCGAGCGGCCGCCGGCGCAGGCACCGGCGGTGCTCAGGCTGCCGTTGGTGGCGGTCCAGCAACCCGTGGCGTAGCTCTGCGGCGTGTAGTACAGCGAACGGCCGTCCGGACCGGTGGCGGTCGCTTCGCCCAGGTTCAGATGCTGGTAGTAGATGCCGGTCTGGACCTTGGTGTAGACCCATTCCACGCCGAAGTTCATGCCGAAGAACGGCAGCTCGGCGTCATAGGCCAGGTTCATCTTCCAGACGGAAGGCTGGCCCAGGCCCTTCTGCACGAAGTCGACGTTGGCCGCCGGCGTGGTGCCCGACAGGTTCGGCTGGGTGTCCGGGTTCGCGCTGAACACGCCCGAGGCGGTGCCCGAGCAGGCGTTCAGGCCCGCGGCGCCGCAACCGATGATGCGCGTGGCCATGCCGGTGTTGGAGTACGGGTTGGTCAGCCACACGGAGGCCGCGGCGCCCTGGAACAGGCCCACACCGCCGCGGATCTGCTTCTTGTGGGTGGCGCGGTTGTCCAGCGCGTAGTTGAAGCCGAAGCGCGGCTGGAACAGGTTCTCGCCGTCGACGGTCTGCGAGTTGTCGTAGCCGAAGCCGCCGGTGGCGCGGGCCACCGTGTTGGCGCCGGTCACGCGGCCGGCCACCGGGGCGACGGCGGCGGCGGCGTTGAACGTCGGCTTGTCGTCCGTGCTCAGCTGGTCGACGCGGAAGCCGGCCGTGATGTTCAGGTCCTTGGAGATGTTCCAGGTGTCCTGCACGAACAGGCCGGCCTGCTGCAGCGTCCACTGGGCGATGCCGTTGTCCAGCGTGCCGCCGGCGACCGGCACCTGCACCTGGTAGGTCGAGGGACGGCCGCGCGTGAAGTTCTCCAGCACGGCGGCCTGCACCTGCGCCGCGGTGGCGGTGCTGCAGTTGATGCTGCCGAAGCTGTAGGTCCAGTTGGCGCCGTTGGTGCTTTCGCAACCGAAGGTGTAGTTGCCGTTCACGTTCTGGAAGAACGCGTTGTAGATCTTGTTGCGCTGGATGTCGCCGCCGAACTTGATCTCGTGATCGCCCTTGACCCAGGTGGCGCCCAGGTAGCCGTCGATGGTCTTGGTGTCGAGGACGTTGAACTGGCGGCTCTGCTCGGTACCGAAGTTGACGAAGCGGTTGCCGGTGCTCGAACCCGCCGGGGCGCCGTCAGGCAGCGCGCCGTTGAAGCGGATGCCGATCGCGGGCAGGTCGCTGTTGTTCTGCGGGACGCTGTTGTAGTCGCGGTTGGAGATCTTCAGCTCGGTCGAGAAGTCCGGCGTCCAGTCGGCGAACCACTGGCCGACGACGGTGTCGATCTTCTTCTTCTGCTGCCACCACTGCGAGGTCATCTGCAGACCGGTCGCGCTGTAGCCGCCGAAGGAACCGTTGTTGGTGTCCGACTGCTCGGTGCGGGCCACGCGGATGCTGGCGCGATGCTGGTCGTTGATGTTCCAGTCGATCTTGGCCAGGTAGTCCTTGACCGACAGCTGCGACTGGCCCATCACGGTGCCGGTGTCGATGCCGTAGGCGTCCTTGGCGGTCTTGGTGATCGCGTCGAGCTGGCCTTGCGAGATCGCGTTGTTGGTCAGCGAGCTGCCGATCGGGCCGAATTCCGGCTGGGCGCGGTTGCTCTTGAGCTCTTCATAGTTGACGAAGAAGAACAGCTTGTCCTTCAGGATCGGGCCGCCCAGGGTGAAGCCCTTGGTGTCTTCCTTGAAGGGCAGGAAGTCGGTGTAGCGCTGGTTGCCGCGGTCGAAGCGCTTGCCCACCATGTCATCGTTGCGATAGACGTAGTAGACGCTGCCCTTGTACTCGTTGGTGCCCGACTTGGTGACGGCGTTGATGTTGGCGCCGGTGTAACCCTTCTGGGTCACGTCGTAGTTGGACAGGTTGACCTGCACCGACTGGATCGCGTCGATCGAGATCGGCTGCTTGGCGGTCGGCAGGTTGTTGGCTTCCAGGCCGAAGCTGTCGTTGATGGCGACGCCGTCGATCGTGATCGAGTTGTAGCGCGAGTTCTGGCCCATGGCCGAGATTTCGCCGCGTTCCTTGTCGGTCTGCGCCAGGCGCGGATCGTTGCGGGCGTAGTCCTGCAGGTTGCGCGCGATCGACGCGTACGAGTCCAGCTCGGCGCGGCTGATCTGCGTGCCGGAACCCATGGTCGAGTTGTTGAACTTCGCGGCGGAAGAGGTGCCGGTGGTGACCACGGTCTCCAGCTGCGTCTGGGCCTTGCCCAGTTGCACGTCCAGGCCGAGCGTCTCGGCCAGGGCCAGGTAGACGTTGTCGGAGACCTCGCGGTCGCTGCCCTTGGTCACCGTGATGACGTAGGGGCCGCCCACGCGCAGACCGCGCGCGCTGTAGCGGCCGTCGGCGTCGGTGGTCTGCGTGTTCGAGGAGCCGGACTCCTTGTGCAGGATGACCACCGTGGCGCCCGAGACGGCCTTGCCGTCAGCGCCCACCACGCGGCCGCCGATGGCGGAGGTGGTGTTCTGGGCCATCACCGGCGCGGCCGCCACGATGGCGACTGCGACGGATAGCGCCGTCCGCGAAAAACCCGACCAATCCTTCTGATTCATTTCCTGTGCTCCTGTGCGACGTCAGACCGAAAACCCGTTCCGAGGGGGCACCAAACGTTCCGCAAACGTTTTCCTTGGCCGACTTCACCGCGATTTGTCGCGTGTCCGTCCTTGACCGCCCTCGATTTGTTATTGCGCGAGGCCGGCTTATGCAGCGGCCTTCTTCGCTTATGAAGCAAAAAGCCTACCAGCCGAAACCTGCCGCATCAATGCGGCAATATCGGGAGAGCTCCCCTTCACCTCACGTTGTCAATGCGCCGTTCGAGCCCTTTTGAAGGGCGGCTCCAGGCACCTTGCCAACGCGTCAGCGGCGCAGTCTGGACAGCGATTGTTGAGGAGCTGTGACAAGTGTTCACTGGCGTTTGCGGTTGGTGCACCCGCGCAACACGTGGCAGAAACACAGCCCCGGAGCGGGGCGCGCCGGCACGCGGCGGTGCGCCGCGTGATCCTGTCTTTGGCTCAGTTTCCAAGGGTTTCCCCTAGGCGCGGCCACCGCACGCGGTCAGGGGGCGTCGTTGCGCCGAGTCGACAGAAATCGCCGGGGTTCAGGCGACGAACGTCGCGCGTGGCCCCTCGTCGCCGATCGCGTTGATCGCGGAGAGCACCAGCCCTTCGCCGGGAACGGGTTGGGCGATGCGCCCGTCGGGCGCCAGGACCTCGAAACGCCAGGCGCCGGCCGGCAGGCGGCGCCAGAGCGCGAAGCGCTGGGCGGCCGCACCCGACGTGACCGTGGCGCGCAGGCTGCCGTCCGGCTCCCGGGACAGGGACACCGCTTCGCAGCCGGGCGCGGACAGCCAGGGCGTCGAGGGCGCCAGCGCTGCCTGCGCGTAGGCGCCGTCGCGCAGCGTGCCGGCGATGCCGCGGCGGTTCTTCAGCAGGGCGACCATGCTGAAGTGCAGATGCCCGCCGGTGGCCGGCGCGCTGCGCATGAGCTCGACCTGCGCCGGGATCTCGTCGACCGGCCAGCCTTCGGGCTCGTTGGCCGCGCGGCTGGTGAACAGGCCCGGCCACACGTGCCGGCCCAGCGGATTGACGCCCTGCCAGGCGCGCATCAGCGGCTCGAAAGCCTGCGGCTTCTGCGCGCGCGGCCAGTAGAGCTGCGGCGCGACGTAGTCTAGCCAGCCCATCGCCATCCAGTGCTCGACGTGGGCGTAGAGCTTGTCGTACTGCGAGAAGCCCGTGATGCCCGCCGGACGCAGGTCCGGACGCGGGAGGCCGAAGGGGCTGATGCCGACGCGCGCGGTCGGGCGCACGGCCCGGACCAGGTCGTACATCCGACGCACGAGCTGGTCGACGTTGTCGCGTCGCCAGTCCGCGCGCGACAGCGTGCCGCCGCCGAGCAGGTAACGCTGCCAGCTGGGTTCGTCGGGGAAGTCGATGTCCTGCTTGGCCGCGTCCTGGACCGGATAGGGATAGAAGTAGTCGTCGATGTGCAGGCCGTCGATGGCGTAGCGGCTGAGGAGGTCGCGGCAGACGGCCAGCGTGTGGTCCGCGGCGGCCGGCTCGCCCGGATCGATCCAGAGCTGGTCGCCGTATTTCCTGACCCACTCCGGCCGGGTGCGGCTCAGGTGCGTGGCAGCGGCGGCCGACTTGCCGCCGCTCTGCTTCGCGCGGTACGGGTTCAGCCAGGCGTGCAGTTCGAGGCCGCGCGCATGCGCCTGCTCGATCCACAGCGTGAGCGGGTCGTAGCCCGGCCCCTGGCCTTGCACGCCGGAGAGGTACTCGCTCCACGGTTCCAGCGTCGAGCGGTAGAGCGCATCCGCGCTGGTGCGCACCTGCAGCACGATGGCGTTCAGGCGCAGCGCGCGGGCGCTGTCGAGGATCGCGTGGATCTCGGCGATCTGCGCCGCGTCGCTCAGGCCGCGGCGGCTCGGCCAGTCGATGTTGGCGACGGTGGCGACCCATGCGGCGCGGAATTCCCGCGGGGCGGGCGGCGGCTCCTCGTGCACGACTGCGGCGGGCGGCGGCGGCTTGAT
>NZ_DASVNZ010000136.1:0-76043 GCF_036486225.1 Roseateles sp. | reverse complement strand
TGAGAGCTACCCTGCGCGCCGTCAAGTCTGGGGAGCGCCTACTCGGGCCGAGGTTTCCGGGCTTGTGTGAGAATCCGTCGCACCCTGCAACCCTGTGGCCCCGAGGCGGCACACATTGTCGCCCGGCTGGCCGCCCGTCCGTGGCATCCGCCCGGCAGGGACATCACGCAAGGACCATCTCCATGAGCAGCGAACAGATCAAACACATCTCCGACGCCTCGTTCGACAGCGACGTCATCCAGTCCGACAAACCCGTGCTGGTGGACTACTGGGCCGAGTGGTGCGGCCCTTGCAAGATGATCGCCCCCATCCTGGACGAAGTCGCCAAGGACTACGGCGACCGCCTGCAGATCGCCAAGCTGAACGTCGACGACAACCGCGAAGTGCCGGCCAAGTTCGGCATCCGCGGCATCCCGACCCTGATGCTGTTCAAGGACGGCCAGCTCGCCGCGACCAAGGTCGGCGCGTTGTCCAAGGCCCAGTTGACGTCCTTCCTCGACGCCAACCTATAATGATTCCATTCGTCGGGGCCCCTGCGGTCCTGGCGAACAACTTGCCACCACGCCCTCCCGGGCCCAACGGCGTCCTCGGACGCCGTCGACGTTCCGGGTGAGCGCGTGGACTCGGCGCCCAAGTCTCCACGCTTTCCTCAAGTCCGCCGCAACGCGGATGCGCGTCCCTTGGGCTCGCCGTTGTTTGTGTCTCTGGCCTTGGCAGGCTCTGGACGACAGACCGGGTCAACCCCCCCATGCATCTTTCTGAACTGAAGGCGCTTCACGTCTCCGCCCTGATCCAAATGGGCGAAGAGCTGGAGATCGACAACGTCGCCCGTCTGCGCAAGCAGGAGCTGATGTTCGCGATCATGAAAAAGCGCGCCAAGGCCGGCGAGCAGGTGTTCGGCGACGGCGTTCTGGAAGTCCTCCCAGACGGCTTCGGCTTCCTGCGCTCGCCCGAGGCCAGCTACATGGCCTCGACGGACGACATCTACCTGTCGCCCAGCCAGATCCGCCGCTTCAACCTGCACACCGGCGACATGGTCGAAGGCGAAGTGCGCGTGCCCAAGGACGGCGAGCGCTACTTCGCGCTGGTCAAGGTGGACCGCGTCAACGGCCTGACGCCGGAGGAGTCCAAGCACAAGATCATGTTCGAGAACTTGACGCCGCTCTTCCCGAAAGAGCAGTTCAAGCTTGAACGCGACATCCGCGGCGACGACAACATCACCAGCCGGATCATCGACCTGATCGCCCCGCTGGGCAAAGGCCAGCGCGCGCTGCTCGTCGCCCCGCCCAAGTCGGGCAAGACGATGATGATGCAGCATCTGGCGCACTCGATCGCGGCCAACTATCCCGACGCCCACCTGATGGTGCTGCTGGTGGACGAGCGGCCCGAGGAAGTGACCGAGATGCAGCGCACCGTGCGCGGCGAGGTCATCAGCTCCACCTTCGACGAACCGGCCGCGCGCCACGTGCAGGTCGCGGAAATGGTCATCGAGCGCGCCAAGCGCCTCGTTGAACTGCGCAAGGACGTGATCATCCTGCTGGACTCGATCACCCGCCTGGCCCGCGCCTACAACAACGTGCTGCCCAGCTCCGGCAAGGTGCTGACCGGCGGTGTGGACGCGAACGCCCTGCAGCGCCCCAAGCGCTTCTTCGGCGCCGCGCGCAACATCGAGGAAGGCGGCTCGCTGACCATCATCGGCACCGCGCTGGTGGACACCGGCTCCAAGATGGACGAGGTGATCTACGAAGAGTTCAAGGGCACCGGCAACTGCGAAATCCATCTGGACCGTCGCATGGCCGAGAAGCGCGTCTATCCGTCGATCCTGCTGAATAAGTCGGGCACCCGCCGCGAAGAATTGCTGCTCAAGCCGGAGATCCTCCAGAAGGCCTGGATCCTGCGCAAGCTGCTGTACCCGATGGACGAGATCGAGGCGATGGAGTTCATCCTCGACAAGATGAAGTCCTCGAAGAACAACCACGATTTCTTCGACATGATGAGACGCGGCGGCTGATCTCGGCCCCCTCTCTGGACTTCAAAGAAGCCGCCTCTGGGCGGCTTCTCTCATTTCAGCTATACTCCGCGTTTTTCCGCTGTCGACAAGTGCGCTGCAAGGGGCAGTGTGGCTGGCGGCATCGCAGCGAGGATTTTCAAATGGCCAAAGAAGGCATTCACCCCAACTATCGCGACGTGGTCTTCGTTGACCAGTCCAATGGTTCCCAGTTCGTGATCCGTTCGACGGTGCAGACGAAGGAAACGATCAAGCTGGACGACGGCCGCGAACTGCCGCTGGTCAAGCTGGAAACCTCCAGCGAATCGCACCCGTTCTACACGGGCACGCAAAAGAGCATCGACAGCCTGGGCGGTCGTGTCGAGAAGTTCCGCAACAAGTTTGCGAACCTGCGCCCCGGCGCCAAGGCCTGAGCAGCCCTCCCCGACCGGACCTGATCCGGTCACCGCAAGAAGGCAGCCACCTCGGCTGCCTTTTTTCATGGCTCGTCCGGTGCTGCCTTCGCGAGCGCTCCGCCTTTGCGCCGCGCCTTCGTCCCCCTTTACCGTGCCCTGTCAGGAGTCTCGTCCTGAGCCCGCCGAAGCTGCGGCATGATGCGCACCGGCACCCACAACGACAACGAGACAGACGCGCATGAATCTGCCCACCCCGGCCGTCGTGGCCGAGCGAAGCACGCACCCGATCCCGCGCTGGGCCCTGCTGCTGCTGTGCGCTGCCTACGTGCTGCCCGGCCTGTTCGGCCGTGACCCGTGGCGCAATGCCGACCTCACCGCCTTCGGCTTCATCGCCAGCATCGCGCAGGGCCATGCGCCGTGGCTGCAGCCCGCCATTGCGGGCCTGCCCGCGGAGGGCGGCCTGCTGCCGTACTGGGTCGGCGCGCTCGGCGTCAAGCTGCTCCCCTTCCTCGACCCGTCCGTCGCGGCGCGGATCCCGTTCGGGCTGATGCTGGCCGCGGTGCTGGCACTGGCCTGGTACAGCTGCCTGCACCTGGCGCGCACCGAGGCCGCCCAGCCGGTCGCCTTCGCCTTCGGCGGCGAGGCCCACGCGGTCGACTACGCCCGCGCCATGGCGGACGGCTGCCTGCTCGCGCTGATCGCCAGCCTGGGACTGCTGCGCCTGGGGCATGAGATCACGCCGGAGATCCTCCAGCTGCTCGGCATCACGCTGTTCGTCTACAGCCTCGCTGCGCTGCCGTTCCGCGCCTGGAAGGCCCGCACGGCGATGCTGGTGGCACTGCCGGTGCTCGCCACCAGCGGCGCGCCTGCCGTCGCGCTGGCGCTGGCCGTTGGCGCGCTCTGGCTCTGCTTCCGCTCGACCTACGAGGACGCCCGCAAGTTCCTGCCCTGGATCCTGGCCGCGATGGCACTGGCCGCCCTGGTGGCCTGGCCCATGCATGGTTGGGCCTGGCGCGTGAAGGCCAGCGAGCGCAGCGTCCTCGACTGGTTGCGGCTGCTGGGCTGGTTCTGCTGGCCGGCCTGGCCGCTGGCTGCCTGGTCGCTGTGGCGCTGGCGCTCGCACCTGATGCGCCGGCACCTGTCGGTGCCGTTGCTGGCCTCGCTGGTGCCCTTGCTGACCAGCCTGCTGATGGGGGCCGACGATCGCGCCATGCTGCTCGCGCTGCCGCCGTTGGCGGTGCTGGCGAGCTTCGCGTTGCCGACGTTCCAGCGCAGCGCGAGCGCCCTGCTCGACTGGTTCTCGGTCTTCTTCTTCACCGTCGGCGCGATCTTCCTGTGGCTGTACTACATGGCCATGCAGATCGGCTGGCCCGCGAAGCTGCTGGCCAATGTCCGCAAGCTGGCGCAAGGCTACGAGCCGCAATTCAGCCTGCTGACCTTCGTCGCGGCTGTGCTGGGCACGCTGGCCTGGCTGTGGCTGGTGCGTTGGCGCACCGCGCGCCACCGCCATGCGCTCTGGAAGAGCCTCGCACTGCCGGCCGGCGGCGTGGCGCTGGCCTGGCTGCTGGCGATGACGCTGGGCCTGCACACGTTGAACTACGCGCGCAGCAACATGCCGCTGATCGACCGCATCGCCGCGCACCTGCCGGCGAATGTCGACTGCATCGCCACACCGGGCCTGCCGATGCATGCCTTGGCGGCCTTCGAATTCCAAGGCCACTGGAAGGTCGACGCGACGAAGGAACTGAGCAGCACGACCTGCCCCGTTGCGATCACGGTGCAGGCCGAGAGCACCCCGACGCCCCCGAGCGGCTGGCGCGTACTGGGCGTAGTCCGACGTCCGACGGACCGTTCCGGCACCTACCTGGTGATGCAGAAGGATCGCTGATCCGAGACCAGCAAAGTCCTCGGCCCCAGACCGGGGAAGTCCTGGGTCTTTCAGGGACGGGGATGCTTGGGGTTTTGCCGCTTGCCGGCAAGGCCCCATGCATCCGCGGCCAAGCGCGCCGACCTCCCGAACGACAGCACCCTCGGAAAGCAGAATGGCTCCTTACCGGAGCCATTCTTTCGAGTGCGACCAACAAAGCAAGCCTCAGAGCTCTTCGCGCCCTGCCAGCAAGGCTGGGGCGGCTTCATCGCCCATTGCCGTCGCATCGACCAGACGCACGCGTGCTGCGGGGAACAGCAGCTTGAACCTGGAGCCCTTCCCGGGTTCGCTCTCGATGCGAAGCTCACCGCCGTGACGTTGCACGACGTGTTTGACGATGGACAGTCCCAGCCCCGTCCCGCCGGTGTCGCGTGAGCGGCTGCCGTCGACGCGGTAGAAGCGTTCGGTGAGTCGCGGCAGGTGTTCGCGCGCGATGCCCGGCCCGTTGTCGATCACCGAGATCTCGCCGCCGTTGTCCGGCAGCCAGCGCCATTGGAGCTCGATGCGCCCGCCTTCCGGGGTATAGCGCACCGCATTGCTCACCAGGTTGGCGATCGAGCTGAGGATCTCCGTCTCGACACCGGCGAGTTCGACGCCGGTATGACGTTCGCAGACGAGCTCATGCCGCCCGTTCGACAAGGCCTGCGCGTCCGCGCCGATGCGTTGCAGCAGCGGATCCAGCGAGATCCAGTGATCCGCGCCCGGGCGCGGGCTGCCTTCGAGCTGCGCCAGCGTCAGCAGGTCCCCGACCAGGGTCTGCATGCGTGTCGTCTGCTGCTGCATCAGATGCAGCACCCGCTTGCGCTCGGCCTCGGTCAGCTGCAGGCTGGCCATCGTCTCGATGAAACCTGCCAGCACCGTCAGCGGCGTGCGGATCTCGTGCGAGACGTTGGCGACGAAGTCGCGCCGCATCGCCTCGTTGCGCTCGCGGTCGGTCACATCCAGCGACAGCACCAGCTTGCGCGACTCCCCGCCGACGCCGTAGTCGCGCACCAGCACCTGCAGCGTCGATTTCGCGCGGGTATTGGTCAGCGTCAGCGGCTGCTGGAAGTTGCCGTTCTGCAGATAGGAGACGAAGGCCGGATACCGGACCAGGTTGGTGATGCGCTGCAGCTTGTCGCGCTGCGGATCCAGCGAGAAATGATCGCCCGCGACCACGTTGCACCATTGGATGTGGTCCTGCCCGTCGAGCAGGATCACACCGTTGGGCGAGGCTTCGATCGCGAGCAGGAACTGCTCCAGCTGCTGGCGTTCGCGCTCGTAGCGGCGTTCGCGGTCGCGCAGACCGCGCTCGACGCGGTAGGCCATCTCGCCCCACAGGCCGCCGACGCGGGGCGCATCGTCGTTCTGCTCACCGCGCAGCCAGGTCACGAGCCGGTGGGCCCGAGCCGCGTCCCAGACGGCCATCAGGATGACCGCCGCCGCGGCCGCCAACGCCGCGGCCAGATGCGGCATCCCCGTCCACTCACCCAGCCAGTACCCCAAGCCGCCCGCGACGCCGGTGCCCAGCACCAGCATCAGGACGCGAGACAACATCCATGCCATGGATGCGTCCTCAGGCCGACAGGGCGCTGCTCTGCTGGGTCAGCCGGTAGCCGGCGCCACGGACCGTCTCGATCATGCGCGCGCAACTGACCTTTTCGAGCGCTTCGCGCAGGCGCTTGACGTGGACGTCGACGGTGCGTTCCTCGATGAACACGTGGTCGCCCCAGACGCGGTCCAGCAGTTGCGAGCGGCTGTGCACGCGTTCCGGATGCGTCATGAAGAAGTGCAGCAGGCGGAACTCGGTCGGGCCGAGCTTGACCTCCACACCCTCGCGGCTGACACGACGCGTGCCCGGATCGAGCACCAGGCCGCCGACCTCGACGGCCGTGTCCAGCGCCTCGGGCGCCTTGCGGCGCAGCACCGCGCGGATGCGCGCCAGCAGCTCGTTGGTCGAGAACGGCTTGGTCAGGTAGTCGTCCGCGCCGGCGTCCAGTCCGGACACCTTGTCGACCTCTTCGGCGCGCGCGGTCAGCAGGATGATGGGCAGCTCGCGGGTACGCGCGGCACCGCGCCACTGACGCGCCAGCGCCAGGCCGGTCTGACCCGGCAACATCCAGTCGAGCACGACCAGATCAGGCAGCACGCGATCCACTTCCAGCTGCGCCTGCTCGGCGTTGCCGGCCAGCGTGACCTCGTAACCGGCGTGACGCAGGTTGATGGAGATCAGCTCGGCGATGGCGGATTCGTCCTCGACGACCAGGATGCGACTCATGCGGGGTAACTCCTCTTATTGGGTCCCGCCGGGACGCCCGTGGCGGGCGGGCCGGACGGGTGATCGCTTGTCGGTGCTCAGCGCACCATGTTCTCGACGGCGTCCGGCGAGTTGTGGCGGACGTCGGTGCCCTTGACCACGTAGATGATGACTTCGGCCAGGTTCTTGGCGTGATCGCCGACGCGTTCGATCGCCTTGGCGACGAACACGAGGTCGATCGACGACGAGATGGTGCGCGGGTCTTCCATCATGTAGGTGATGAGCTTGCGCATCAGGCCGTCGAATTCCTTGTCGATCTGGTCGTCGGCCTTCAGCACTTCCAGCGCGCGGTCCACGTCCAGGCGCGCGAACGCGTCCAGCGCCTTGCGCAGTTGCGCCGTGGCCAGCTCGGCTTCGTACGACAGGTCCGACATCGGCAGGCGCAGCCGGCTCGACACGCCGGTGTTGATCAGGCGCTGCACGGTGCGGGCGATGCGGGCGGCTTCGTCGCCGACGCGCTCGAGGTTGGCGATCGTCTTGGACACGGCGATCAGCAAGCGCAGGTCTCGCGCGGTCGGCTGACGGCGGGCGATGATCGTCGACAGGTCGCGATCGATCTCGATCTCCATCGTGTTGACGATCTCTTCCTGCTTGAGCACGTGGCTGGCGATGTCGCCGCTGAAGCTGCCCAGCGCCTCGACGGCCTGCGCCACCTGGGATTCGACCAGGCCGCCCATCTCGAGGACGCGCGTGGAGATGCCGCTCAGCTCGGCGTCGAATTGGGTAGACAGATGCTTGTCGGTCATGGTGTTCTCTCCCTGTTGATCAGCCGAAGCGTCCGGTGATGTAGTCCTCGGTGTCCTTGCGCTTGGGCTTCATGAAGAGCTCCGCGGTCGGTCCGAATTCGATCAGGTCGCCCAGGTACATGTAGGCGGTGTAGTCGGAGCAGCGCGCCGCCTGCTGCATGTTGTGGGTCACGATCGCGACGGTGTAGTCGTGCTTGAGCTCGTGGATGAGTTCCTCGATCTTGCCGGTCGAGATCGGGTCCAGCGCCGAGCACGGTTCGTCCAGCAGCAGGACTTCCGGCTTGATCGCGATGCCGCGCGCGATGCACAGGCGCTGCTGCTGGCCGCCCGACAGGCCCGAACCGCTCTGGTTGAGCTTGTCCTTGACCTCGTTCCACAGCGCGGCCTTCTTCAGCGCCCATTCGACGCGCTCGTCCATCTCGACGCGCGACAGCGTCTCGAACAGACGCACGCCGAAAGCGATGTTGTCGTAGATCGACATCGGGAACGGTGTCGGCTTCTGGAACACCATGCCGACCTTGGCGCGGATCAGCGAGACGTCTTCCTTGCTGGTGAGGATGTCCTCGCCGTCCAGCAGGATCTGGCCTTCGGCGCGTTGCTCCGGATACAGCTGGAACATGCGGTTCAGCGTGCGCAGCAGCGTGGACTTGCCGCAACCCGACGGGCCGATGAAGGCGGTCACCTTGTTCTCGGGAATGTCCAGGTTGATGTTCTTCAGCGCGTGGAAGCTGCCGTAGTAGAAGTTCAGGTTCTTCACCGAGAGCTTCGCCTTCTCGGTCACCGGCATGTCGACTTTGACGTCCATGTTGTTTCTCGATTCGTTGGATTCGTGGATCGTGAGTCGCCGCGGCCATCGGGCCCCGGCGCGGCTCAACCGGTCAATGCTTTTCCTTGAACAGCACACGCGCCAGGATGTTCAGCACCAGCACGCCGATCGTGATGATGAAGACACCCGCCCAGGCGAGTTTCTGCCAGTTCTCGTAGGGGCTCATCGCGAACTTGAAGATGGTCACCGGCAGGCTCGCCATCGGACTGCCGAGCGAGCTGGTCCAGAACTGGTTGGACAGCGCAGTGAACAGCAACGGCGCGGTTTCCCCGGAGATGCGGGCCAGGGCCAGCAGGACGCCGGTGAGCACGCCGGCGCGGGCCGACTTCAGCGTCACCGTCATGATGACCTTCCACTTCGGCGTGCCCAGCGCGTAGGCGGCTTCGCGCAGCGCGTTGGGGATCAGGCTCAGCATGTTCTCGGTCGTGCGGATCACCACCGGGATCACGATCAAGGCCAGCGCCAGGACGCCGGCGATCGCCGAGAACGACTTCATCCGCGTCACGACGACCGTGTAGATGAACAGGCCCACGACGATGGACGGTGCCGACAGCAGGATGTCGTTGATGAAGCGCACCACGGCGCCGAGCCAGGTCTTCTGGCCGTACTCGGCCAGGTACACACCGGCCAGCACGCCGATCGGCGTGCCGATGCAGGTCGCCAGGCCCACCATCACCAGCGAGCCGTAGATCGCGTTGGCCAGGCCGCCGTCCTCGGACATCGGCGCGGGCGTCATCTGCGTGAAGGTCGCGATGGTCAGCCCGCCGATGCCCTGGATCAAGGTTTCCAGCAGGATCCAGATCAGCCAGACCAGCCCGAAGGCCATCGCGGCCAGCGAGAGGGACAGCGCGATCGTGTTGACGCGCCGGCGCTTCTTGTACATCGCCAGGCGCTTGGCGTCGGTGGCGCTCATGTGCGGGCTCCTTCGTTCTTCTTCAGCTTGTTGAGCAGGACCTTGGAGAACGCCAGCACCACGAAGGTGATGAAGAACAGGACCAGGCCCAGGTAGATCAGCGAGGCCTGGTGCAGGCCTGCGCCGGCTTCGGCGAACTCGTTGGCCAGCGCCGAGGTGATGCTGTTGGCGGCTTCGAACACCGACAGCGAGTTCAGCTGGTTCATGTTGCCGATCACGAAGGTGACGGCCATGGTCTCGCCGAGCGCGCGGCCCAGTCCCAGCATGATGCCGCCGACGACGCCGGTCTTGGTGTACGGCAGGACGACCTTCCAGACCACTTCCCAGGTCGTGGAGCCCAGGCCGTAGGCGGATTCCTTGAGCATCGCGGGCGTGACCGAGAACACGTCACGCATCACCGAGGCGATGAACGGGATGATCATGATGGCCAGGATGATGCCGGCCGACAGGATGCCGATGCCCACCGGCGGGCCGGACACCAGCGCGCCCAGGTAGGGGATGCCGCCGAACAGCGACTGCAGCGGTTGCTGCACGTAGGTGGCCAGGATGGGGCCGAACACGAGCAGGCCCCACATGCCGTAGACGATGGACGGGACCGCGGCCAGCAGCTCGATGGCGATGCCCAGCGGGCGGCGCAGCCAGCCCGGCGAGAGTTCGGTCAGGAACAGCGCGATGCCGAAGCTCACCGGCACCGCGATCAGCAGCGCGATGAACGAGGTCATCAGCGTGCCGTAGATCATCACCAGGCCGCCGAACTGCTCCTTGGTCGGATCCCATTCCGCGGTGATCAGGAAGTTCAGGCCGAACTGCTTGATCGCGGGGGCCGCGCCGATGAGCAGCGAGCCGATGATGCCGGCCAGCAGCGCCAGCGTCAGCCAGGCCGCGCCATGCGTCAGCAGCGAGAACACCGCGTCGGCCCACGGCGCGACACGGCGTCTCGGCGTCGGGCTGCCACCGGGCTTGACGCGCTCCTCGCCGCGCTCTCGGTCAATGGAATTGGCTGGAAGTATTGCGGCCACGGGGCCTCCGCTGGAGTGTTTGGAATCCCGGCGCGCCGCCCGCCTCCTCCGGCCGGTCCGACGCGTCCGTCACGACGTCTCTGTCGAGATCTTCTTGAGGTCCTGTGCGAAAGCCCGGTGCCCTCGAGGAGAGCACCGGGCCGTCTTCGTCAGACCTCGATCACTTGAAGCTGACCGCCTTGCCCGCGGTGTCCTTGACGTTGTTCGTCCATTGCTTGCGGACCAGGTCCTTGACGGCGGCCGGCAGCGGCACGTAGTCCAGGTCGTCGGCCATCTTGTCGCCCTGGGCGTAAGCCCAGTCGAAGAACTTCAGGGTCGCGGCGGCCTGGGCCGGCTTGTCCTGGGCGACGTGCAGCAGGATGAAGGTGGCGCCGGTGATGGGCCAGCTGTCCTTGCCGGCCTGCTCGGTCAGCACCTGGTAGAACGACTGTTCCCACTTGGCACCGGCGGCGGCGGCCTTGAAGGCGTCGTCGCTCGGGCTGACGAAGGCGCCGCTGGCGTTCTTCATCAGCACGTAGGTCATCTTGTTCTGCTTGGCGTAGGCGTATTCGACGTAGCCGATCGAGTTCGGCAGACGCGTCACGAAGGCCGACACGCCTTCGTTGCCCTTGCCGCCCGCGCCGGTCGGCCAGTTCACGGCCGTGCCTTCACCGACCTTGTCCTTCCACTCGGCGTTGACCTTGGACAGGTAGTTCGTGAACAGGAAGCTGGTGCCCGAACCGTCGGCGCGGCGGACCACGGCGATGGCGGCGTCCGGCAGCGCCACGCCCGAGTTCAGGGCGGCGATGGCGGGGTCGTTCCACTTGGTGACCTTGCCCAGGTAGATGTCGGCCAGGACCTTGCCGTCCAGCTTCAGCTGGCCGGGGTTGATGCCCTTGACGTTGATCACGGGCACGACGCCGCCGATCACGGTCGGGAACTGGACCAGGCCGTCCTTGGCCAGTTGGTCGTCCTTCAGGGGGGCGTCGGAAGCGCCGAAGTCGACGGTCTTGGCCTGGATCTGCTTGATGCCGGCGCCGGAACCGACCGACTGATAGTTGATGCGGACACCGGTGGCCTTGTTGTAGGCGTCAGCCCACTTGGCGTACACGGGAGCCGGGAACGAAGCACCCGCACCGGTCACCTCTTGAGCATGGGCCGCGGAGAACATCGCGGCGCACGCGGCGAACAGCAGGCCAGCACGCAGTTGATTCATGATCATTCAGTCCTATCGCTTGGGTTGGTTGGCGAACGGAGCGGATGCTATGACCTCAATGTGACACATCCGTGACGCGACCCGGGAACCGGAAAAATGTCGTTACGTAGAGCGCCCAGAGGAGAAATGGGGCCTGGCGAGGTATCCGTCGACCATTGTCATATTCGATTCACCTCGCTGTCATCTTCGGTCCCTAGCCTACCGGAAACGAAGAAATACCCCGAAGAGTCGCGCCAGACGCGACCCGACCAATGCAAATCGGGCCGCGGACGCTTGCGCGTCGGCGGCCCTTCTTTTTCGGGGGGATGGGGCGGTCAGCCGCCGCGGATGGCGTCCGCCAGACGCTCGGCGCAGCGACGCGCCAGGTCGGCATCGCTGGCCTCGACCATGACGCGCAGCAGCGGTTCAGTGCCCGACTTGCGGATCAGCACCCGGCCCCGGTCGCCCAGTTCGGACATGACCTCGGCTTCGACCCGGGCGAGCGCCGGATTGCTCTTCCAGTCCTGGTGGTCTGCCTGCAGGCGGACATTGATCAGGGTCTGCGGGAACAGCGTGACGCCGTCGAGCAGATCCGCCAGGCGGCGGCCGCTCCGGCAGACCGCTTCCAGCACCAGCAGGCTGCTGACGATGCCGTCGCCGGTGGTGTGACGGTCCAGCGACAGCAGATGACCGGAGCTCTCCCCGCCCAACTGCCAGCCGCGGGCGGCCAGTTCTTCCAGCACGTAGCGGTCGCCAACCTTGGCGCGGACGAACTCGACATCCCGCTGACGCAGCGCCAGTTCGACCGCCATGTTCGTCATCAGCGTGCCGACGGCACCCGGGACGCGCTCACCGCGCGCCAGGCGGTCGGCCACCATGACGTAGAGCAGTTCGTCTCCGTTGTAGAGGCGCCCGTCAGCGTCCACCATTTGCAGCCGGTCGGCATCGCCGTCCAGCGCGATGCCGTAGTCGGCCTGATGCTCCTTGACTGCGGCCACCAGGGCCTGCGGCGCCGTGGCACCCACCTTGTCATTGATGTTGTAGCCGTCCGGCTTGTTGCCGATGGTGATGATCTCGGCGCCCAGTTCATGGAACACGGACGGCGCCACCTGATAGCCCGCACCATTCGCCGCGTCGATGACGAGCTTCATGCCGCGCAGGCTGAGATCGGTGCTGAAGCTGGCCTTGCAGAACTCGATGTAGCGCCCCTGCGCGTCGTCCAGGCGGCGGGCACGACCCAGGCTGGCCGAGTCGACCCAGACCGGGGGTTCATCCAGCACGGCCTCGACGTCCAGCTCCCAGGCGTCCGGCAGCTTCTCGCCCTTGGACGAGAAGAACTTGATGCCGTTGTCGGCGAACGGGTTGTGCGACGCCGAGATCACCACACCCAGGTGCTGGCGCAGCGCACGGGTGAGGTAGGCGACGCCGGGGGTCGGCAGCGGGCCGGTCAGCAGCACGTTGACCCCGGCGGACGCGAAGCCGGCCTCCAGCGCGGACTCCAGCATGTAGCCGGAGATGCGGGTGTCCTTGCCGATCAGCACGCTGGGCTTGGCGTAGCTGCGCTTGAGCACGCGACCCACCGCATGACCCAGTCGCAACATGAAATCTGGGGTGATGGGGGTGCGGCCCACGGTTCCGCGAATTCCGTCGGTTCCGAAATACTTCCGGCTCATTGAGGCGATCTCCTGCGACTTCACGATCTTGAATCCGCGGATTGTCGCCGAAGCCGAGATGGTCGCTGATCGCCCGCCTTGGGGCCCTCGATCGGGGGCTCGAGTATCAGGCTTGCGGCGCGCCGAACGCCTGCCAGACCTTGAGCGCATCGACGGTCGCACCGACGTCGTGCACCCGCACCACACGGGCGCCCAGCGTCACCGCCGCCAACGCCGCACCAACGCTGGCCGGCATGCGTTCATCGACCGCCTTGCCGGTGATGGCACCCAGTGTCGACTTGCGCGACCAGCCGATCAGCAGCGGTCGCCCCAGCGCGAGCAGCTCACGCTGGCGCCGTTGCAACTCGAGGTTCTGTTCGACCGTCTTCGCAAAGCCGTAACCCGGGTCGAGCGTGATCCGCTCAGCCGCCACGCCGATCTCGACCAGGTGGCGCAGGCGCTCACGCAGGAAGTCGGCGACCTCGACGACGACGTCGCCGTAGTCGGTCAGCTGCTGCATCCCCGCAGGCTGGCCGCGCATGTGCATCAGACAGATGCCGGCGCTGCCGTGCTCGGCCAGCAGCGTGTCGGCGCCCTCGTCGCGCAGGGCCTGCACGTCGTTGATGATGTCGACGCCCAGATCCAGCGCACGGCGCATCACCTCGGTCTTGCAGGTATCGACCGACACCGGCACCCCGAAGTTCAGCGCGGCACGCAGGACGGGTTCCAGCCGTCGCCACTCCTCATCGACATCCAGGCGCGGCGCACCTGGGCGGGTCGATTCACCGCCGAGATCGAGGATGTCGACCCCCTCGCCAAGCAAGCGCTCGCAGAAATTGATCGCACTCAGCGCGTCAGCGTGGTGGCCACCGTCCGAGAAGGAGTCGGGCGTCACATTGACGACGCCCATCACCAGGGGGCGCTCCGCCAGATCGAGGTCGAAGCGCGTGGTTTGCCAGATCGAAGGAGAAATCATGGGTGGCTGAGTGTCCGGCGCGCGGCCACGCGCTCAGATCGCGCAAGAGGGACTGCCACGCCAAATAGGAAGTATGACGCAAGCCGGAGAGCCCCGAAGTCTGCGTCACCCGGCTCCTTGGCCAAAAGCAGAAAGGCCGATCGCGAGATCGGCCTTTCGAGGGAGTGGAGCGCCTTCACAGGCCGCCCGATGGGGACGTGTCGCTCAGGCCGCAGCCGGCGCGCTGCCCGTGCTGACGGCCGGCGTGCCGCCGCTGTCCGGCTTGTTGGCCGGCGGCGTCCAGTCCTTGGGCGGACGCGGCGGCCGACCTTCCATGATGTCGTTGATCTGCTCGGCGTCGATGGTTTCCCATTCGAGCAGCGCCGTCGCCATCGCGTGCATCTTGTCCTTGTTGCCTTCGATCAGGTCGCGGGCCGTCGTGTACTGCTCATCGATGATCCTGCGGATCTCCTGGTCGACCTTGCGCATGGTCTCTTCCGACATGTTGGTCGTCTTCGTGACCGAACGGCCCAGGAAGACTTCCCCTTCGTTGTCGGCATAGACCATCGGGCCCAACTCGTCGGTCATGCCGTAGCGGGTGACCATGTCGCGGGCGATGGCCGTGGCACGCTCGAAGTCGTTGCTGGCGCCGGTCGTCATCTGGTTCATGAAGACTTCTTCAGCGATCCGACCACCGAAGAGCACCGAGATCGTCGACAGCATGCGGTCCTTGTCCATGCTGTAACGGTCGCCTTCCGGCAACTGCATCGTCACGCCCAGCGCGCGACCGCGCGGGATCACCGTCACCTTGTGGACCGGGTCCGTCTTGGGCAGCAGGCGGGCCACCAGCGCATGACCGGCTTCGTGGTACGCGGTGTTCTTGCGCTCTTCCTCGGGCATGACCATGGACTTCCGCTCGGGGCCCATCATGATCTTGTCCTTGGCCTTCTCGAAGTCCTGCATGTCCACGACCCGGCCGCTGCGGCGGGCGGCGAACAGCGCAGCCTCGTTGACCAGGTTGGCCAGATCGGCACCCGAGAAGCCCGGGGTGCCGCGCGCCAGGATGTCGGCGCGCACGTCCTGCCCGACCGGCACCTTGCGCATGTGCACGTTCAGGATCTGCTCGCGACCCCGCACGTCCGGCAGCGTCACGTAGACCTGGCGGTCGAAACGACCCGGACGCAGCAGCGCCGGATCCAGGATGTCCGGACGGTTGGTCGCGGCCATCACGATGACGCCGAGGTTGGTGTCGAAGCCGTCCATCTCGACCAGCATCTGGTTGAGGGTCTGCTCGCGCTCGTCGTTGCCGCCGCCCAGACCGGCGCCGCGATGGCGACCGACCGCGTCGATTTCATCGACGAAGATGATGCAGGGCGCGCTCTTCTTCGCCTGCTCGAACATGTCGCGCACGCGGGCCGCGCCCACGCCGACGAACATCTCGACGAAGTCGGAGCCGGAGATCGTGAAGAACGGGACCTTCGCCTCACCGGCGATGGCCTTGGCCAGCAGCGTCTTGCCGGTCCCCGGAGGGCCGACCAGCAGCACACCGCGCGGGATGCGACCGCCCAGCTTCTGGAACTTCTGCGGGTCCTTCAGGAAGTCGACGAGCTCCTTCACCTCCTCCTTGGCCTCGTCGCATCCGGCGACGTCGGCGAAGGTGGTGGTGTTGTTGGCCTCGTCGAGCATGCGCGCCTTCGACTTGCCGAAGCTGAACGCGCCGCCTTTGCCGCCGCCCTGCATCTGGCGCATGAAGTACACCCACACGGCGATCAGCAGGAGCATCGGGCCCCAGCTCAGCAGGATGTTCATCAGCACCGAGGGCTCTTCCCGCGGCTTGGCGTCGAACTTGACGCCGTTGTTGATCAGGTCACCGATCAGGCCGCGATCCATGTACGGGGCGGTCGTGCGCAGCTTGTTGCCATCGCTGGTCTGCGCCACGATTTCCGTCCCCGCCTGGGTTTCCTGCAGCGTGACCTGCTTGATGCGTTTTGCACGGACTTCATCGAGGAAGTCAGAGTAGACGATCGGATTCCCCTGGGTTGCGCTGCGATCGAACTGCTTGAAGACAGTGAACAGCACCAAGGCGATCACCATCCATACAGCCACTTTCGAGAACCACTGATTGTTCACCGCGACTCCTTTGTCATTCCATCACCGCACGCCCATGAATACAGCCTCAGGCAGCGGACTTTCACGGCATATGGGGCGGATTCTAGGCCAGTCAAGTCCCCAGACCTGATTGGCATTCCCATACACCTCGATAGATATTGCCACGCGCCCCGCCGGTCGACCGGTCGAAGCACCCCTGACTTTGACGCCTCATCGGGTCTTCAGCCCGATGCCGACGAGGAAGTTCTCCGCCGATCTCTCCCGCGACGCCTTCGGCTTGGCAGTCTTCACCCGCTTGAACTTGGCACGGAAGGCATGCACCAGCTGGTCGTACCCGCTGCCGTGGAACACCTTGGCAACCAGCGCGCCTTCCGGCTTCAGGTGTTGTTGGGAAAACTCCAGCGCGAGTTCGATCAGATGCTCCATTCGGGCGGCGTCGGTGCTCTCGATGCCCGACAGGTTGGGGGCCATGTCCGAAACGACAACATCCACCTTGCGGCCGTCGAGCATGGATTCGAGCTTGGCCAGCACCTCGTCTTCGCGGAAATCCCCCTGGAGGAACTCCACGCCCTCGATCGGCTCGAAGTCCAGCAGGTCGAGCGCGATGATGCGACCGTTCAGTTCGCCCACCGCAGCACCACCCGCGCCCGCCTCCTTGGGCGCGAAACGGCGGCGCAGGTACTGGCTCCAGGCTCCCGGGCAGGCGCCGAGATCAACCACCAGCTGCCCCGGGCGGATGAGCTGGAACTCCTCGTCGATCTCCTTGAGCTTGTAGGCCGCGCGGGAGCGATAGCCCTCTTTCTGGGCCAATTTGACGTAGGTGTCGTTGACGTGGTTGTTCAACCACGCCTTGTTCAGCTTCTTGCTTTTGGTATCGACTTTCATTGCACTGATAATAAGCAGATGCCTGCTATTCAATTGACCCCTGCCCAGCGCAAGGAAAAACGCGCCGACGCTCATCACCTGGATCCTGTGGTGATGATAGGCGGCGATGGCCTGACGGCCGCCGTCACCAAGGAGGTCGACCTCGCGCTCAAGTCCCACGGACTGATCAAGGTGCGCGTCATGTCCGACGACCGCGACGGCCGCGAGGCCATCCTCGCCACGCTGGCCGAGGAGCTGGACGCCGCCCCCATCCAGCACATCGGCAAGCTGCTCATCCTGTGGCGCCCGATGCCCGAGAAGGAAAGGGCCGCTCCGAAGGACGACGCCCGCTCGGCACCCAAGATCGTGAAGATCGTGAAGTTCTCGAAGAGCGGCAACAACCGCCCGCAGATCAAGAAGGTCACGGTGCTGGGCAACCAGCGCGTCACCTATGGCGGTGAGGTCAAGCGCGCCAAGAAGCCGCGCCAGACCAGCGTGAAGAAGTCCAGCCAAGGCTGAGGCGACGGACGCCAGTTCTTCAGTTTCAGCTTCAACGACAAGACGGCCCGCGGGCCGTCTTTCTTTTTCTGGTTTCCCTCGGTCAGCGGGAGGCCGACCCGCTCACCCGCCAGGCCAACACCAGCACGGCGACGGTTCTCAGGCCGAAAAGCGCCAGCGACACCGCATGCAGTTGCAGGAAAGTCCAGCTCCCCTGCCCTTGCCGAGCGGCTTCCATCAACGGCTGCAGCGCATAGAACCCGGCGGCGGTGCATCCGATGGCTACCAGCGGCAGCCAGAAGTCCGCGCTCATCGCCGAACCGCGCACCACGCCGTCACGGTGCAGGCGACGCTCCATCAGGATCAGCAGCACGCCGGCCGCCAGCGCGAAGCGGGCATCCATCTCGAACAGCCGCGCCACGTACTTGCCGGCGACCGCACGCTCAAGGGTCGCGAACGCGTTCGGCGCCGCGAGCAGCGCCACCGCCAACAGCTCGCCAGCCCACAGCGCGGCCAGCAGCGCACGGAGTCGCAGCAGCATCGCCCGATGTCTCAGATGTAGCGGACGTCGACGATCTCGTAGCGCTTGATGCCGCCGGGCGCCACGACTTCGGCGACGTCGCCGGCTTCCTTGCCGATCAGTGCGCGGGCAATCGGCGAACTGATCGAGATCAGCCCCTGCTTCAGGTCGGCCTCGTCGTCGCCGACGATCTGGTACGTGACCTCGTTGCCGGACTCTTCCTCTTCGAGGTCGACCGTCGTGCCGAACACCACCTTGCCGCCGGCGTTCACCGACGACGGATCGATCACCTGCGCCGACGACAGCTTGCCTTCGATCTCCAGGATGCGACCTTCGATGAAGCCCTGCTTGTCCTTGGCGGCCTCGTACTCGGCGTTCTCCGACAGGTCGCCTTGCGCACGGGCTTCCGAGATCGCGTTGATCACGGCATGCCGCTCGACCGTCTTCAGCCGATGCAGTTCTTCCTTGAGCTTCTCAGCGCCGCGCTTGGTCAATGGAATCGTCGTGGCCATGTCTCTAGAACCTTGAGTAACAAAACAAACCGCCGCTGCCGCTCAGGATCGCTGAGCAGCGGCGGCGGAATGGGATGAGGCAGTTTAATGCAGTTCCGCGTGCAGTTCCTGCAGCGATTGCACCAGCAGGCCGTCCTTGTGCTTCATGCCTTCGACGGCGGCTTCGCAGCCGGCCATGGTCGTGTAGTAGGTCACCCGGTTGGCCAGCGCCGCCTGACGGATGTGGCGGCTGTCGGCGATCGCCGTGCGGGTCTCGTCGACGGTCGTGAACACCAGCTGGATGTCGCCGCCCTTGATCATGTCGACGATGTGCGGACGGCCGTCCTTGACCTTGTTGACGACGCGCACCGGGATGCCGGCGGCTTCGATCGCCGCGGCCGTGCCCTTGGTCGCCACCACGCCGAAGCCCAGCGCCGCCAGATCACGCGCCAGCGCGACGGCTCGGTCCTTGTCGTTGTTCTTGACGGTGATCAAGACGTTGCCCTGACGCGGCAGGCGCGAGCCCGCGCCCAGCTGGCTCTTCAGCATCGCTTCGCCGAAGGTCCGGCCGGCGCCCATGACTTCGCCGGTCGAACGCATTTCCGGGCTGAGGATCGGGTCCACGCCGGGGAACTTGTTGAACGGGAAGACGGCTTCCTTGACGCTGAAATACGGCGGCTGGATCTCGACCGGCGGCTTGCCGCCGGCGGCCTTCTGGTCCTTGAGCTTGACGCCGGCCATGCAGCGCGCGGCGATCTTGGCCAGCGGCTGGCTGGTCGCCTTGGACACGAACGGCACGGTGCGGGACGCCCGCGGGTTCACCTCGAGCACGTAGACCGTGTTCTCGGACAAGCCCTTGGTCACGTCGCCCTGGATCGCGAACTGCACGTTCATCAGGCCGACGACCTTCAGCGCCTTGGCCATCTCCGCGGTCTGGCGGCGCAGTTCGTCCTGCAGCTCCTTGGACAGCGTGTACGGCGGCAGCGAGCAGGCCGAGTCTCCGGAGTGGATGCCGGCCGCCTCGATGTGCTCCATGATGCCGCCCATCATCGTGTCTTCGCCGTCGCAGATGCAGTCGACGTCGACCTCGACCGCATCCTCCAGGAAGCGGTCCAGCAGCACCGGCGACTTCTCGCTGACGCGCACGGCCTCGCGCATGTAGCGCTCCAGGTCCTTGTCGCCGTGGACGATCTCCATCGCGCGGCCGCCCAGCACGTAGCTGGGACGCACGACCAGCGGGTAGCCGATCTCGTTGGCCAGCGCGACGGCCTGGTCCTCATTGCGCGCCGTCCGGTTGGGCGGCTGCTTCAGGCCCAGCTCATGCAGCAGCTTCTGGAAGCGCTCGCGGTCCTCGGCCATGTCGATCGAGTCCGGCGAGGTGCCGATGATGGGCACGCCGTTGGCTTCGAGGTCCAGCGCCAGCTTCAGGGGCGTCTGGCCGCCGTACTGCACGATCACGCCGACCGGCTTCTCCTTGGCCACGATCTCCAGCACGTCCTCGAGCGTCACCGGCTCGAAGTACAGGCGGTCGGAGGTGTCGTAGTCGGTCGAGACCGTCTCCGGATTGCAGTTGACCATGATGGTCTCGTAGCCGTCCTCGCGCATCGCGAGGGCCGCATGGACGCAGCAGTAGTCGAACTCGATGCCCTGGCCGATGCGGTTCGGACCGCCGCCCAGCACCATGATCTTCTTCTTGTCGGTCGGGTTGGCCTCGCACTCCTCGTCGTACGTGGAGTACATGTAGGCCGTCTGCGTCGCGAATTCGGCGGCGCAGGTGTCGACGCGCTTGTAGACCGGACGGACGTTCAGCGCGTGGCGCGTCTTGCGCACCTCGTGCTGGTTGGTGCCCAGCAGCTTGGCCAGGCGCTTGTCCGAGAAGCCCTTCTTCTTCAGCAGGCGCAGCTCGTCGACGCTCAGCGAGGCCAGCGTGCGGCCGGCCAGCGACAGCTCGATCTTGATCAGCTGTTCGATCTGGGCGAGGAACCACGGATCGATCTTCGTTTCCTCGAAGACCTCGTCCAGCGTCATGCCGATGCGGAAGGCGTCGCCCAGGAACAGGATGCGCGACGGACCGGGTTCGCCGATCTCCTGCACGATCTCCTCGCGGTCGCTGCTGATCTCGGAGAGACCGTCGATGCCGGTCTCCAGGCCGCGCAGCGCCTTCTGGAACGATTCCTGGAAGTTGCGGCCCATGGCCATCACTTCGCCGACCGACTTCATCTGCGTCGTCAGGCGCGAGTCGGCCATCGGGAACTTCTCGAAGGCGAAACGCGGGATCTTGGTGACGACGTAGTCGATGCTGGGCTCGAACGACGCGGGCGTGATGCCGCCGGTGATGTCGTTCTTGAGTTCGTCGAGCGTGTAGCCGACGGCCAGCTTCGCGGCGATCTTGGCGATCGGGAAGCCGGTGGCCTTCGAGGCCAGCGCCGACGAGCGCGACACGCGCGGGTTCATCTCGATGACGACCATGCGGCCGTCTTCGGGGTTGATCGAGAACTGCACGTTGGAACCGCCGGTGTCGACGCCGATCTCACGCAGGATCGCGATCGAGGCGTTGCGCAGCAGCTGGTATTCCTTGTCGGTCAGCGTCTGGGCCGGGGCCACGGTGATCGAGTCGCCCGTGTGGATGCCCATCGGGTCCAGGTTCTCGATCGAGCACACGATGATGCAGTTGTCCGCCTTGTCGCGGACCACTTCCATCTCGTATTCCTTCCAGCCGATCAGCGACTCTTCGATGAGCAGCTCATTCGTCGGCGAGAGGTCGAGGCCGCGCTTGCAGATCTCCTCGAACTCCTCCGGGTTGTAGGCGATGCCGCCGCCGGTGCCGCCCAGCGTGAAGCTGGGGCGGATCACCATCGGGAAGCCCGCGCCGCCGATCTCGGCGTGGATGCGCTTCTGCACAGCCCACGCCTCTTCCAGCGAATGCGCGATGCCCGAGCGGGCCGAGCCCAGCCCGATCTTGGTCATCGCGTCCTTGAACTTCAGACGGTCTTCGGCCTTCTCGATCGCGTGCTCGTTGGCACCGATCATCTCGACCTGGTACTTGTCCAGCACGCCGTGCTTGTGCAGGTCCAGCGCGCAGTTCAGCGCGGTCTGGCCGCCCATGGTCGGCAGGATCGCGTCGGGACGCTCCTTGGCGATGATCTTCTCGACCACCTGCCAGGTGATCGGCTCGATGTAGGTGACGTCGGCGGTGTCCGGGTCCGTCATGATCGTCGCCGGGTTGCTGTTCACCAGGATGACCTTGTAGCCCTCCTCGCGCAACGCCTTGCAGGCCTGGGCGCCCGAGTAGTCGAACTCGCAGGCCTGGCCGATGATGATCGGACCGGCGCCGATGATGAGGATGCTTTTGATGTCAGAACGCTTGGGCATGAGTCGTCTCCCTCTTCATCAGGCCTTGGACATGAGACCGATGAAGCGGTCGAACAGATACGAGATGTCGTGCGGGCCGGGGCTCGCTTCCGGGTGACCCTGGAAGCAGAACGCGGGCTTGTCGGTGCGGGCCAGGCCCTGCAGCGTGCCGTCGAACAGGCTGACGTGCGTGGCGCGCAGGTTGGACGGCAGCGTGTCGGGATCGACCGCGAAACCGTGGTTCTGGCTGGTGATGCTGACGCGGCCGTTGTCGAGGTCCTTCACCGGATGGTTCGCGCCGTGATGGCCGAACTTCATCTTGAAGGTCTTCGCGCCGGAGGCCAGCGCCATGATCTGGTGGCCCAGGCAGATGCCGAAGGTCGGGATGCCGGCCTCGATCAGTTGCGCGGTGGCCTTGATGGCGTAGTCGCAAGGCTCCGGATCGCCGGGGCCGTTGGACAGGAACACGCCGTCCGGCTCGAGGTCGAAGACCTCCGAGGCCGGCGTCTGCGCCGGCACCACGGTGATGCGGCAGCCGCGCGAGGCCAGCATGCGCAGGATGTTGCTCTTGACGCCGAAGTCGTAGGCGACGACGTGGAACTTCGGAGCGGTCTGCTCGCCGTAGCCCTTGCCGAGCGTCCACTCGGTCTCGGTCCAGACTTCGCGCTCCGTGCGGCTGACGACCTTCGCCAGGTCCAGGCCCGCCATGCTGGGCGCGCCCTTGGCCAGCGCGACCGCCTCGTCGATGTGCGCCTGGGTGATCTGCTCGCCGGCGTTCAACGCCAGGATGCAACCGTTCTGGGCGCCCTTCTCGCGCAGCACGCGCGTCAGGCGGCGCGTGTCCAGGTCGGCGATAGCGACGGTGCCCTCGTCCTTCAGGTACTGGCGCAGCGTGCGACCCTTGCGGAAGTTCGAGTCGAGGACCGGCGCCTCCTTGATGATCAGGCCTGCGGCAAAGATCTTCGACGCCTCGACGTCCTCGTCATTGACGCCATAGTTGCCGATGTGCGGATACGTCAGGGTGACGATCTGGCGGCAGTAGCTGGGGTCGGTGAGGATTTCTTGGTAGCCGGTGAGCGCGGTGTTGAACACCACCTCACCAACGGTCCGGCCGGCGGCGCCGAGCGCGGAACCCTTGAAGACCGTGCCGTCTGCCAGGGCAAGAATCGCGGGGGGAGCGGAAAGCAGATCGGGCAGCACGGGAAACTCCGTTGTTGTGCGCGCGCCCGGCTCTGCTTCAGGGCCCTGGATTCGCCGCCGGCACGCGCCATGGACGGCTGGCGCGCGGGTGCGACCGGGTCTCCTGTGAGGGAGTCGATCCGAGTGGGATCCGATGCGATCGGGGGTGAAGTTTGCGGGACGCGGTAGGTTGCGGGTAAACCTGACGAGTATAACCCGTCGGGGTATTCACGGAGAAGATTTGCGCAAACGGGTCATCAGGAGGACATGGTCGGCAGCCCTTGACTGCACGCTCCGGCGCGCTTGGCCGCCAAGGCGCAAGGCTGTCAGACCTCCGGTCCTCCAGCGCTCGTCGGCGTCGTTCAGTCCACTGGACTGAACTCGGTCCGCCTCTCCCCCTGCGTCAAGCGCCGAAACCTCGCGCCTTGCCGTCCCCGATCGACCGCGGACCTCGTGGGCTCAACCCAGGGCGGCGATGCCTGCCTTGGCGACTTGCGCGTCTTCATTCGACTTCACGCCGCTGACGCCGACCGCGCCGACGCAGAAGCCTTCGACCAGCACAGGCACGCCACCTTCCAGCATCCCTTCCAGCGGCACGCTCAGGAACGCGTTGCGGCCGTTGTTGACGATGTCCTCATAGACCTTGGATTCGCGGCGTCCGAGCGCGGACGTCCTGGCTTTCGCCGGCGCGATCACGGCCGACGTGGCGGCGGCGTTGTCCAGGCGTTGCAACCACAGCAGATGACCGCCGTCGTCGACGATCGCGATGGTCACGGCCCAGTTGTTCTTGAGCGCTTCCGCTTCCGCGGCGGCGGCGATGCGCTTGACGTCGTCCAGGGTCAGGAAGGGCTTCTGTTTCATCTGCGGCCTCGTCGGGATCATTGAAGGAAAGACGATCACTTTAACGAAGCCTTAAGACCCGTGCCTACAATCGACAGCAACACTCACTTCATGGGGCGCACGCACATGAACGACCGCATCATCGACCTCAACACCGGCGGCTTCGGCTCGTCGCTGTCCGCCGACCGCCAGCGCGTCCTGCGCAACACCTACGCGCTGCTGGCGCTGTCGCTGATCCCCACCGTGCTCGGCGCCTGGATCGGCGTGAGCACCGGCATCCTCGCCGCCATGGGCAACGGCGCGAGCATGATCCTGTTCTTCGTCGGCGCGTTCGGCCTGATGTTCCTGGTGGAGAAGACCAAGAACTCCGCCGCGGGTGTCGCCTCGCTGCTGGCCTTCACCTTCTTCATGGGCCTGATGCTGTCGCGCCTGCTGGCGGCGATCCTGGGCTTCAAGAACGGCGGCACGCTGATCATGACGGCCTTCGGCGGCACCGCCGGGATCTTCTTCGCGATGGCCTCGCTGGCCACCGTGGTCAAGCGCGACCTCTCCGGCCTGCAGAAGTTCCTGTTCGTCGGCGCCGTGATCGCCATGATCGCCGGCATCGCCAACGTCTTCCTGCAGTCCACCGGCGTGCACCTGGCGCTGCTGGTCGCCGTGCTGGGCATCTTCTCGGCCTTCATGCTGGTCGACGTCAAGCGCGTCATCGACGGCGGCGAGACCAACTACATCAGCGCGACGCTCAACATCTACCTGGACCTGTACAACGTGTTCACCGCGCTGCTGCAACTGCTGGGCATCTTCGGCGGCGATCGCGACTGACGCCTCGCGTCGACCCAAACGACAACGCCTCGGTATACCGAGGCGTTTTTCATTGGCACTCCAAGCTGCGCACGGTGCCGGGCGCCATGCCCGGCTGGTTGTCCAGTTCAGTGCCCGGACTTGCCCTGAGCCTTGTCCAGCTCAGGTTGCGCGCGGACAGTGCCTTCGGCGCCGCCGGCCTCGTCCGGCCGGTGCGTCACCACGGGCTTGATCGCGCCGGTGCCGATGAAGCGCGCGTACTCGCTGCGAGGCATCAGGGCGCTCATGCGCGAGTCGCCCTCCTCCCACCCCAGCGTCACGTCGTGCTCGTTGATCTCCACCTGCACGGTGCCGGGCCGGATGACCATCATCGGACCGTCACCGGTGCGGTAGGTCACTTCGCCGCAGATGAAGGCGGACTGGCTCAGCGGCTGGTCTTCGCTGGCCTGGCGTTCGACGGAAGGATCGACCGTGGAAGCGTCGGCGGGATGCTCGGGCGGCAGAGGGGGTCGGGCGCTCATGGGAAATCCTCCTGGGAGTCGTCCCGCGCGAGTTCGTCAAGCCACTGCCACATCCGCAGCGCCAACGCGGTGGCGGTGCAGGTGGACAGCGTCATCAGCATGAGCATGTTGTCGTCCATGGCGGCCTCGAACCGGCGCGGAACCGGGTTGCGATGCCTGCATCCTCGCTGTCGCCGCCCCAGCGGCGAAGCGGCGGCCACCGCAACGCGCTGTAGGCGCTCTCCCACATCCAGGTCGGTGTGCGAAACAGGACTGCAAATCTGTGTGAAGTCCCGGGCGACAGACGGCCGCACCGTCAACGTTCGCCAACGCACTTCCGTTGTACCCACAAGCTGTAGGACGTCGTCGGACACAGGCCACCTCCCCGCGCCGACACCGCGCACCGCGCTGCACTGATGGGAAGCGATAGTCCCAGCGCCGATAGTGAAAGCAAAGGAACTCAGCAGGAGAACCCAAATGAGCCTCCAGATTGCCGCCGACGCCGCTGCGTCCCAGTTCGAGATCCGCTTCGAATCCATCTTCGACGCAGGTCGGGCGATGTCCTTCCCTTGCGACCCGCAAGGCCACGTCGACCTGGACAGCCTGCCTGCCCGGGCGCGCAACAACTATCTTTTCGCCCGGGCCATGGTCGGCAAGGACTACCTGCCGCCCGCCGTGCGCGGTCGCAACAACCACTGACCTGCCACAACGATCCCGCCACGACGACCGGGCGGCAGACGCTGCCGACGTTCTGGCGCGAGGCAGGTTCGCCGCTTGCCAGAGCTTCCCTGCATCCTCCCTGTTGCCGCACTGCGCCTCCTCGGCCGGTGCGGCTCTTTTTTGGGAGATCGAGGGATCAGCGCGTGACGGCCGGCGTCGCTTCCTCGAAGCGGTCGACCGTGCGCAGCGGCTTGAACAAGGCCGCCCAGGCTGCGACGACACCCAGCGTGCACACCGCGCCCGTCACGGCCGCGGGAACCGCGCCCAGCGCTGCGGCGGCACTGCCGGCGCGGAACTCGCCCAGTTCGTTGGACGATCCGATGAAAAGCATGTTCACCGCGTTGACGCGGCCGCGCATCTCATCGGGCGTCGAGAACTGCACCAGCGCACCGCGGATGTAGACGCTGACCATGTCCGCCGCGCCGGCGATGGCCAGCGCCGCGAATGACAGCCAGAAGGTCGTCGACAGCGAGAACACCAGATTGGCGAGGCCGAACACCGCCACCGCCGCGAACATCGCCTTGCCGACATGCCGGTTGAACGGCCGCAGGCTCAGATAGAAGCCGGCGGTGACCTCGCCGACGGCCATGGCGCTGCGCAACGCGCCCAGCCCCTCCGGGCCGGCGTGCAGCACCTCATGGGCGTAGATCGGCAGCAGCGCAACGACCCCGCCCAGCAGCACCGCGAACAGGTCCAGCGAGATCGTGCCGAGGATGATGGGCCGCGACCGGATGAAGTGGATGCCTGCGCCGAAACGCTGCCAGATGTTCCCGCCCGCGGGCGAAGGCGGCGCGGCGAAACGCACCGGCACGGCGCCGACCAGCAGTGCGGTGCCCAACGCGAAACAGGCCAGGCAGACGAGGTAGGTCAGGCCCGATCCCCCAAAACCGTACAGCAGCCCGCCCAGGAACGGGCCGCCGATGCTGGCCACGCGCAGCAGCATGCTGTTGGCGGCAATCGCCTGGGCCAGTTGTTCGCGCGGCACGATCTGCGGCAGCAGGCTCTGCAACGCCGGTCCGGAAAACGCGCGCGAGCATCCGAAGACCACCAGCACGGCGTAGATCCCGGTCACGCCCGCGTGGCCGTGACCCGACAGCCACCACAGCGCCAGGCTGCAGCCCGCGCTCACGGCCCAGCTGATCGCCAGGATCGGCTTGCGGCTGAAGCGGTCGATCAGGTCGCCGGCCGGCAGCAGGAGCAGCAGCATCGGGATGAACTGCGCCAGGCCGACGTAGGCCAGTGCCAGCGGCTCGCGGGTCAGGTCATAGACCTGCCAGGCCACGACCACCGCCTGGATCTGCCCGGCGAAGACTGCCGCCAGGCGGCAGATCAGGAACGCCGTGAAGCCGGGATGGCGGAAGACGCTGGTCCTGGGGGCCGGCGCGGTGCCGGAAGCGGGGGAAGTCGGTGAGGAAGGTGCGGTCACGGCGCGGGAAGTGTTCAAGGCCTTCTTGGGCGGGCGCCGGCCAGTTTAGCGAGGCGGCCCGCCGGCTTGGGCGCAGGGCGATGTCACAAGTGCGGAGGCTGCCTCGTCTTGTGGATACGCCCCCTTCATTTTCTTTCCCTCATCACGGAGCCCACCATGAGCCAACGTCTGAACTACATGCAACAGTCTCCCGCCGCCTTCAAGAAGCTGGTCGAGCTGTCCATGGCCTTGAAGGAGAGCGGCCTCGAGCACGGCCTGCAGGTCCTGGTCGAGATCCGCGCCTCGCAGCTCAACGGCTGCGCGTTCTGCCTGGACATGCACGTCAAGCAGGCCGTCATCGGCGGCGAACGCCCGCTGCGACTGCACCACATCGCGATCTGGCGCGAATCCCCGCTGTTCTCCGCCCGGGAACGCGCCGCGCTGCTGTGGACCGAGTCGCTCACGCGCATCCCTGAAACGGGTGTTTCCGACGCGGTCTATGCCGAAGTCCGCGAGCAGTTCAACGAGAAGGAATTGTCCGACCTGACCTGGCTGGTGTCGTCGATCAATGCCTGGAACCGGCTCAACGTCGCGTTCCAGAGCGTGCCCGGTTCGCAGGACAAGGCCTTCGGACTGGACAAGGCCGGCTTGGCCTGACCACGCATTCCAGCAGGTCGACCCACTTCAATCTGCTAGTTGGTTGTCATGCGCCACCAGAGAAGGCCATAGGCCATTGCTCGAGGAATTCCGACCATCGGTGCTTCGCTTCACGTCGAAGCCTGACCCTCGGAGTTCCTTGATGACACGCCCCTTTCTCCTGATCCGCCTGATCGCCTCCTGGCTGACTCGCCCCGCCATCGCCGCGGGCGCGGCACCCATGTTGTTCGGCGCCCTGGTTGACCGCGGTCATCGGCGCGGAGGCCGCTCATGATCAATGAGATCCCGACGCAGAGCCGGAGCCTCTCGCGCTTCATCGGCACGATCCTGTGCGTTGTCGTGGCCGCGGGCGCCAGTGCACTGATCCTGACGGCGCCGGTGTGGTCCGCCGACGACCTCGCCGCCTTGCCCACCGCCAGAGGCGCAACGGTCACCGCGCCCGCAGAGGGTTCCGACACCGGCTCGGCGTCCAGAGGCGACGGCCCTTGAGCGCGTGCGCGGCGCCATCGACAGCATTCGACCCTTCAAAGAAAAACGGCGCCCTGCGGGGCGCCGTTCCAATGGGTGTCGACAGGGGGATCCGGGCAATGTTCGAGTTGTGGTCCCGGATCCGCCGGTGCAACGTCAGGCGCGAACGACTTCGGATCGCTTGCGCCCCCCGCCGGGGTTGAATCGTTGCCGGCCGGTCAGCGCTGGTTGTAGCGCGCCTTGGCCGAGTTCACGCACACGTCCTTGGCATCGCCGGACAGCGTGTTGCACTTCTCGGCCGCCAGCTTGTAGTCGGCCTTCACGCGGGTTTCCTCCGCGTCATCGACGGCCGCAGCCACCTTCTTGTTCATCTTGAGCTCGGCCTTGGCCTTCTCGTAGGAAGTCTTGGCCTCGCGCTGGCAGACGTCCTTGGCTTCGCCCGAACGGTCGTCGCAGCGTTCCTTGGCCACGTCGTAGCGGGCTTCGTAGCGGGCCTCGATCAGCTTGGCCTCGTCCTTGGCGTTGCCGCTGTAGTTGTATTCGAGCTGGGCCAGCGCCACGTCCTCGCGGCCCTTGGCCTCCTTGACGCAGATGTCCTTGGCGTTGCCCGACAGCTGGTCGCAAGCGTCCTTGTCGACCTTGTAGGTCTTCTTGATGTCGTCCTTGGCGCCGTCGTAGACCGACTTGGAGAAGTTGGCGGCTTGCGCCATGCCGGCGCACAGGCTCAGGGCGGCGGCGATCAGTGCGGTGGTGGCGGGCTTGTTCATGGTCATCCTTTGCTTGTTTTTGGAGGGAGTCAGTGAGGCGATCGACGGGGTCCCGCGACGTCACTTTCGCAGCAGGCTCATCACGAAGGTGACGACGGCCATGATCACGAAGACGAAGAAGAGGATCTTCGCGATGCTCGCGGCGCCGGCGGCGATGCCGCCGAAGCCGAACAGCGCGGCGATCAAGGCAATGACGAAAAAGACGACGGCGTAGTGCAGCATCTCGGTTCTCCTGCGCGGCACCGTGCCGCGATGGAATGAACTGTAGGGACTGGCCGGTTCGCCTGGGGCAGTCCCGCACCGCGAGCCTGCGTCGGAGCCGCAACCGATGCGCTGTAGGAGAGGACCTACCGACGACGCCTCCACCACGCATCAACGCCGCATCAACGAAAAAGCCGGCTTACGCCGGCTTTCGTGGAGATGACGGGGCGCTCGACGGCCGCCGTCTCACCAGATCTTCTGGAAGGTCACACCCACACGCCCGCCCCGCGGTCGGAAGGTCAGCGAGGACTGTCCGCTGAGTTCCATCTTGAAGCCTTTGCGCAAGTCCGCGTAGGCCTTTCGGCTGTTGAAGGCCAGACCGAAGCGCACCTGGCGCTCGCGGTTGTTGAGACCGGGGACGCTGAGGTCGTCGATCTGCGCGCGCTGCGCCTCGAGCAGCGGCGTCTGGACAAAGGCATGGGATCGAGGGCCGGTCGGCATCGCCAGTCCGACCAGAACGCCCGCATCGCCGGCCGCGCCGGGACGAAGGTTCTGGTAAGGCGTCGCATACAGCCCGCCGCCGAACGCGACGCCACGCTGCTCGACGCCGACCCCCACCCGCAGCCCGCTGCCGGACGCCGGCCTGGCCCACAGCATCGTCTGCGTCGCTTGCGGCGCGCGCCCGTACCAACCGGCAGCGCCCGCGGACTGGTTGGCGGTGGCCAATGGTTCGGCGGCGCTCTGCGTCACCGTGTACCGTGAAGCGGAGGTGGATTCACGCAAAGGCTGCTGACGCGCCCGCTCGGAGAGGTTGCGACCGGACAGTTCGACGCGATCGTCGAGCGAACTTGGTGTCGGGTCGACGGCAGGCGCGGCTTGAACGAGCGAAGCCAGCGAGAGCGTCGCCGGCATCAGTGCGACGCGGAGGACGTTTCGGGGGCAGAAGGCATTCATGACTCAACTCCCGTGCTTGAAACAACTTAGGACGCGGGTTGCGACAGGAAAATCTCGATCCGACGATTGGCAGCCCGCCCGGCCTCAGTGGCGTTGCTGGCCACGGGCTGTCGTCCACCGCGGCCCTCCACGAGCAATCTGCCACGCCGGACGCCGTGATGGACCAGGTACTCACGCACGGCCTCTGCCCGATCCAACGACAACGGGCCGTTGACCGCATCGCCAGCCGAACTGTCGGTATGGCCGACGATGGTCACGCGGACGGTGTCGTCCAGGTTGCGGCTGACCTCGTCGAGCACCGGCCGCAGTGCCGGCTTGAGTTCGGAACGGCCGATGTCGAAGGAGGCATCGGCGGGCACGCTCAGCTTGAGCTGGTTGTCCGCGGTACGGGCAACGCTGATGCCTGCACCGGCGCCGGCCTGGATCAGGGCCTGGCGGCGTTCTTCCATCCGGGACGACCAGAGGTTGCCGCCGACGGCCGTTGGCGCAGCCTCCGGTGCGGCGCCGATCGGCGCATTCGCTCCCGGGCTGCCGGATCGACCGTCCATCGTCGTGCACCCGCCCAGCGTCAGCAGCACGCCGATCGCCAGGATCGGCAGAGTCACCGCCACCATCAGCCGCCGGCGGCTCTCGATGGAAACACACGAGACACGCAAGACGCGCGAAGCGTCGGCGGCGTGGACGGTGAGGACTCGGGGGCGGCGCATGACAGTCTCCAGGAGGGCTGTGGGGCTCGGTCACACGATACGGCGACCTTGATGAGCCACATGCTAGGGAGATCGCGGGGCGCCGGGTGTAGTCGGCTGTCGGAAGCGCAAGTCAGACTGGGCTGACAAACGACTCGGCGACGGGCCGGCCGGCCGGCGGATTCCTTGCCCCGGCAGCGATCAGGCGCTCAGCATGGCGCCGTCGGACGGTTCGTCGTCCAGCGGCAGCAGGTCGGCATCCGACAGCTCGGCAGCGTCGACTTCCTCGTCGAAGGCGGCCTGGTCGTCGGCACCGCGGTGCGCGATCAGCGGCTTGTCCAGCGGGCGGTAGATGCGGCTGCGCAGGCGGGCCAGACGCTCGGAAGCGGCCACCTCATGAACGACGCGCTCGGGGTCCAGCAGCATCGCGAACGGGTTGGCGGCGAAGTCTTGGGTCGTGGCTTGGGTCGTGGTCAGCATGTCGGTCTCCAGGGGGATTCAGTCGATTCCGTGGGCCAGCTTGCGAGGGCCTGAGGGCGGCGCCGACACCGTGTCGGCATGGAATGAACTGTAGGGACCGACCCGGTCCGCCGACAGTGGGCGGCGGGCCAAACCGCGTGTCAGACGGATTCCTAGGGGATTGCCAGCAGGCGCCTCACGGCGAAGTGCGCGGGCGTGACGGATGCCGCGCCCGGGCCAGCTTGTCGAGCTTCTCGGCCATCTCGTCCTGCCCGGCGCGGCGGGCGAAGTCGGCGGCCGTCATCTGGTGGTCGTTGCGCAGCGTGACGTCCGCGCCGGCGGCGATCAGCACCTCCGCGCCGCTGAGCCCGCCGTAACCGGCCGCCATCATCAGCGGCGTCGTGCCGTTGGCCGACCGGGCGTCGATGTCCGCGCCCTGCGCCACCAGCCAGCGCACCACCTGCTCGTTCGGTCCGGCGGCGGCGTAGTGCAGCGCCGACCAGCCGGGCTCGTTGACGAAGGCGCCACGCTTCACGAGCTCCTTGACCCAGTCCAGCTGCCCCTTGAGCGCCGCCAGCATCAGCGGTGTCTCGCCGGCCTGGTTGATCGCGCTGACGTCGGTGCCTGGGCTTTTGAGCAGCGTCTCGAAGGCTTTGCCGGACTCCTCGCGGATCGCCACATGCAAGGCCGTGTTGCCCTGCGCGTCGCGGACGTTGGGATCGACGCCCGCCAGCAGCAGCTTCATCACCGTGGCGGCGTGGTCGTTGCGGGCGGCGACATGCAGTTCGGGCGACGCCGCGGTCCCGGATGCCGGCATCGGCGCCTGCGATCCGAATCGTCCCTGCGCCAGGGCCGCCGTGACGGGCATCGCCGCCAGCATCAGGCCGGCGAGCGCTCCTCCCACGGCGAACGCAACCCGAACCTTCAGGGCCTTCAGGGCCGGGGCCTTCCGGGGCGAACCGGCGGTCATGTCAGGCGGCCTCGGGCAGCTGGAACAGCCGCCGCGTGTTCGCCGTGCACTGCGCCGCCAGCGTCTCCACGGGCACGCCACGGACCTCGGCGATCAGCTTGGCCACGTGCGGGACGTACGCCGGCTGGTTCAGCTTGCCGCGGTACGGGACCGGCGCCAGATAGGGGCTGTCGGTCTCGATCAGGATGCGGTCCGCCGGCACCATCTTCGCGACCTCCCGCAGGTCGGCCGCGTTCTTGAAGGTCACGATCCCGGAGAAGGAGATGTGGAAGCCCAGGTCCAGCGACGCCCTCGCCACGTCCATGGTCTCGGTGAAGCAGTGGACGACGCCGCCCGGCTGGCCGGCGTCCTCCTCCCGCATCAGGCGCAAGGTGTCCTCGGCGGCCGAGCGGGTGTGGATCACCAGCGGCTTGCCCGTGCGCTTCGCGGCGCGGATGTGGTTGCGGAAGCGCTCGCGCTGCCATTCCATTTCCTCGACGGTCCGGCCGTTGAGGCGGTAGTAGTCCAGCCCGGTCTCGCCGATGGCGACCACCTTCGGATGCGCGGCGCCCTCGACCAGTTCGTCGACGCTGGGCTCATGGACCTCGTCGCTGTCCGGGTGGACGCCGACGGTGGCGAACAGCTGCCGGTGCGCGTCGGCGATGGCCCGGACCTCTGGGAACTCCTCCATCGTCGTGCAGATGCAGACGGCCTGCGTCACCTGGGCCGCGTCCATCGCGGCGAGCAGGTCGGGGAGCTGGGACTGGAGCTCGGGAAAGCTCAGGTGGCAATGGGAATCGATGTACATGAGAACAACTCCGCCCGGCTCATGCGGTGGATGGCCGGGCGCTGCGGCGGCAGGAGGGCCGCCGACCTCCGGAATTCAGATCGTCTGCGTCGGCTTGGCCGAGGAGATCGCCGTGCCCAGCAGTTCCTCGATCTTGAGCTTGATCACGCGCGTCTTCTCATCGCCGGGGAAACGCACGCCGACGCCCTGCGTACGGCCGCCCGACGCGTTGGCCGGCGTGAGCCAGGCCACCTTGCCGGCGACCGGATAGCGGTTGGGATCCTCGGGCAGCGTCATCAGCAGGTAGATGTCCTCGCCCAGCTTGTAGTCGCGCGTCGTCGGCACGAAGACGCCGCCTTCCGAGAAGATCGGGATGTAGGCGGCGTAGAGCGCGCCCTTCTCCTTGAACACCAGCTGGATCACGCTGGGTCGGGCACCGCCGGCGGGAGCCGGGACGGGGGCGGACGCGGGGGGCGTGGTGCTCATCGGTTTCAGGCTGAGTTCGCTCATGGGGGCAAGTCTACTCGCGGCGCCCGGGGGTCAGACTTGGTTACCAGGTTGATCAGCGGAGGGACCGGCGCAGGGATCAGCGCGCCGGCCGCATCGCCTGCTGCCCCTGCGCCACCAGCGATTCCATCAGCAGACCGGCGTTGAGCGGGTGGTCGGCGTGCCGCGCCGCCTGCTGCAACGTCTTCGCCCACTGGTCCAGCGCGGTGCGCACCGCCGGCAGCTTGGGCAGCGCGTCGCGCGGGAAGTAGGCAGGGCCGGCACCGTGGGCGATGCGCATCAGGTCGTGGACCAGGCGCTGCATCGCCGCGATCGCGCGCGGCACCGGCCAGTCGGTCAGCGCCACGGCCTCGCCCTTGGCGATGCGGCGCGGCAGCTCCAGCCAGGTCTTGGCGGCGATGCCCTCCTCGCTCCACTGCAGCGCCTCCTGCGGACGGCCGCCGGTGGCGTCCAGCAGCACGCCGGCCTGCTCGACGCCCTGCCCGGTCAGCCAGGCCAGCGCCGCGTCGCGCCGGGGCAGCGCCATCTGCAGCGGCTGGCAGCGGCTGCGGATGGTCGGCAGCAGCTGCTGCGGGGCGGCGCTCGCCAGCACGAAGCGCAGCAGTCCGGCCGGCTCCTCCAGGGTCTTCAGCAGCGCGTTGGCGGCCACGGTGTTCAGCGCCTCCGCCGGGTACACCAGGACCACCTTGGCCTGGCCCCGCGCCGCGCTGACCTGCGCGAAGGACAACATCTGGCGCACCGCCTCGATCTTGATCTCGCGGCTGGGCTTGGTCTTGCTGGCCTTGGCCGAGGACGCGCCCTCGCCCTCCGCCTCCATCGCGCCGAAACCCAGGGCCTCGCGCAGCGCTTCGGGCAGCAGCACCTGGAAGTCGGGGTGCGAGCGCGAGCGCAGCAGATGGCAGCTCGCGCAGCGACCGCAGCCGGGCTGGTCGGCCGAGGTACGCGCCTCGCAGAGCCAGGCCTGGGCCAGCAGCAGCGCCAGGTCGAACTGGCCGACACCGGCCGGTCCCTGCAGCAGCAGCGCATGGCTGCGGCCTTGCGTCAGTGCCTGATGCAGCGGCTCGGCCAACCAGGGCAAAGGCAACCGGTCGCCTTCGGCCAGCGCCGCGGCGCCGTCGGCGCTCAAGGAGGCATCGGTCACCATCCGCGGCGCTCCAGCTCGGCGCGGATCTGGGCCGCGACACCTTCGATCGTGTCGCCCGCGTCGATGCGGACGATGCGCCCCCGGGACGCTTCGGCCCGGCGTTGATACCCGGCCCGCACGCGGGCGAAGAAATCGAGGTCCAGCTGCTCCAGCCGATCCGCGTCGCGGGCCTGCGCCCGGCGCTGCGCGGCGGTGGCGGGATCCACGTCGAACCAGAAGGTCAGGTCCGGCTGGCGCCCCTGCTGCACCCACTGCTCCAGCGTGGCCAGCACCTGGACGTCCATGCCGCGTCCGCCGCCCTGGTAGGCGAAGCTCGCATCGGTGAAGCGGTCGCACAGCACCGTCTGGCCGAGCGCCAGCGACGGCGCGATGACGCGCTGCACGTGGTCGCGGCGCGCGGCGAAGACCAGCAGCGCCTCGGTCAGGCCGTCCATGTCCTGATGCAGGAACAGGCCGCGCAGCGACTCGGCCAGCGGCGTGCCGCCGGGCTCGCGGGTCTGGACCAGTTCGGCGCCGCGCTGGCGCAGGTGTTGGGCGACGGACTCGATGTGGGTGGACTTGCCCGCCCCGTCGATGCCCTCGAAGGTGATGAATCGACCGCTCACGCGTGGTGCTCTCTCGGCTCGCTCGGAACCCGGATGGAAGAAGCGCAGATGGAACAAGCGCAGATGCACAAGCTCAGAAAGCTAAGCGCGGTCGCTTCAGCGGCCGCGCTGGTACTTGTTGACCGCCCGATTATGCGCGGCCAGATCCTCGCTGAACTGGCTGGTGCCGTCCCCGCGCGACACGAAGTACAGCGCCTTGGACGGGGTCGGATGCAGCGTCGCCTGCAGCGCGGCCAGGCCCGGCATCGCGATCGGCGTCGGCGGCAGGCCGCCCCGGGTGTAGGTGTTGAACGGCGTGTCGGTCTGCAGGTGGACCTTGCGCAGGTTGCCGTCGAAGTCCGCGCCCAGGCCGTAGATCACCGTAGGGTCCGTCTGCAGCGGCATGCCGACCTTGAGCCGGTTGACGAACACCGCCGCGACCAGGCCCCGGTCCGCCGCGGCGCCGGTTTCCTTCTCGACGATGGAGGCCAGGATCAGCGCCTCGTCCGCGCTCTTGAGCGGCAGGCCGTCACCGCGGCCGGACCAGGCGCTCTCCAACCGTTTCTGCATCAGCGCATGCGCGCGCTTGAGCACCGTCAGGTCGCTGACGCCCAGGCTGTAGGCGTAGGTGTCGGGGAAGAAGCGCCCCTCCGGCGCCTGCCCCGGCGCGCCGAGCGCGGCCATGATCTGTTCGTCCGTCATGGTCGCGGTGGTCTGCTTCAAGGCCGGCGCCGCCGCGATCGCGGCGCGCAGCTGGCGGAAGTTCCAGCCCTCGATCAGGCGCAACTGTTCCAGCACCTGGTCGCCGCGCACCATCTTGTCGAGCAGCTCGCGCGGCGTGACGCCGGCATGGATCTCATAGCTGCCGGCACGGATCTTCCGGGCCTGCCCCGAGTACCGGAACCAGGCGTACAGGAAGCGGGGATCGGTCTGCACCCCGGCCGCCACCCAGGCCTGCGCGACCTGCTGCGGCGGCGTGCCGGGTTCGATCGACAGTTCGATGCCCGGCTTTTCCAGCACCAGCGGCGCCTGCAGCCACCACCAGACCGCGCCCGCGCCGCCGCCGACCAGCACCACGCCCGCCACCAGCACGGACAGCAGCCAGCGCCCGATGCGGCCCGACTGCTTCTTCGTTTTTCTCGCGGTGCCGCGAGATCTGTTTTTCGCGCGTGACAAGACCCGATGCCCTTCGTGAAATGCGGGGGCTGATGATAATCGGACCATGATCGAAGACCTCCACCACGCTCCGCCGCCCGTGCCGTCCTCGGCGCTGGGCGCCGTCCGGCTTGCCGACTGGGGCGTGATCCGCGCCCAGGGCGAGGAAGCCGCCAAGTTCCTGCACACCCAGCTGACGCAAGACCTGGCCCTGCAGACCGGCGCGCAGGCCCGGCTGGCGGGTTACTGCTCGGCCAAGGGACGCCTGCTCGCGACCATGCTGGCGGTCAAGCCGGACGACCAGTCCGTGCTGCTGGCCCTGCCGGCCGAGGTGCTGCCGGCGACGGTCAAGCGGCTGTCCATGTTCGTGCTTCGTGCAAAATGCAAGCTGAGCGACGACAGCGCGGCCTGGGCCGTCTGGGGCCTGTCCGGCGCGCAGGCGCGCGACTGGCTGGCTGAAGCCGGCGTCGGTGTGGGCGCCGGGGCGGTGCCCTCGGCGGTCTGGTCCGTGTCCCGCGTGGCCCTGGCGGACGGCCGCGAAGCGCTGGCCACGCGCCTGCCCGACGACGGCCTCACGCCGCGTTTCCTGCTGCTGCAGCCCGCCGACGCGCCCGCGCCCGCGCTGCCCGTGATCGATCCCGAGGAATGGCAGGGCCTGGACGTGACCGCCGGTCTGGCCTGGGTCCGCCAGGGCACGGTCGAGCAGTTCGTCCCCCAGATGCTCAACCTGGAACTGCTGGGCGGCGTGAATTTCCAGAAGGGCTGCTACCCGGGCCAGGAGATCGTCGCGCGCAGCCAGTACCGCGGCACGATCAAGCGCCGCACCCACCTGTTCGCGATGGACGGCAGCGATGCCGACGCCACGCCCGGCCAGGAGATCTTCCACAGCGCCGACCCGGACCAGCCCGCGGGCATGGTGGCCGGCTTCGGCCGCCAGGAAGGCCGCCCGCTGCTGCTGGCCGAGGTGAAGCTCGCCGCGCTCGAGTCCGGCACCCTGCACCTGGGCAGCGCGTCCGGCGCCGTCCTCACCCCCCGTCCCCTGCCTTACGTCATCGGAGAACCTGAATGAATGCATCGCCGCCGACGCGCGCCGCCGCGCCTCCCATCCGTCCTGTTCCCGGCTCGACCGCACCGGTCGAGCTCTACGTCTACTACCGCGTCCACGCGGACCAGCTGACGGCCGCGCTGGCCGCCTTCGAACACGCGCGCCAGGCGCAGCCGGTGCGGCTGCTCCAGCGCCATGACAACGATCCGGTCTTCCAGACCTGGATGGAGATCTACGGCCCCGAGCTGCCCGACGCGGCGGACGCGGAACGCCGGATCGCCGCCGCCCTGGGCGCGTTCGCGCAGGGCCCCCGTCACCGCGAGGCCTTCGCCGCCGTCGCCGGTCCGGGAGCGGTGCACTGATGGAACACAACGTCTCCCTCATTTCCACTCTGGCGGCGGGCTTCGGCCTGGCGCTGATCCTGGGTTTCATCGCCGAGCGGCTCAAGCTGCCGGCGCTGGTGGGTTACTTGCTCGCCGGCATCGCGATCGGTCCGGCCACGCCGGGCTTCGTCGCGGACGTGGGCATCGCCGCGCAGCTGTCGGAGATCGGCGTGATGCTGCTGATGTTCGGCGTCGGGCTGCATTTCTCGCTGAAGGACCTGATGGCGGTCAAGCGCATCGCGCTGCCGGGCGCGGTCGTGCAGATGGCCGCCGCCACGGCGCTGGGCATGGGCCTGGCGATGTGGTGGGGCTGGCCGGCCGGCCAGGCGCTGGTCTTCGGTCTGACGCTGTCCTGCGCCAGCACGGTGGTGCTGCTCAAGGCGCTGGAATCGCGCGGCACGCTCGAATCCATGAATGGCCGCATCGCCGTCGGCTGGCTGGTGGTCGAGGACCTGGCCACGGTGCTGATCCTGGTGCTGCTACCGCCGCTGGCGTCGGTGCTGGGCGGCAACGCCGCGCCGGGGGCGTCCGCGGACGCGCCGCTGTGGCGCACCATCGCCGAGACGCTGGCGCAGATGGCCGCCTTCGTCGTGCTGATGCTGGTGGTGGGCCGTCGCGTGCTGCCGTGGATGCTGTGGCAGGTGGCGCGCACCGGCTCGCGCGAGCTGTTCACGCTGATGGTCATCGCGGTGGCGATCGGCATCGCCTACGGCGCGTCCGAACTCTTCCACGTGTCCTTCGCGCTGGGCGCGTTCTTCGCCGGCACGGTGATGCGCGAGTCCGAGTACAGCCACCGCGCCGCGCAGGAATCGCTGCCGCTGCGGGACTCGTTCTCGGTGCTGTTCTTCGTGTCGGTGGGCATGCTGTTCGACCCGATGACGCTGGTCGACCAGCCGCTGCACCTCCTGGGCGTGGTCGCGATCGTGATGCTGGGCAAGGCGATCGCGGCGGCGGCGCTGGTGATCGTGTTCCGTTATCCGCTGAACACGGCGATGACGGTGTCGGCCAGCCTGGCGCAGATCGGGGAGTTCAGCTTCATCCTCGCGGGCCTGGGCGTCCAGCTGGGGCTGCTGCCCAAGGCCGGGATGAACCTGGTGCTGGCGGCGGCGCTGATCTCGATCGCGCTGAATCCGGTGATGTTCGCGATGATCGCGCCGCTGCAGCGCTGGGTGCTGGCGCGGTCGGCCTTCGCGCGCAAGCTCGAGGAGCGGGACGATCCCTACGCCGAACTGCCGCAATCCACCGATCGCCAGTTCCTGGAGGGTCAGGTCGTGCTGGTCGGTTACGGCCGCGTGGGACGGCGCATCGCCGACGCGCTGACCGAGCGCGGCATCCCCTTCGTCGTCGCGGACGAGGGCCGCGAGACCGTCGAGGCGCTGCGCAAGCGAGGCCTGGCGGCGGTCAGCGGTGACGCGAGCGAACCCATGGTGCTGATCCAGGCCCACATCGCCAACGCGGCGATGCTGGTGGTGGCGGTGCCCGACTCGATGAAGGCGCGGCAGATGGCCGACACGGCGCGTCAGCTGAACCCGGGCATCGAGATCGTGCTGCGCACCCACGGCGAGGAGGAGTCCGAGCTGCTGCGCAAGGAGCAGCTCGGCACCGTGTTCTACGGCGAGGAGGAACTCGCCAAGGGCATGAGCCGGCACGTGCTGCAGCGCTTCAACGCCGACATCCCGGAGGGCTTGTCGCCGGTGGCGGCACCGGCGCATTGAGCGCCGTCACGCGGACCTCGCAACGATGTCCGTTGCGGTGGCCGTTGCGGCGATGATGAGCGACCCTCCGGGGTCGCTTTTTCTTGCCCGCCGGCCTGACCGGCCACCCAGCAATCGCCGCTTTACATCGTCCGCTTAGCGTCGCCGCCCATGATCGAAACGACCCGCCCTCGCCTGCGCGCCCGCGCTCGCTCCCTGGCCCTCGCAGGCGCCGCCGCGCTGGCCGCGGCCGTGCTGCTCGCCGGTTGTGGCGGCGGACCGCCGAAGGCGCGTGTCGAGGAACAGCAGCTGCAGCGCGAGTTCGCCGCCCGCGGCTACGCGCCGCAGGGCGAGGCGGTGACGGTGTGGCCGGTCCTGTGGCGATTGCGCGGCGACGACGTGCGCGTGAGCCTGACACTGCCAGCCAACGTGGGCGCGACGCCGCGACCGGTCGTGGTGTACCTGCCGGGCCTGGGCGAATCGGACACGGCGGGCATCCGCTGGCGCCGCGCCTGGGCGGCCGCCGGTTATGCGGTGCTGTCGCTGCAGCCGCTGGAGGAGGACGCGAACGCCTGGTCGTCGGATCTGGCGCGCTCGGCCGAATTCGCCGAACTGGGCCGGCGCCACTACGCCGACGCACAGATGCGCAAGCGGCTGGCGCGGCTCGACGAGTTGCTCGCCGAGGCGCAGCGGCTGGGCCGCCCAGGCCAGGGCCAGGGCCCAGGCGACGCGCCGTGGCGCTCGCTGGACTGGTCGAAGACGGTGGTCGCGGGGTATGAACTCGGCGCCCAGACGGCCCTGGCGCTGGCAGGCGAGCGGCAGCCCGACGGGTCGGTGCTGACGCTGAAGGCCGTGCAGCCGGTGGCCGCGATCGTGCTCAGCCCGCAGGTTTTCGCGCAGCCGGACGCGGCGCGGTATCGCGACATCTCGATGCCGGTCCTCGGCCTGACGGGCCCGGACGACAGCGACGTGCTCGGACTGGTGCGGGACGTGCAATGGCGCCGGGCGCCTTTCGCCGCGATGCCGGCGGACCGCGCCTGGTTGCTCAGCGTGAACGAGGTCCGCCATGCCGCGCTCGGCGGCAACGAACCTCGACCCGAGGACACGGAACGCGAGCAGAAGCGCATCCGCGCCGCCGAGGAACAGGCGCAATCGCAGCCCCAGGGCCGCCGCGGCGGCGGTCGCGGCGGACGCGGCCAGGAAGGCCCCACGCGCATGGCGCCGGTCCCCGCGGTGCCCGACTACCGGCAACTGCACGAGCAGCAGCTCGGCATGACCGCGGCCCAGCAGGTCAGCGTGGCCTTCCTCGATCTGCAGGTGAAGCGGGCGGACACGGCTCGCGCCTGGCTGGCCGGGCCGGTCGACGCCTGGCTGGGCGCGCGTGGGAAGCTCACCGCCTCACAGCACAGTGTCCGAGGAGATCGGCGCGAGTGAGGGCTGGACGTGGAGCCACTGGTGGGCGAAGACCTCGGAAGCCGGGCCGGCGTTTCCCGCACGGTCGACCTGCCGGACCTCCAACGGGCCCTTGACGACGCTGCCGGCGACAGCGGTCACCCAGTCGGAGGCGCTCACTGCACGGTACTGGAGATGAGCCCGATCTTCCAGGTTTGAAACGCCCAGGAGATCGGCAGTGACTTCCAATGCAGCCGGAAAAAAGGTGGGCACTTCCGGTGGCCGCGTGTCCAGCCAGACGTGTGCCATCCGCAGCAGTCGGATGGGTGCGGTATCGGCAGGATCTCTCGCGCCCACCAGAAGGGTCTGAGGCCCTTCGACGAAGAGGCTGGCGGGGATCCGTTCGATGTGCCCGTCGACATCGACGCGGGCTCTCTCGGTCCCTCCATCCATGTTGCGCGATATCCGACTGATCTCGTAGAGCCTGCCCGGTTCAATGTCGGGCAGCCGGACTTCCGCCTGATTGGTCAGCACGAAGTCGACCGGCTTGCCGAACCGGTCCCGGCCGCCGATCCGACCGTGATCGTGCACCACCACCAGGCGCGCCAACTCGTCCTGGGAAGTCCCGTCGATCGACCTCTCCGATCTTTCCAGGCGGACCGTCGGCAGAGGATCTTCCGGATCCGCCCGGTCGGGCGGCTCGTCGACACCCGCGACCGGCATCGCGATCTCGGCAGTCATGGAGGCAACGCTCTCCGGGGCCGTCTTCTCGACCGCCACCTCTCCTGTTTTCTGTCCGGTTTTTGCTGGCGTTGGATCCATCGTCGGATCTGGCGTCGGATCCGGCATTTTCACTGCCAGCGCCTGAGGCGGAGCGTCCGGGCGTGGCGCCGCCTCCAGCGCATTCCCGGACCTGCGGACTTGCGACGGCCGCTCCTGGCCCACGCCGACGGGGCTCGCGGACAAGGCGGCGAATGTCGTCATGGCCACAGCACCCCAAGCCAACGGCAGGAGGTCTTCCAACGCCGCCTCCTCAACCATCGAGGCATCGGGCGCTTCCTGCGTCTCGACGCGCCCTTCCCGCCCGTCTTCCGTCACCGACTCCTCACGACGCTTGTGCTTCCCGCGCCGGGACGCCGCCCCTCCAGCCTCGGTCCGCCCCTTCACCAGCGTCCGTTCCCGCATTTGCCTGACCATCTCGTTCAATCCGGATTCATGAAACGGGCGAGTATGGGAAATCGGACGCGCGTTGGCACTCGCAGACGCTCGTGGCCAGTCATGCGCGCCTCACTTGTCCAGGCCTGGCGCGCAGGATCCAGGTGTGCGATGTTCGCGAACGTCAAGTTTCTGTGTTGACAGAAACATCTGACAAGCTAAAGTGCAATGCATGGAACTCACCGACACCGCCCGCCGTTTCGTCCTGCACTGGGGCGAGATGGGCAGCGCCTGGGGCGTCAACCGCACCGTGGCGCAGATCCACGCGCTGCTCTACTTCCATGGCCGGCCGCTCAACGCGGAGGAACTGGCCGAGACGCTGTCGGTCGCCCGCTCCAACGTCAGCACCAGCCTCAAGGAACTGCAGAGCTGGAACCTGATCCGCGTGACCCATGTGCTGGGCGACCGCCGTGATTATTTCGAGACGACGGCGGACGTCTGGGAGCTGCTGCGCACCATCGTCCGGGAGCGCAAGCACCGCGAGTTCGACCCGACCGTGCGCATGCTCTCCGAGCTGGTCGCCGACGAGGGGTTCCAGGACGAATCCCCCGACGCCCAGGACCGCGTGCGCGAGTGCCTGCGCCTGATGCAGACGCTGGGCGCCTGGTCCGAGGAAATGATGCGGCTCTCGCCGTCGACGCTGGAGAAGGTCCTCAAGCTCGGCGCCAGCGTGCAGCGCTTCGTGCGCGGGGACGGGACCTGATACAGCCTTTTTCCGGCCCTTTTTTTGAGTGCAAATTTCTGTCTCTACTGAAATATCAAACACACCACAAACAGGAGGACGCCATGCGAGCCATCCCCAACCCCGGCCATGATCCGGCGGTCTACCCGCTGACCCTGTATTTCGACGGCGCCTGCCCCGTCTGCAGCGGCGAGATGCACAACCTGATGCTGCGCAACACGGCCGGCCTGCTGCGCTTCGTGGACATCTCGGAGCCGGGATTCACCGCGTTCCCGCCGGGCACCGACATGCGCGCGCTGATGGACCTCATGCACGGCATGCGCGCCGATGGCCGCCTCGCGATCGGCGCCGAGGCGATCCGGCTGGCCTACCGCGGTGTCCACCTCGGCTGGATCGCGCGGATCATGGACCTGCCGGTGCTGCGCACCCTGTGCGATCGCGCCTATCCCACCGTCGCCCGCCACCGCTACCGCATCCCTCGTCCGATCGTGCGGCTGGTCTTCGAGACCGGCCTGCGCCGCGCGGCCGAACGCCGCGCCGGCCGGTCCGCCTGCCGCGACGAGGCCTGCGAATTCCATCCCCGCCCGCATCCGCATCACGTGCGGCGCGACGGCAGCGGGGACGCGTCATGAGCACGCCCGCCATCCGGTCCGTGCTGGTGTGCGGCGCCAGCGGCTTCGTCGGCCGCCGCATCGTGCGCTCGCTGCGCGAAGCGGGGCTGGCCGTGACCGCGGGCAGTTCCCGCACCCAGGACTTCCAGCGCGACCTGTCGCCCGAGGTCTGGCTGCCGCGCGTCACTGGATTCGATGCCGTCGTCAACGCGGTCGGCCTGCTGCGCGACACGCCGCGCCGCCAGCTCGAACCCATCCATCACCAGGCCCCCGCCGCGCTGTTCGAGGCCTGCGCCCGCGCGGGCGTGTCGCGGGTGATCCAGATCTCCGCGAACGGCGTGGCGCAGAGCCCCACGCGTTACGCCACCACCAAGCGCGCCGCGGACGAGGTCCTGCTCCGCCTGCGCGCCGAAGGCCGGCTCGACGGCGTCGTGCTGCGCCCGAGCATCGTCTTCGGCCGCGGCGGCGCCAGCGCCGCGCTGTTCATGAACCTGGCCCGGCAGCCGCTGCTGGTGCTGCCGCGCGCGGCGGTCCAGGCCCAGGTCCAGCCGGTCGCCGTGACCGACGTCGCGCTGGCGGCGCTGCATCTGCTGCAGGACGGCGGACCGGAGATCGTCACCGCCGTGGGGCCGCGGGCGCTGCCGCTCGCGGCGTTCATCGCGGAACTGCGGCGCCAGCGCGGCCAGCGAGGCCGGAACGATCCGCAGGCGCCCAGGCCGGCCCGCGTGATCCCGTTGCCGGACGCGCCCAGCCGCTGGAGTGCACGCCTGGGCGACTTCGTCAGCAGCCAGCCCTGGAGCAGCGAAAGCCTGGCCCTGCTGGAGCAGGACAACATCGGCGACGCCGCCGCGTTCGAGCGCGTGCTCGGCCGGCCGGCGGTGCCCGTCGAACAATTCGTGGAGGCCGCATGGGCATCGGACTTGTGAACTTCCGGCACCGCCGCACGCGGATCGTCGCGCGCGGCGGGCTGATCGCGCTCTGGCTCGCCACCGGCGCGGCCAGTCTCATCGAGCTCGACGGCCGCAGCCGCGACCTGATGGTCGCCGCGCAGACACCCGAGGCCTGGATCGCGCCGGTCATCGTCGCGGGCGCGCTGGTCGACCTGCTGATCGGATTGGCGATGTGGCGCTGGCACCGCCGCTGGGTGTACCGCCTGGCGGGCGCGATGATGCTGCTGATGACGGCAGTGGCCACGGTGATCCTGCCCACGCTGTGGCTGGACCCGCTGGGCTGCCTGACCAAGAACCTGCCGGTGGCGATCCTGCTGCTGATCCTCGACGAGGACGCGCCGGCCTGAAGCAGCCGGCTTGAAGCAGCCGGCAACCAGACGCTCAAAGAAGAATTCCAGGAGGAAAAGATGAACACCTACCTCGTGATCAAGTGGCTGCACATCGTGTCGAGCGTGCTGCTGGCGGGCACCGGCTTCGGCTCGGCCTTCTACCTGTTCTTCGCGAACCGCAGCGGTTCGCTGGCGGCGCAGGCCGTGGTGGCGCGGCTGGTCAAGCGCGCGGACCTCTGGTTCACGACGCCGGCGGTCATCGTGCAGCCGCTCACCGGCGTGTGGCTGGCGATGACCGCCGGCTGGTCGCTGGACACGCCCTGGCTGGCGCTGTCGATCGCGCTGTACCTGATCGCGGGCGCCTGCTGGCTGCCGGTGGTGTGGCTGCAGATCCGGCTGTCGCGGATGGCCGACGCGGCGCTCGCCAGCGGCCAGCCGCTGCCGGCACTCTACTGGCGCTATGCACGCTGGTGGGAAGGTCTGGGCTACCCGGCCTTCATCGCGGTGCTCGTCGTCTTCTACCTTATGGTCAACAAGCCGGCGCTGTGGGCCTGAGCCTCACAGACCTCAACCGCCTCGGAGTTCAGTCTTGCGCTCGATGATCCGGGAGACCAGGCCGTACGCGACGGCCTCCTCGGCCGAGAGCCAGCGGTCGCGCCCGATGTCCTCGAGCACAACTTCCAGGGGCTTGCCCGTTTCGCGCGCGATCGTGCGGGCGATGCGTTCCCTGGCCTTGATGATCTCGCGGGCCTGGATGGCGATGTCGCTTGCCGGACCGCCGGCGCCGCCGCTGGGCTGATGGATCAGGAAGCGGGTGTTGGGCAGGCAGTAGCGGCGCTCGCGCGGCACCGACAGGTACAGGTGGGTGGCGGCGCTCCCGACCCAGCCGGTGCCGATCATGTTCACCGGCGCGGCGATGAAGCGCACGATGTCGTGGATCGCGTCGCCGGACTCGAGGTGCCCGCCAGGCGAGCTCACCAGCACGTCGATGGGATCGGTGCTCTCGGCGTCCAGGGCGATGAGCCGGCGCGTCACGTCGGCGGCCAGGACGTCGGTGACGGTGCCGAAGATCAGCAGCGTGCGGGCCTTGAAGGCCTTCTCCTCCAGATAGGAGGTGCGCGGCTCGGTGGCGCTGGACGGGGCGGCTGGGGTCGGATGCTCCATGGGGGCGGGTCCTCGTGGTTGAAGTGATGTCTTGACGAACGGGACCTGCGTCGCGTGACACCGGCGCCCGCGGCGGCATCACGCCCGGTCGCGGCACCGATGGCCTGTGGCAAGCTCGCCCCATGCACGACGACAGCGCCCGCCCCCTCCTGGATGCCGACCACCGCGGCCTGGTCCGCGCGGCCGCCCGCCTGCTGGGCCCGGCCGACGCCGAAGACGCGGTGCAGGATGCCTACGTCCGCGCGCTGGAGACCGCCCCGACGGGGCTGAACGCCGCCCAGGCCTGGCTGCTCACCGTCGTGCGCCATCTGGCGATCGATCGCCTGCGGCGGCGTGACTGGATGCGGCAGTGGCTGGAGGCGACCCACGCTCAGGCGCCGGCATCGGCGTCCATCGCGGCACCTTCGGCCGAGCTGGTGGCGACGCTGGCGGAAGAAGTCGCGCAGGCGCTGCGGCTGATGGCCTCGCACCTGACGCCGATGGACGGTGCCGCCCTCCTCCTGCATGAGGTGTTCGAGATCGAACATGCGGAGATCGCACACGCCACCGGGCAGTCCGAGGCCGCCAGCCGCCAGCGTCTGCGCCGCGCACTGGCACGGCTGCGTCAGGCGGCCATCACCCCATCCGACGCCGCCCCCGATGCGGCCGAGGACCCCGTCTTCCGCCAGTACCTCGACGGCCTGCGCCTGCGCGATCCGCGCGCTCTCTGGGCGATGCTCCGGCAGCCGCCGATCCGCGCGATGGCGGCGAGGTCCCCGGTCGCCGGCGCCCCCGCCCCGTCCTCCTTCCCCGAAACCGCTTCGAGCGGCACCGCCTCCGGCGTCGTGCAGGTCGGCGGGCAGCTCGGCCTGGTGCTCACGCTCGACGGGGTCACCTTGTGCGTGCTGCCGCTGGGCGTACGGAACGAGCGGGACCTCAGCCACAATCCCGCCCCATGAGCTTCGAACCCACTCCGCTGCTGGACATGTCCAGCGCCGAGGCCAAGCGCGCCTCGTACGACACGCTGGTCGCCCAGACCCAGGCCCTGCTGCACGGCGAGCGCGACTGGCTCGCCAACCTGGCGCAGTTCTCCGCGCTGGTCTTCAACGCCGTCCCGACGCTGAACTGGGCCGGCTTCTACCTCGTGAATCCGAAGGACGACCAGGAGCTCGTGCTCGGCCCGTTCCAGGGCAAGGTCGCCTGCGTGCGCATCGCCTTCAACCGCGGCGTCTGCGGCGCCTGCGCGCGGACGCAGGAAGTCCAGCTGGTCGAGGACGTGCACGCCTTCCCCGGCCACATCGCCTGCGATGCGGCCTCGCGGTCGGAACTGGTGCTGCCCATCGTCGCCGGCGGCGCGCTGCGCGGCGTCTTCGACCTCGACAGCCCGGAACCCGCGCGCTTCGACGCGATCGACGCCGAAGGCTTCCAGCGCGCGATCGCCGTGCTGGTCGCCGGCACCGACTGGGCCTGATCCCGATGCGCACGACGTCGAAGCGCGGCCTGCACGGGCAGGCGCAGGGGCTGGCCGCCCTCGCCGGCCAGGTCGGCGTGGCAGGCCTGTTCGCGGGTCTGTCCCTCCTGTCGATGCCGCTGTCCGCCGCGGAGCTCAAGCTCCGCGTGCTGGAGACCAGCGACATCCACATGAACCTGCTGAACTACGACTACTACCAGGACCGCCCGGCCCAGGAGTTCGGCCTGGCCAAGACGATCACGCTGATCCACCGCGCCCGCGCCGAGGCGCCCAACAGCCTGCTGTTCGACAACGGCGACCTGCTGCAGGGCAACCCGCTGGGCGACGTCGTCGCCCGCGTGAAGCCGCTGAAGGCCGGGGACGTCCACCCCGCCTACAAGATCCTGAACCTGCTGGACGTGGACGCCGCCAACCTCGGCAACCACGAGTTCAACTACGGCCTGCCCTTCCTGCGCCAGGCCATCGCCGGCGCCAACTTCCCTTATCTGAACGCCAACGTGATGGAGGCCGACGGCCGCCGTCATGCGTTCACGCCCAGCGTCCTGCTGGCGCGGACGATGCGCGACGAGGACGGCAAGGCCCACGCGCTCAAGATCGGCGTCGTCGGCGTGACGCCGCCGCAGATCCTGGAATGGGACCGCCAGAACCTCGCCGGCAAGGTAAAGGTGCGCGATATGGTCGACGCCGCCGCCGAGCAGGTCGCCGATCTGCGCAAGCGCGGCGCCGATCTGGTCGTCGTCATCGCCCACACCGGCATCGACAAGACCGAGCTGCCCAAGCTGTCCGAGAACATGGCCGCCCAGCTCGCCCGCGTGAAGGGCGTGGACGCGCTGCTGCTGGGTCACGCCCACACCGAGTTCCCCGGTCCGACCTTCGCCGGTTATCCGGGCGTGGACCTGGCGAAGGGTCGGCTGTATGGCACGCCGGCCGTGATGCCGGGACGCTGGGGCGATCACCTCGGCATCGTCGACCTGACGCTGAAGCAGACCGGCAAGACCTGGCACGTGACGGACAGCCAGGCCAGCCTGCGGGCAATCTTCGACCGCGCCGCCCGCAAGCCGCTGGTCGAGGCCGACCCGATGCCGGCCGCCGTGATCGCCGGCGAGCATCAGGCGACGCTGGACTACGTCCGCAGTCAGGTCGCCGTCGCGGACCAGCCGATCCAGAGCTACTTCTCGCAAGTGCTGGACGGCACCGCGGTGCGGCTGGTCGCGCAGGCGCAGCTGGCCTACGCGCTGAAGGCGGTCCAGGGCACGGCGCTGGAGAAGCTGCCCATGCTCAGCGCCGCCGCGCCGTTCAAGTCCGGCGGCCGCCAGGGCTGGACGCAGTACACCGACATCCCCGCCGGACCGGTCGCGATCAAGCATGTCGCCGACCTCTACGTCTACCCGAACACGATCAAGGTCGTGAAGCTGAGCGGCGCCCGGGTGCGCGACTGGCTGGAGATGTCCGCCGGACAGTTCCGCCGCATCGATCCGCAAGGGCCCGCGCGTCAGGACGTCGTGGACACGAGCTACCCGAGCTTCAACTTCGACATGATGCTGGGCCAGGACGGCGGCCTGCGCTACGAGCTGGACCTGACCCAGCCTGCGCGCTTCGACAAGGACGGCAAGCGCGTGAGCGATGGCCGGCGCGTCATGAACCTGAGCTGGCGCGGCCAGCCGCTGGACGAGCGCGCGGACTTCCTCGTCGTCACGAACAACTACCGCGCCTACGGCGGCGGCCACTTCCCGGCGCTGGCGGCGGACAAGGTCGTCGTCGACGCCCCGGACGAGACGCGCGAAGCCCTGGCGCACTTCCTGGCGGCGCAGCCGTCGCTGAGCGCGGCGGTCGCGGCTTCGTCCTGGCACATCCGGCCCGTGCCGGGCGTGGCGATGCAGTTCGTGTCCGGCAACGGCGCGGCGGCGCATCTGAAGGACACGCCCCAGGTGACCCGGGTCAAGGACAACGGCGACGGTTCGTCGCTGTTCGAGCTGAAACCCTGAACGGGGCCCTCGCTCCAGAAACGACAACGGCCGCTCGAAGCGGCCGTTTGTCATTGGGAGCGATCGCTCAGACGTGGATGTCGAGCAGCGCGCCCTCGGCCCGGATCTGCGTCTGCAGCACCCGCAGGTTGCCGACGAAGGCGTAGGTCGCCGACTTCTGCTCGACGATGTCCGCCGCCAGGTCGGCGCCCGGTTCCGGCAGCTTCTCGACCTTGGTCGTGACGCCGTTGCCGTCCTCGGCCGTCTGGGCCTCGATCCGCTCGCGGCGGTAGCCCGGCGTGGCGGCGTTGGCGACGTTGTTGGCCGACGCGCGCAGGCGCTCGTTGGCGGCGGACATGCCGGACAAGGCGGTCGACAGGCTGACGTTGGACATGGCTTTATTCCCAGGTTCCCGGACTCAAGCGACCAGGCATCCCGCCGTCATCGGCACTTTCCAGCCGATCTTTAGGGCGATCTTCAGAAAAGAAACGAATTTCCGGCGCTTTTTTCTGGATCGGGAAATGGTCGGGTTTCCCCTGAAAACGACGCCAACGCCCCATCGCGGGGCGATTCGGCCACCAAACGCCCCGCCGACCTACCTCGGAAGGGGTGTTTTCAGCGCCCTACGTGACGACCGCAGCGGGCAGACACAGGGCCTCCGGATAATGCGAAACATTCTTATCTGCGAACTCTTCTCATCGTCATGTCGTCTGCTGTTTTCCGACCCGCCCTCGCGCCGCTGGCGCTCGCCCTGACCGCCGCGCTGCACGGCGGCGCCTTCGCCCAGTCGGCCCCGCAGGCCCCCGAGGCGGCGGCTTCGGCGGCGTCTGGAGCGGCCACGACGCAACTTCAGAAAGTCGTCGTCGAGGCCAGCGCGGACGCGTCCCGCGGCGGTCTGATCAAGTCCTACGCCGGCGGCCAGGTGGCGCGCGGCGGCCGGGTCGGCCTGCTGGGCAACCAGGACATCATGAGCACGCCGTTCAGCACCACGTCCTACACCAACGAGCTGATCCAGAACACGCAGGCCCACAGCGTCGGCGACGTGCTGCTCAACGACCCCGGCGTGCGCCTGGCGCGGGGCTTCGGCAACTTCCAGGAGAGCTACTTCATCCGCGGCTTCATCCTGAACTCCGACAGCGTCGCCTACAACGGCCTGTACGGCCTGCTGCCGCGCCAGTACATCTCGGCCGAGCTCTTCGAGCGCGTCGAGGTGCTGCGCGGTGCCTCGGCCTTCCTCAACGGCTCGACGCCCAACAGCGACGCCATCGGCGGCTCCATCAACCTGCTGCCCAAGCGCGCGCCCAGCCAGCCGCTGACCCAGATGACCGTCGGCACGGCCAGCGGCGGGCAGACCATCCTGGCGGTCGACGTCGCCCGACGCTTCGGTCCGGACAACGCCACCGGCGTGCGCGTAAACCTGGCCTCGCGCGCCGGGGACACCAGCGTGGACAAGGAAAGCGTCAACCTCGGCATGGCCTCCGTCGGCCTGGACTGGCGCGCCCGCGACGTGCGCCTGTCCGCCGACGTCGGTTACCAGGACCACAAGCTCAAGCGCACCCGCACCAACGTCACGCTGGGCGCGACCGCCACCGCCGTGCCGGCCGCGCCGGACAGCGAGTCCAACTGGGCGCAGCCGTGGACCTACTCCAACGAGCGCGACCTGTTCGGCACGCTGCGCGGCGAGGTCGACCTCGACCGCTGGCTGGGAACGGGCTGGACCGCGTGGTTCGCCGCCGGCGCGCGCAGCAGCGACGAGGCCAACTCGCTGGCCAACCTGACGCTGACCAACAGCACGACCGGCGCGGGCACGACCTCCCGCTTCGACAACACCCGCGAGGACCGGGTCCGCACCGGCGAGGTCGGCCTGCGGGGCCTGCTGACCACCGGTCCGGTGAAGCATGAGCTGGTGGTGTCGGCGAACGCCTTCCGGCTCGACAAGCGCGCCGCCTTCGGTGTCTCCACGACCGCCGCGACGCCGCGCCTGATCCCGACCAACCTGTACGGCGAGGGCTCGGCGCCGCTGCCCGCGCTGATCTCGATCAGCAACCGGCTGGAGGATCCCGCCACCACCGGCATGACCCGCCTGCGCAGCCTCGCCGTCGCCGACACGCTGGTGATGCTGGACGACGCGCTGCGCGTGACGCTGGGCGCACGTCACCAGTCGCTGGACCTGCGGACCTACGCCTACAACACCGGCGCGCCGGGCGCGCCTTACGACCGCAGCAAGACCAGCCCGATGGGCGGCGTCGTGTTCAAGTTCAGCAAGTGGCTGTCGGTCTACGGCAACTACATCGAGGGGCTGACGCAGGGCGACTCGGCGCCGTCGACCGCGACCGCGGCGATCGGCAAGGTGCTGGATCCCTACCTGTCCAAGCAGAAGGAAGTCGGACTGAAGGTCGATGCCGGGCGCGTGGGCGGCGGGCTCGCGTTCTTCTCGACGGCCAAGCCGCGCGGGGTGGTGACGAGCACGCTGGGCTTCGAGGCCCAGGGCGAGGACCGCCACCAGGGCATCGAGCTGACCGCCTTCGGCGAACCGATGGCCGGGCTGAAGCTGCTGGGCGGCCTGACCTGGCTGGACGCCGAGCAGAAGAGCACCGGCGTCGCCAATACCGAGGGCAAGCGCGTCATCGGCGTGCCGCGCACGATGCTGAACCTGGGCACCGAATGGAACGTGCCGGGTGTGCAAGGCCTGACCCTAGACGCCCGCGTGATCGCCACCGGCAGCGTCTATGCCAATGCCACGAACACGCTGAGCGTGCCGGGCTGGGGCCGCGTGGACGTCGGTGCGCGTTACGCGATGGACGTCCGCGGTCACCTGGTCACCTTGCGCGCTCGCGTCGACAACGTCGCGGACCGCAACTACTGGGCGTCCTCGGGAGGTTTCCCGAACAGCGGCTACCTGGTGCTCGGTTCGCCGCGCACGGTCAGCGTGAACGCCTCGTTCGAGTACTGAGCCCGACCGAGCTCACGATCACCACCAGCCCTCTCACGAGGGCATCGGTGCTGATGGGCCCGGAACAGGGCATGAGGGTCCTGGAGGGAGCCCTCATGCCCTGTGATGGGCCGCGCCTGGCGTTGCGAAGTCGGGGGCCTCACGCCCCGGCCAACTCCTCGTAGCTCCCGCTCGAGATGAACACGCGGACCGAATCCCCGCCAGCGGCTTTGGCCTCGGTGCAGGCCAACTGCCCCGCGCCGAGCACCGCATCCACGGTATCCAGCGAGGTCTGCAGCTGCACCACCCCCAGGCTCGCCTTCACGCGAGCCCGGTGCAGGCCCCAGCGCAGCCGGTAGCCGGCGATGGACGAGCGGATCTTCTCCGCGACGATCTGGGCGTAATGCTGGTCGCAGTCCGGCAGCAGCACGACGAAGTGGTCGCCCTCCAGCCGCGCGACGGTGTCGGAGGCCCGCACCTTGGTGATGAGCATCTGACCGAGTCCGTACAGGAAGTGGTCGGCGACCTCCGCCCCCATGCCCTGCTGGATCTCGCTGAACTTGTCGATGTCGACGAACAGCACCGACACCGGCTCATGCCGGCGGCTGCCGACGTGTTCGGCCAGCCGGCGTTCGATTTCGCGGCGGTTGGCGAGTTCGGTGATGTCGTCGTGCTTGGCCGACCAGGTCGGCTGCAGCCGTTGCTGGCGGGCGGCGGTGACGTCCTCGAGGATCCACATCGACTCGCCCGCGGGCTGTTCCCAATGCACGGGCGTCGCCTGCAGCCGGCCCCAGAAGCGCGAGCCGTCGCGGCGGACGAACTCCACTTCCTCGTCCAGCGGCCGCCCCGCGCCGAAGGCACTGCCCATGCGGGCCTGCAGCGCCTGGTGCGCCGAGTCCGACACCACCGAGGCGCGCTGGTCGGTGCCGGTCAGGTCGGTCTCGTCCCCGTGGCCGAACAGGTGGTTGAAGTGCTCGCTGACCACCTCGAAGCGGCCGGCGGCCACGAAGGCCACGGCCAGCGGCGCCCGCACCAGCATCGCCCGCATGCGGGCGGCGTTCGGATCGGCGGCGTCGTGTTGGGATTGCATGTCGTCTCCTGGCGTATCCCGAAGGTGTACCCGTTTTGCCCCATCCTGGAAAGCCCGGAAAGGACCCGGTTCCCGGGCCTCGTCAGCCGCTGGACCCGCTTTCAGGGGGGCGGCGGTGCGATTTGTTCAGCCCATTCATAGAGCGCGGACAGGATGTCGCTGGCGCGCTCGTCCTCCGATTCCTCGGCCGCCTGGGCCAGGGTATCGATGCGTTCGAAGAAGGCTTCCAGCGTCTGCGCCCCGCCCTCGCCGCCGTACAGGCGGGCGGTGCGGTGCTGTTCCCAGCGCGCCTGCTCGTCCGCCGTCAGGCTGTCGGGGAAGTTGCGCGCGCGGTAGCGGAACAGGATCTCCTCCAGCCGCGCGTCCTCGAAGGCGACCTTGCCCTGCGCGACGCGGTCGGCCAGCGACTGGGGCGACAAGCCGCGCAGGCGCTCCAGCGAGCGGCGGTCCTCGTTCGAGACGAAGCCGCCGTACAGGTCCTCGTCGACATCCACGCCGCCCTCGCCGGCCGGACGCTGGAACACCTGCGACCAGAGCCGCGAGAGCTCCCCGCCGCGCGCCGCCAGTGTCTGCGCGTGCGCCTGCCCCTGCGCCAGGTCCAGGCCCCAACGGGCCGCCATCTCGGGCGACAGGATCTTCATCGACGAGATCACGATCGGCGACTTGTTGACGTGGATGGTCTTGATCGGCAGCCGCGTCACGCCCTCGGGCAGCAGCTCCTGCTTGGTGTACATGCGCAACCGGATGGCCTCCGCATCCAGCGCCAGCAGCTCCGCCGGATCGCTGCCCAGGTCCCAGACGATCAACTCGTTCTTGTTGGTCGGATGCGGCGCCAGCGGCCAGACCAGCGCGATGCAGCCGCGCTCCACGCCGTACATGCCGGAGACATGCAGGAAGGGCCGGTTCGTGCCGATCTCGGCCCAGACCGCGTCCTTGCGGCGCAGCTTCAGGCAGAAGTCCCACAGGCGAGGCTGCTTCTCCTTGATCAGCCGGGCCAGCGCGATCGTCGCGCGCACGTCGGACAGCGCATCGTGCGCCGCCTCATGCGCCAGGCCGTTGGCGGCGGTCAGGTGCTCGAGCTTGAAGGACGGGCGGCCGTCCTCGTGCTTCGGCCACTCGATGCCTTCCGGGCGCAGCGCGTAGGCGCAGCGCACGACGTCCAGCAGGTCCCAGCGGCCGCAGTCGTTCTGCCATTCGCGCCCGTAGGGATCGATCAGGTTGCGCCAGAACAGGAAACGCGTGACCTCGTCGTCGAAGCGGATCGTGTTGTAGCCCAGCCCGACCGTGCCGGGCCGCGACAGCTCGGCGTGGATGTCGGCGGCGAAGCGGTGCTCGGCCACGCCCTGCTCGGCGCAGGTCTGCGGGAGGATGCCGGTCAGGAGACAGGACTCCGGATCGGGCAGCGAATCGGTGGGCGGCTGGCAATACACCATCAGCGGATCGCCGATCTCGTTCAGCTCGGCATCGGTGCGGATGCCGGCGAACTGCGCCGGCCGGTCGCGGCGCGGCACCCGCCCGAAGGTCTCGTAGTCGTGCCAGTAGAAAGTCATCTCGTGCATGGGGCGGGACGATACCTCAGCGAGGCGCCGCCGCCGGGCAACGGGACCGCCGACGGAGCGAGCGACGAGGCGGTCGATGGTGCGGGCGACGGAGCCGGAAGGGGCCGGTGCGCCGCTTCGCGGATACTGCGGCGCGATTGCCTTCTGACAACCCGACTCCGCCCCTGACCCCGATGCCGCTCAGCCACCTGCTCCTGTGCCTGTCGATCGCCGCGACCCTGCTGCCGGTGCGCGCCCCCTGGCCCTGGCTGTCCCTGCTGATCATGGCGGTCACCGCCGGGCTGGTGCACGGGCAGCTCACGATCGTCGCGATGGTGCCGGTGGCCGCGCTGGCCGCCCTGGCCTGGATGGCGATCGAGGCCCGCCACCGCCCGCGCCGCGAGGCGGTGCTGATGCTGCTGATGCTGGTGATCGGCTTCGCGCTGGCGCTGCACATGCTGCCGGGGTTCCTGAATCCGACCTACCTGACCACGACCTCCGACGCCCGGCCGCCGTCGCTCAAGTACCTGAACTTCGACAAGGGCGTCGCCGGCATGCTGATGCTGGCGGTGCTGGCGTCGCAGCAGCGCAGACGCTCGGAAGGCGTGCCGGGCTGGGCACTCGGGGCGGCGCTGGTCGCGACGCTCGCCCTGCCCTGGCTGGTGGCCGCGATCGGCGGCATCGGCCGGCCGACGCTGCGCTGGCCGGACAACGCCGGGCTGTTCCTGGCGGCCAACCTGTTCCTGACCTGCGTCGCCGAGGAGGTGGCCTTCCGCGGCGTCATCCAGGGCCTGCTGGCACGCCGGCTGGGCACCGACCTGCGCACGATGAACGGCTGGCTGCCCATCCTGCTGGCGGCCGTGCTCTTCGGACTGGCCCACGCGGCCGGCGGGACCGCCTACGTGGCGCTGGCCATGCTGGCCGGCCTCGGCTACGGCCTGGCCTACACGCTGTCCGGTCGGATCGAGGTGGCCATCCTGCTGCACTTCGCGCTCAACGCGCTGGTCTTCCTGACGCTCAACCTCGGGCACGGTTGATGCCCTGACGGCCGGATTCTCTTTTCCCCACGCCTGTGGGTCGGCCGTGTGTCTTATGTGTACGGATTGTTGCCGTGCGCACCGAGGCCGGGACAGCCCCGGATGTCTGACGATAATCCGCCGACCTGAACTCGTGCGCCCCGCATGCAGCAGATTGCCCAAATCGCCCGCAACATCGCCCAGGCCCTGGCCGGCTTCTTCCTGGCGCTCTGGCGCCGCACCGCCCCGCTGCGGGACGCGCTGCGCCAGTTGCCCACCTGGAAACGCATCGCCGTCTGGTCGGGCGCGGGCCTGCTGGCGGTGGTCCTGCTGCTCGGCGGCGTGGCGGCGATCATCTGGCCGGGCCTGCCCGACCTGGACCGCCTGACCGACTACAACCCCAAGCAGCCGCTGCGCGTCTACTCGGAGGACGGCCAGCTCCTGGCCGAATACGGCACCGAGCGCCGCAGCTACCTGCCGCTGGAGAAGATCCCCAAGCAGATGCAGCAGGCCCTGCTGGCGGTCGAGGACACCAACTTCTACGACCACCAGGGCGTCTACGTGCCCGGGATGATGCGGGCGTTCTGGGTCAACCTGTTCTCGTCCTCGCGCAGCCAGGGCGCGTCGACGATCACGCAGCAGCTCGCGCGCGACCTCTACCTCACGAAGAAGAAGCTCTACACCCGCAAGATCGTCGAGATCCTGCTGGCCTTCAAGATCGAGAGCCAGCTGTCCAAGGACAAGATCCTGGAGGTCTACATGAACCAGATCTATCTGGGTCAGCGGGCCTACGGCTTCGAGGCGGCGGCGCAGGCCTACTTCGGCAAGTCCCTGAAGGACCTGACGACGGCGGAGACGGCGATGCTGGCCGGCCTGCCGCAGAGTCCGTACCGCGCCAATCCGATCACCAACCTGAAGCTGGCGCAGCGTCGCCAGGCGACGGTGCTGATGCGCATGGTCGACGTCGGCATGATCACGCCGGAGCAGGCGAAGCAGGCCCGCGAGGAGCCGGTGAAGCTGCGCAGCGCGCAAGAGCAGCGCCTGCCCTACGGCCAGTACGCGACGGAGATGGTGCGCCAGGTCGTGCACGCCCAGTACGGCGAGGACGCCTACAACCGCGGCCTGCGGGTGACGACGACGCTGCGCATGGACGACCAGGTCGCGGCGTACAAGGCGCTGCGCCGCACGCTGATGGACTACGAGCGCCGCAAGGCCTGGCGCGGTCCGGAAGGCGACGTGGACCTGCCCGACGGCATGGACGCGCAGGAGCAGGATGCCGCCATCGCGCAGGTGTTCAACGAGCATCCGGACAACGACGACCTGCGCACGGCGGTGGTCACGCAGGTCGCGAACAACAAGGTCCAGGCCAGCCTGTCCGACGGCGACGACATCGAGATCACGGGCGAGGGCCTGCGCTCGGTGCAATCGGCGCTGTCGCCCAAGGCCAAGGCCGACCTGCGCATCCAGCGCGGCTCCATCATCCGCGTGCTGCGCGGCGCGCCGACCAAGGCCTTCCCCAAGGGGGCGTGGGCGGTGACGCAGTCGCCGGAGGCCGAAGGCGCGCTGGTCTCGGTCGAGCCCGACACCGGCAAGATCCTGGCGCTGGTGGGCGGCTTCGACTTCAACCGCAACCAGTTCAACCACGCGACACAGGCGTGGCGACAGCCGGGCTCCAGCTTCAAGCCCTTCCTCTACTCCGGCGCGATGGAGCTCGGCGCCAGTCCCGCGACGCTGGTCGACGACGCGCCGATCTCGGTCGGCGACTGGAACCCGCGCAACTCCGACGGCAACTTCGACGGTCCGATGACGCTGCGCCAGGCGCTGGCCAAGTCCAAGAACATGGTCACGATCCGGGTGCTGGAGCAGCTCACGCCGGCGCGCGGCCGGACCTGGGCCGGCAAGTTCGGGCTCGACGTCGACAAGCAGCCCGAGAACCTGACGCTGGCGCTGGGCTCGGGCTCGGTGACGCCGCTGCAGATGGCGAGCGCCTATTCGGTCTTCGCCAACGGCGGCTACCTGCTCAAGCCGCTGCTGGTGACCAAGATCGTGGACGCGCAGAACCAGGTGCTGTTCCAGGCCGAGCCGGAGAAGCTCACCGACGAGCGCCGCGCGATCAGCGAGCGCAATGCCTTCATCACCGGCTCGCTGCTGCGCGAGGTGGCCATCCGCGGCACCGCCTACAAGGCGAGCGCGTCGCTCAAGCGCTACGACCTGTACGGCAAGACCGGCACGACGAACGACGCGGTGGACGCCTGGTTCGCGGGCTTCCAGCGGCGCGTGGCGACGGTGGTGTGGATCGGCTACGACCAGCCGCGCAGCCTCGGCGCGGGCGAGTCCGGCGGCGGTGTCGCGCTGCCGGCGTGGATCGACTACATGCAGGTGGCGCTGAAGGACATCAAGCCCTCCGAGATCGAGCCGCCCAAGGACGGCGGCCTGGTGCAGGAGGAAGGCCCCTTCGGCCCCGACTGGGTCTTCAGCGAATATGCGGGCGACGCCGGCCTGAAGACGATCGGGCCGATGCCGCCACCGATTCCGCCTGCGGAGGCGGCGTCAGGCGCGGCCTCGGGGCCCGCGACCGGCGCCTCCGGCGTGCCGCCGTCCTGGTGGATGGGCGGCGAGCGCAGCGGCGGGCAATAAGGAGCGCTTCCCATGACGAAAACGCTGTTGATCACCGCGACGCTGCTGATGGCGGCGGCCGGTTCCGTCCGGGCGGCGGATGAGGCCATCGAGCCCGACCAGCCCGGCATCGTCGAATCGAGCAGCACGGTCGGCAAGGGCCGCGCGCTGCTGGAGACCGGCCTCGGCTACCAGCGCGACAAGAGCGACGGCGTGCGCAGCCGGCTGTGGTCGACGCCGACGCTGCTGCGCTTCGGTTTCGCCGAAGACTGGGAGTTCCGTGTCGAGACCGATGGCTACCAGCGCCTGCGGGCGTCGGACGGCGGCGGCACGGCGAAGGCCAGCGGCTGGGCCGACACGGCGCTCGGCGTGAAGTGGCACGTGCAGGACGGCGACGGCGAGCGCCACACGCCGGGGCTCGCCTGGCTGTTCAACGTGGACATGGACAGCGGCTCGTCGGCATTCCGGGGTCAGGGCTTGCGTCCGTCGCTGCGACTGACATCGGAGTGGGACCTGCCGCACGACTGGTCGGCCGGTCTGATCGGCGGGCTCTACCGCGACAGCCGCGACGACGGCAAGCACTTCGTCGGCGGCATCCTCGGCGCCTCGCTGGGCTGGCCGATCGCGGAGTCGTGGAAAGGCTACGTCGAGGTCGCGGGCGACCAGCTCACCTCCAAGCGCAACGGCGGGCGGAGCATCTCGGCGGGCACCGGCGTGACCTGGCTGGTCGACCGCAAGCTGCAACTGGACGCGTCGATCAACCGGGGCCTGACGAGGCAGACCGCGGATTGGGTGCTGGGCCTCGGCGTATCGATCGGCTTCTGATCGGATTCAGACATGCGACTCCTGCTTCAAGCGCTCACCCTGTCGGCGGCGTTCGCTGCCCTGCCCACGGTCTGGGCCGATCCCGCGAGCGGCAGCTTCACCGCCTCGCGCGCCTGCGAGGCTTTCCAATCCTTCAGGAAGAGCACCAACCCCGACGGCGCGAAGCTGTCGCCGGGCACGGGCTACACGATCCTGGAGTCGCACAACGCAGGCTGGACGCGCGTGCAGGTGCCCGGCGCCCGGCCGCCGGAACGTTGGGTGCAGAACGACTGCGGCGCGGCCGCGGGCGGTGGCGCCCCTCCCCCTTCGAACCCGACCAGCGCCCGCGCGCCGTCGGCCGACACGGCGGCGACGCAAGGGGGTCAAGGCATGTGCAAGACTCCGGACCAGTACGACAGCTTCGTGCTGGCGATGTCGTGGCAGCCCGGCTTCTGCGAATGGACGGCGGGCGGCCGGCGCGGCAAGCCCGAGTGCGAGGCGATGGAGGACGGCAAGCTCAAGGTGACCAACCTGACGCTGCACGGCCTGTGGCCCAACCGGCAGCAATGCGGGATCAGCTACGGCGACTGCGGCAACGCGCCGATGAATCTCTCGAAGGAGACGGTCGCCTACATCGGCCCGTGGATGCCGAACTTCCTCTACGAGAAGGGATTCGGCGAGCACGAATGGCGCAAGCACGGCACCTGCCAGACGACGCTGAATCCGGACGCCTATTTCCGCCGCGCGGTGGACCTGGTGAAGCAGTTCAACGATTCGGGCGTGGGCAAGTACATCCGGCAGAACATCGGCGGCGCGATCTCGCGCAAGACCTTCTACGAGAAGCTGCAGGCCGAGACCGGCACCGACGCGTACCGCGACAGCGTGAAGCTGATGTGCTCGGGCCAGTACCTCACCGAGATCCAGGTGAAGCTGCCGAGAGACTACAAGGCCGGTGGAACGCTGAAGCAGCTGCTGGGCGACCAGCCGAGCGGCAGCGGTGGCGGCACCTGCCGCCGGGATGAGATCAGGATCGAGGCGAGCGGGCGGTGAGCGCCGCGAGGCACTTGAACGCAGCGGCCACAGGCGGTGTCGTGACCGGCAGGGTGCTCCCTACTGCAAGGCGATGAACGCCGCTCGTATGCTCCGCCTCCAATAAGTCGATCAGGGAGTGAGGCATGGCCTCAAGGGGGAACGGCTGGAGCCTGGGCCCGGTGGCGACGTTCGTGGTGGCGTTCGTGACGACCCTCGCGATGGCGTCGGCGCAGGCGGGCGAACCGGAGGCTGAAAAGCCGCTGCACTGCGAGCGGGTCTTGCGGCCCCATGCACCGGTCGACGCCAACGGTCAGCGCGTGTCCGGCGACATCACGATCGACGCGCGTTTCGTCCGCGGTCGCCTGGACAACGTCGAATTCCGGGACGGCCGGGCCGATCTGCTGCTGGCCGCGCAGGCCAAGCTGCGGGAACTGCGTTGCCAGAAGCTCGCCGAGCCGCGCACGCTGCGGATGACGCTCACCTTCTCGGGCGGTGCCGAGCAAGACCTGTCCCCGCCCTTCAAGCACGGTGGCAATGCCGTGCTGGCCCACAACGCCTTCATCCGCGAGCACTTCCCCACGCGTGTCGATGCGCTGCTCACCTTGCCGGCGATGGATTTCGAGGCCTACGGAAACGTCGGCATCCTCAAGGACTCGCCGGTCGAACTCGACTCGGAGGCTGAGTTGTACGCCGGCACCTTCAAGGTCAAGTTGATGTTCCTGCTCGACACCGATGGCACAGCCTCGGACTTCCTGGTCATCTCGGACGCGCCGAGCGTGTTCCACCGGTTGTCCATCGCGGCCATGAAGCGCGCCAGGTTCTCGCCGGCCACCTACGCCGGACTGCCGGTCCCCGCGATCGTGGAGCGGGAGTTCGAATTCAACATGGACGATGGCCTGGACATCTGAACGTCCCGCGGGCGAGACCATGATCGGCGCGTCTAGGCGCAACTTGTATGCTCCGCATCCAATAAAACGATCCAGGGAGTGAGGCATGGCCGCGGCCATCGAACCGTCGTCTCCGGCGGCCATCGGGCGTTGGGAAACCCTCCGTCGGCAGTTGGGCGAGCGCCTGTCCAAGGACCTGCTGGAAGAAGTCGCCCGGGAAGATCTGATCGCGACCCGACGCGTTCGCGCACGTCTGTCCGGGCGTCTCGCGCTGGCCTACCTGCTGGCCCTGCTGGTGCACGGTGCCGGACTCGGCGCGGGGTTGGCGGGCATCGTGCTGCTGGCCGGTGCCTGGTCCAACCTCTTCATTCCGCTGGTCGGCGTGGTGCTCCTCCTGTTGTGCATCGCGGCCCGTCCCCGCCTGGTGCAGGCGCCTGATCGCCCGCTGCCGCGCGAGCGCTTCCCCGCGCTCCATGCGTTGAGCGATCGCATCGCTGCCGCACTCGGCGCACGTCCTCCCGACGGCATCGGCGTCTCGGCGGACTTCACTGCGAACTACCGCGTCGCCGGCTGGCGGCGGGAGCACCATGTCGAGATCGGCAGCCCGCTGATGGCGATCCTGACGCCCGCCGAGCAGGTGGCCCTGATCGCGCACGAGCTCGCCCATGGCGTGAACGGGGATCCGTTGCGCGGCCAGTTCCTCGGCCATGCGGTCGACACGCTGGCGGCCTGGGCGACGGCCGCGCGCCCGCTCGCCATCGGCCAGCTCGGGAACGGCACGGCCGGCGGACCGATCGTCTCGCTGGTGGGCCTGCCCTTCGAGCTGGCCATGCTCGCCGTCTCCGAGCTGCTGTTCGCGGCGGCTCGCGGCATGCTCTGGCTGATCATGCGCGAGTCGCAGCGCGCCGAGTATCTGGCCGACCTGCTGGCGGCTTCGGTCGCCGGCACAGCGGCCATGCAGGGCGTCCTGGAGAAGACCTATCTGCATGAGGTCGTCGACGCCGCCGTGCGCGTGCATGCGCTGACCACGCCGCACGACGCGATCGAACCGGCGGTGCGAAACGCCGCCGCAGCCGTCAGCGAGGCCGAACTCGACAGCCATCGGGCGGCGTCCCGATCGGAATCCTGGCGGACGGATGCGAGCCACCCGCCGACGGCGATGCGGGTCGATCAACTGCTGCGGCGAGCGGAGAGCGCGCCGACAGTGACGCTACTCCCCGCGGAGAAGGAGGCACTGGCCGAAGAGGTCAGCCGCCTGCTGCAGATGTCGCAGACCACGCTGGTCGGGCGACAGCTCGAAGCGATCTACAGATGAGCGGAGCCTTGCGCCCCTGACATGCCCACCATCCTCACCCACGCCGTCATCCCCGTTGCCGCGCGGCTCGGGCTCGGCAAGCCGCTCGTCTCCAACCGCCTGATGGCGGCCGGCATCGCCGCCGCCGTGATCCCGGACCTCGACGTCATCGCCTTCCGCGTCGGCATTCCCTATGCAGATGCGTTCGGGCATCGAGGCGCGTCGCATTCGCTGGCATTCGCGCTGCTGATGGGGCTCATCGCGCTCGTGTCTGCGAAGACGCTCCGGGCGCCGCGATGGTGGGCCTTCGCCTTCGTCGCCCTGTCCGGGCTCTCCCACGGCCTGCTGGACATGCTCACCGACGGCGGCCATGGCGTCGCGCTGTGGTGGCCGTTCTCGGAAGAGCGCGTCTTCTTCTCCGCGCAGGTGATCGAGGTGTCGCCGCTCAGTCTGAAGCGCGTGTTGAGCGGCCGCGGCCTGGAGGTGCTGCAGTCGGAACTGGTGTGGGTTTGCCTGCCGGCGTTAGCCGCGGCAGTTGGCATCGCGCTCGTACTCGCCGCATGGCGCCGCAGGCGCGCTTGATCGCGCTACACCGCTTGTATGCTCCGCGCGTCTTGAAGAGGAGGAAGTGCACATGAAAGCTGCACAAGAAATGCATGCGAGCCGGCTGGAGGGCGGCCTGCATCGGCGGGCAGGCGTCGCGAGTCTGTCGGGTTCGGTTCTGGCGGGTCTGTTGACGGCGATTGCCGCGGGCCCGTCACACGCAGACACGGCGCCCGCGCGCGTGATGCCGCCGCTGAAGTGCGATCGGGTTTACCGTCCGGTGATCGCGACCGATGCCGCCGGCAATCGCATATACGGCTCGATCACGGTGAATGCGCGAATCGTCGGCGGCCAGGCTGAACAGGTCGACTTCGTCGCCGGACGACCGGAGCTGCTGCAGGCCGTGAAAGAGGCCTTGCTGCAGTACAGCTGCACGAACTTCCCGATGCCGCGCGTCGAGACGGCAGTCTTCGAATTCGCGGCACCGGGCGCCATGCGTGATCGCCCCGCATCGGCCGCAAAGGGCAATCCGCTGACCGCGATGACGACCGTCATGGCGCCGCCGATTCCCAGCACGGTGCCCCAGGGCCAGATCGCTGACCACAACGCGATGATCCGCGCGCTCTATCCGTTGCGCACCGATGCGCTGCTCGATGCGGAGGCCTTGGCCGGCCAACCGTACAAGCCTTTCAGGATCGTCCGCGACGTCCAGCCGTCGATCATCGCCGTCCACATGAACCATGTCGGCCGGTGGAAGGTCAAGCTGACCTACATCGTCAATGCCGACGGCTCGGCCTCCGATTTCATCGTCGACTCGGAGGCGCCGCCGGCGTTCCATGGGACCTCGATCTCGGCGATGCGCCGCTCGACCTACGCCCCGGCGACCTATGGCGATCGGGCAGTTCCCACCATCATCGAACGCACTTTCGACTACACGATCGAGGACGACGATCCGGCACCGCCCGCGAAGAAGGCGTCCGCGCGATGAGCCAGCCGACGTGGACCAGGTGATCCAGGCGTCGCTGGAAGACCTGTGCGCCGAAGCGCTGAACCTTGGAACGACGGACTGACCCCGGAGAGAAACGCACGATGCAATGGTTGAAGCAACTGCTGGCACGCCGGCCTTCCTTGCCGGCACCGGCCCTGGTGAACGGCTTTCCAGCGCCGTGGGACCTGGACCGTCCCGGCATCCATGGCCATCTGGCCGACTTCGCGCTCGAGCCCGGCGGCCGGCTGCCCGAAGCAGCCCTCACGCTCCCCGATGAAGCGCTGATCGCCAGCCGCAGCGGCTCGGCGATGCGCTGGGCGCCGGGCGCGCTCGACGGCGTGTTCGGGCATCACACCAGCCAGTCCGACGCCATCTCCTCCGAGCAGGCGCTCCATGCCTTGGCGTCGGCCTCGACGACCCGCTCGCCCGAGCACGTCAAGGACTTCTACGACCTCGTCAACGACGACCGCGTGCTGAGCCTGGTCGACCCGTTGCTGGAGGCGGTGCAACAGTCCGACAGCCTCGATGCCGACGCCGTGCGTCTGTTCGCGCGCTGGCTCATGTGCGAAGCGCCGGACCGGTCGCCGGTGAAGATCGGTATCGCCCTGCTGGGGCTGATCCAGCCTCAACAGGACACCGTCGCGCTGATGCGGCTCGGCCTGCATGACGAATTCACCCTGTACGTCGCCGTCGCGCTGAGCAACTCCTTGCCGACGGACGAGGCGGAGGAGGCCCTCTGGACGCTCGCGCGCAGTGTGGACGGCTGGGGACGCATCCATCTCGTCGAGCGGCTGTCCAGGACCGGCCGCGCGGACCTCAAGGCCTGGCTGCTGCGCGAGGGCTACAAGAACTCGATCATGGTCGAGTACCTCGCCCACCCCTGCGCCAATGGCGGGGACCTGCTGGAGGCCTTGCAGGCGGACACGGTCGACGACGCCTTGCTCCACGGCGCGGGAGAGATCCTGCAGGCGCTGATCGCCGGCGGCCCCGTGGCAGACATTGGGGCCTACGACGACGGCGTCGAGGCCGTCGAGCGTTTCCTCTTCCACGTCGCCGGCCGCGCCTCACCGCCGCTGACGATCTACCTCGCGGTCTCCGCCATCGCTGGCTTCGTCGATGGCGTGGATAAGGCGGATGAGGCGCGCGAGGACCTCGCGGCTCAAGGCTGGCTCCCCGAGCGCCGCGCCGCGATCGGCGCGAAGGCCGCGGAGATCCTCGCCGCGCCGCGGTGGCGGGAACTGACGACGGCGTCGCTCGCCGCGGAAGACGGCGAGACCTTCTGGACCGCGGCCTCGGTAGCGGAACACCTGGGCCTGGACATCTGGGACACGCGCCTGGAACGGCAGCGCCTGGGCAAGGGCCCGCAATGGTTCTGGCTGATGCGCAGCACCGACCCGGACCGCATCGACCGCGCGCTGGCACTGGCACTCGCCCAGATCGACCTGGCCGCGATCGCGACGGGCCCCGGCGAAGAGCTTGGCTTGGGGCCGGCGTTCGCGCAGCACTCGGCGCTTGATTCGGTCCTTCAGGAGCTCGGCCATTCTCCGGGCAAGGGGGCGGCCTTCATCGCCGCCGGACTGCGCAGCCCGGTTACCCGCAACCGCAACATGGCCGTGCGCGCCCTGCAGGGCTGGGGACGGCCTGCGTGGCCACCGGAAGCGCTCGCGCAGTTGACGCAAGCCCATAGTGACGAGCCCGATGCGGGCCTGCGAGAGCGCATGGCGGCGCTGCTGGGCGACGAAGCAGCCTGATGGCCCCGACTGATTCACGTGCTGATGCACGTGCCGGCCCGCGCGGGTCGCCCGACGCTCGCGCTTGATCGGATCGGCACCAAACCTGATCGCCGCAGCACCGCCGGCGAGAGGCGCGCCCGCTAGGATCGATTCGTCCCATCACAAGGAATCGATTTGAAGCCGAGCACGCATCACGCCCCCGACGGGTCCGCGCTGGCCCGCGAGCTCCACAGCCGCGCCGGTGTCGGCGTCGCGGCGCACGTGCTGCAAGGCCGCGGCCTGCAGATCCTGCGCATGCGGGTCGACCAGCCCGCGCTGATCCTCGTCGACCGGGGTATCAAGACCGTCAGGCCGGCCCGCGGGGCGAGCGTCCGCGGCCGTCCCGGGCAGATGCTGCTGTTGAGAGGACAACAGACCGTCGATTTCACCAACGACGTCGCCGAGGGCGAGCACTACGAAGCGCGTTGGCTGGTGCTCGACAACGCGTTGCTGGAGGACGCCTTCTATCGAGCGACAGCGGCACGGATCGCGTCCGTCGATTCCCCACTCGCCCCGGTGCGGTTGCTGGCCCGGGTACGGACGGATCTGGCCGATGCCTTCGAGCGAGGCCGGCAAGCCCTGGCCTCAGACCCCGCGCTGCCCGACGCGGTCGCACGCCTGCGCGTGCTGGAGGTGATGCAGTGGTTGCTGGAGGACGGACTCGTGCTCCGGTCCGCACCGGCCGAGATGAACGTGTCCGTCCAGGTCCGCGCGCTGATCGCTGGACGGCTCGACCACGACTGGACCGCCGCGCGCGTGGCACAGGCGCTGGCGATGTCCGAAGCGACGCTGCGGCGCCGGCTCGCCGCCGAAGGTGCGTCGATGACCGCGTTGATCGTTGACGCCCGCATGGCTTCCGCGCTGACCCTGCTGCAGGCGACGACCCACCCCGTCTCCCGGATCGCGAACGCCGTCGGTTACGACTCCCCGTCCCGCTTCGCCATCCGATTCCTCGAACGCTTCGGCTTCGCGCCCACCGTCGTCCGTGGCCACGAGCGCACGGACTGACGCCCCCCCCCTCATCGACCCGTCATGAACACCATCCACCACCTCGGCCATTCCCAATCGGAACGCATCCTGTGGCTCTGCGAGGAGCTCGGCATTCCCTATGCGCTCAAGCGCTACACCCGCGACGCGGTGACGCGGCTCTCGCCGCCGGAGCTCAAGGCGCTGCATCCGCTCGGCGCCGCGCCGCTGATCGAGGACGGCGACCTGCTGCTGGCGGAATCCGCCGCGATCGTCGAGTACCTCATCGCCGTCCACGGCGGCGGCCGGTTGAAACCTGGCCCCGGACACCCGGACTTCGCGCCGTTCCTGTACTGGTTCCACTTCGCCAACGGCAATCTGCAGCCGGTGATGCTGCGACGGATGACGCTGGGACGCGCCTTGCCGGCCGACCATCCGGTCCTGACGGCGACGCAGGAGCGCCTCGACAAGGTGCTGGCGCTCGTGGAGGAACGACTCGGTCAGGCGCCCTACTTCGCCGGCGACGACTTCAGTGCGGCGGACATCATGAGCATCTTCTCGCTCACGACGATGCGGCTGTTCCTGCCGATTGATCTGACGCCGTATCCAAACATCCGAGCCTATCTCGAGCGCATCGGCGAACGGCCAGCGTATCGAGCTGCCATGGCGAAGGGCGATCCGGAACTGACACCGCTGCTGGTCTGATCAGCGCCATGAGTCTTGATAGAGTCACCCGATGACCCTTCGAGAAGCAGTCTCATGGATCGGCCTCGCAGCAGTCCTGCTGTGCGGATTGCTGTATCTGTACTTTCCGGCGGTGCCACATTCCGTGCTCGGTTGGGCCGTGCTTGCGGCGCTCGGCCTGCCGGTCTGGCTGTTTGTCGAGTGGATTGGCAATGGCGTTCTTGGATCGCGCTTCTTCGCCAATCGGTCAAGCGGTTTCCGCATCCTCATTGGCCTACCCGTTGTCTTCGTGCTCGTCGCAATCGCCGCAGCCTGCGTGCGATGGGTTCAAGCGGCAATCTTTGCCGCTTGACGATATGGAGCGGTTAGCCGTTCTTTGGATTGCCCGGTAAGCGGCCTTCAGGTCCAGGTACCGTGCACCGAGGCGATAGCAGCGCAGCGCATCCATCGACTAGCGCCTGCGCGCCCCCCCGTCGCTCAATCCCAGCTTTTCGCCGAGTTGATGATGATCACGACGGCGAAGAAGGTGCCGATCGGGAAGGCGAACAGCAGCGGCAGCGCGACCAGGATGCTAGGCCCTCGCGCCCATGTCCGGGTGCGCATCGCCGCGCGGGACAGCAAGAGATGGCTCATCCCGAAAGCAAAGATGGCGACAGTCCCCACGGCCATGCCGACATCCAGCACGCCTTGGCGCCCGAACACCAGCCCCAGCGTGAACATCAACGCCAGGATCAGATAGAGCACTCCCACGACCTTGTGCGCGCCAGCGACACGGCCGCTCGGATGCGGCCCGCTCCAACCACGCGATGACGAGCTGTCGGATTCGACGGCAATGGACATATTCCCTCCCTGTTGAAAATCGTTCCTGAGCGCTCCCGTTCCTCGGGAGTCGCCCGGGCCGGCCCAAGGGCCGGCGTGGCGATCAGCGCTTCTTGACGATCACGCTGCCCACCGAGTACCCGGCGCCGAACGAGCAGATCACGCCCAGGTCGCCCTGCCTGAGGTTGGCGCGGTGCTCGTGGAACGCGATCACCGAGCCGGCCGAGGCCGTGTTGGCATAGGTGTCCAGGATCAGCGGCGCGATCTCCGCGCCGGCTTCGCCGCCGACCAGCTTCTTGATCACCAGCTGGTTCATGCCCAGGTTGGCCTGGTGCAGCCAGTAGCGGCTGACATCGTTCGGCTGGATGTGCAGCGACGCCAGATGGTGCTCGATGTGCGCCGCGGCGATGGGCACCACTTCCTTGAAGACCTTGCGGCCTTCCTGGCGGAAGGTCTTGTCCCGACCGTCGGGATCGCTGTCCTCGGCCTTGTTCATGAAGCCGAAGTTGTTGCGGATGTTGTTGGAGAACTGCGTCGCCAGCTTCGTGCCCAGGATCTCCCACTGCTCCGGCGCGGTCGCCAGATCGGCGCGCTCGACGACGATGGCCGTGCACACGTCGCCGAAGATGAAGTGGCAGTCGCGGTCCTTCCATTCCAGATGCGCGGAGGTGATCTCCGGATTCACGATCAGCACGCACTTCGACGCGCCCGAGCGCACCGCGTTGTACGCCTGCTCCAGCGCGAAGGTCGCCGACGAGCACGCCACGTTCATGTCGAAGCCGTAACCGCCCGCGCCCAGCGCCTGCTGGATCTCCACCGCCATCGCCGGATACGCGCGCTGCATGTTCGCTGCCGAGCAGAACACCGCGTCCACGTCTTCGGGCTTCTTGCCCGCAGCCGCCAGCGCCTTGCGCGACGCGTCGACCGCGATCTCCGCCATCAGCGACAGCTGGTCGTCGGCCCGTTCCTCGAAGCGCGGGTACATGCGCGTCGGGTCCAGCACGCCCTCCTTCTCGATCACGTAGCGCTGCTTGATGCCAGAAGCCTTCTCGATGAACTCCACGTTGGAGTGCACCAGCGCCTCGCGCGTGCCGGCGGCGATCGCCTCGGCGTGCTCCGCGTTCTGCAGGTCCACGTAGCGGTTGAACGAGTCCACCAGCTCGGCGTTGGTGATGACGTGCGGGGGCTGGTAGAGACCGGTGCCGCTGATGACGACGGAATGCATGTGGCTTGTCTTCTGATGTCGCCCGTTGCAGGGCCAAGGGGGCGAAGTTTAGCGAACTGCGCCCAAAAGCCCCTGATCGATGCATGCTGCACCGCAGCGCGGCGGCGAGTCCCGGGAGCACGCGTAGAATGGGTCACCGGGCCCAAATTTTGGGACCCGGTATTTTTTTGGCCGGGTCCCAAGTCAAGCGCTCGCAGCCCAGGGCGTGCACTGCATCAACGCAGCCCGACTTTGCGACTTTGGACCATGGAAATCTTCGACTACGACAACATCCTGCTGCTGCCACGCAAGTGCCGCGTCAACAGCCGCAGCGAGTGCGACACCTCCGTCGAGTTCGGCCCCCGCCGCTTCAAGCTGCCGGCGGTGCCCGCGAACATGAAGACGGTCGTCGACGAGTCCATCACGGAATGGCTGGCCGCCAACGGCTACTTCTACGTGATGCACCGCTTCGACCTCGACGCCGTCGCCTTCGCCCGCACCATGCGCGACAAGGGCCTGCTGGTCTCCATCAGCGCCGGCGTCAAGGAGGCGGACTACGCCATCATCGACCGCCTCGCCGCTGAAGGCGTCGGCGCCGACTACATCACCATCGACATCGCCCACGGTCACGCCGACGCCGTGCAGCGCATGATCGCCCACATCAAGCACAAGCTGCCCGACACCTTCGTCATCGCCGGCAACGTCGGCACGCCCGAAGGCGTCATCGACCTCGAGAACTGGGGCGCCGACGCGACCAAGGTCGGCATCGGCCCGGGCAAGGTCTGCATCACGCGGCTGAAGACCGGTTTCGGCACCGGCGGCTGGCAGCTCTCGGCCTTGAAGTGGTGCGCCCGTGTCGCCACCAAGCCCATCATTGCCGACGGCGGCATCCGCCATCACGGCGACATCGCCAAGAGCGTGCGCTTCGGCGCCTCGATGGTGATGATCGGCTCGCTCTTCGCGGGTCATGAGGAGTCGCCGGGCAACACCGTCGAGGTCGACGGCAAGCGCTACAAGGAGTACTACGGCTCCGCGTCCGACTTCAACAAGGGCGAGTACAAGCACGTGGAGGGCAAGCGCATCCTCGAGCCGGTGAAGGGCCACCTGGCCGACACGCTGCGCGAGATGGAGGAGGACCTGCAGAGCTCCATCTCCTACGCTGGTGGCCGAGCCCTCGGCGATCTGCGCAAGGTGAACTACGTGGTCCTCGGCGGCGAGAACGCCGGCGAACACCTGTTCATGTAAGCCCCAAGGCCCGCAGTCCACCCGCATGCCCAAGGCCCGAGGGCAGCGGGTGCTGCTGGGGCCGGAATGGTGCTTGGGGTTCCCGGAGGGATGCCCCATGCACCGTGGAGTGCCCGCGCCAGGCGACACGACGTCAAGGGTCCTCCCGTTATGATCCCGCCCGTTGGTGCTCGCGCCCGGCTCCCTGCCGGCGCAGTTCAACGGGAATCAGGAGGGACTGCGGTCCCAACCTGAGCTGCCCCCGCAACGGTAAGCGGAAGGCGCGCTTCTTCTGAAAGCTGGAAAGCGCGCGGCTCGTGTCTGAGAACCACTGGACGGTCGTCCGGGAAGGCAACACGGGTTCATTCTTCCGACAGCCCGGATACCGGCCAACAGGCGGATCGTCGCCGTCCTTCCAGGAGGATGGTGCGTCCATTCCGCATGCGGCCGCGGGGAAGCGGCCGTCTGCCGCTGTTCATCCGATTCCGACATGCAAGTCTCCACTCCCCGCGCCACGCTGCGCGCCGTCGCCCGTGCTTCCGCGACCGCGCTGGTCGCCCTGCCCGCCCTGTCCATCGCGCCGTCGATCGCCTTCGCGCAGTCCTCCCTCGATCCCGTCATCGTCATCGGCACGCGCGAGGCGCAGCCGCTCAGCAAGAGCGTGGCCGACGTGGTCCTGATCGACGCCGACACGCTGCGCAACAGCGGTGCTGGCAGCGTGGCCGACGTGCTGCGCCGCTACGCCGGCGTGCAACTGGCCTCCAACGGCGGCCCCGGCCAGACCACGGGCTACTTCCTGCGCGGCGCCAACACGAGCTCGACCGTGGTCATGATCGACGGCGTGCGCGTGGGCTCCGCGACGCTGGGCCAGGCGGCCTTCGAATCGATGAGTCTGGCCAGCATCGAGCGCATCGAAGTGCTGCGCGGTCCCGCCTCCGGCCTGTACGGCGCGGACGCGGTCGGCGGTGTGATCCAGATCGTCACGAAGAAGGGCCAGGGCGCGCTGAACGTCACCGGCGGCCTGGCCGTCGGCGACTACAGCTCGCGCCAGGGCGACTTCGGCGTCAGCGGGTCGCAGGCCGGTTTCGATTACGCCGCCAGCATCAGCCGCGAGACCAGCGACGGCACGACCGCCGTGCGCGGCGATCGCGGCAGCCCCTCCTACAACCCGGACGACGACGGCTACCACCGCACGGTCGCGACCGCGCGTCTGGGATTCACGCCCGCCGAAGGCCATCGCATCGGCGTCAGCGCGACGCAGAGCCGTCTCAACGCGCAGTACGACGCTTACGAGTTCGGCCCGCCGGCCGACCCGTCCGGCGACTATCGCAACCGGCTCAAGACGCGCGAAGTCGCGGTCGACTACCGCGGCACGCTCTCGCCGATCTGGACCACGACGCTGCAGGTGGCGCACGGCACCGACGACTCCGTCACCGGCCTGGCCGACGCCGGCCGCTTCAAGACCACGCGCGATCAGGCCACCTGGCAGAACGCGCTGCGCATCGCGCCGGACCAGCAGGTGGTGCTCGCCTACGAGCGCCTCGAGGAGAAGGCCGACGGCGTCACCGACGGCACGCTCAAGCGCACCAACAACGCCTACATCGCCGGCTACAGCGGCCTGTTCGGCCCGGCGGCGCTCGAAGCCAACCTGCGCCGGGACGACAACTCGCTCTACGGCAACAACACGACGGGCAGCCTGGGCGGCAGCTACGCGCTGAGCTCGACGCTGAAGGTCCGCGCACTGGCCGGCAAGACCTTCCGCGCGCCGACCTTCAACGACACCGACTTCCCCTTCTACGGCCATCACGACATCCGTCCTGAGAAAGGCCGCAGCGCGGAACTGGGACTGAACTGGCGCTCGGGCGCGAGCAGCGCGTCGGCGACGGTCTATCGCAACAAGGTCAAGGACCTGATCGTGTACACGCCCGATGCGACGCTGTGCCCGGCGAGCGACGACTTCGCCTTCGGCTGCGCCGCCAACGTCGGCAAGGCCACGCTGAAGGGCGCGACGCTGACCGGCGCGCACCGCCTGGGCAACTGGAACTTCGCCGCCAACGTCGACTTCCTCGATGCGAAGAACGACGAGACCGGCGCGCGCCTGATCCGTCGCGCGGCGCATCAGGAAAGCGTCTCCGTCGACTACGACGCCGGCGCGTGGAGCGCCGGCGCGACGGTGACCGACATCGGCAAGCGCCTGGACACGGCAGGCAACCTGGGCGGCTACGCGCTGCTGGACCTGCGCGCGACCTGGCGCTTCCTGCCGCAATGGCGCCTGGAGGCCAAGGTCCTCAACGCCGCCGACCGCGACGTGGAGCCGGTCTACTCGTACCAGGGCCTGGGCCGTCAGGCCTGGATCGGCGTGCGCTACGACATGAAGGGCTTCTAAGCGCTTCAAGACCGATCGAGGCCGAGCGCGACGCGTCCGCGCGGCCCTCGATCGGAGGCGCATCCAGTGGTAGCGATGCCACTGCGGCATCCATCACAGCGCTTCACGGCCCTTCCCCCCGACGCGGGGGACGCTTTCGCGCGGAAGCCACACGCGCCCCCTTTAGCATCCCGCCCCTTCAGCAACAAACACGACATGTCGGGGAGCGGGTAATGGTGATGGGGATGGTGCGGATTTCGAAGTCCTGGGGACGCGGTGTGATGGCCGTTCTGGCGGCGCTGGCCGTCGCTGGCCTGCTCAACGCCTGCGGCGGTGGCGGCGACGATTGCAAGATCACCGGCGAGCGGCCGGATGTGGTCTACACCCCCAGCATCCGCGTCACCAATACCTACGCCAGCGACGCGCTGACGTATCGGCTGAACCAGCCCACGACCTGGACCCTGCAGCCGCGTGGCATGACGCAGGCCTGCCTGAGCGGCCTGAAGGTCCGGCTCGAGGCGCCCACCTATCCGCTGCCGGCCGGCTTCAAGCTGGATGCCGCGACGGGCACCATCGACGCGGGTGTGATGACGCGCCACGTCGAGGGCCCCTGCCAGCTCATCGGCGGCCAGATCAACGACACCGGCCCGAAATCGGTGAATCGTGTCTGTCCCGCGGGCTACGCCGTGGGCGACGAGCGCTACGTGCTGATTGTCACCTCGGATCACTACAACCTCGGCGCCTCACCGATCCCGATGGCCCTGGTCTTCCGGCCGGCAGAGTAAGGCGCAGTCAGGCGCAGTCAGGCGCGGTGGCGGAACGCGTCGCGGTGCGGGGCCGTCGCGGCCCCTTCATCTCGCCATTCCGATCGCCATCCCCATCGCCGCCTCCAGCTGCACCGGATCGAACACCCGGCCGGCCTTGATCGTCTTCACGACCTGCCGCAGCGCGGCGATGTCCTTCAGCGGATCGCCGTCCAGCAGCACCATGTCGGCCTGTTTGCCCGCGGCGATCTCGCCGCGCTGGCCGGCCACGCCGAGCACCTGCGCCGGCGTCAGCGTCGCCAGGCGCAGCACCTCGGCGTTGGGGATGCCGGCGCGCACGTAGAGCTCCAGCTCGCGGTGCAGCGTGTAGCCCGCGAAAGCATCCGTGCCCGGCATCAGCGTCACGCCGCCGTCGTGCAGCCGCTTGATCAGCTGCAGCAGCCGCGGCAATGCCTGCCGGTACGCCTCCTCCTTGCCCGGCGGCACCGCCACCGCGCCGGACAGCAGCCGCCGCCGCACGATCGGCGGGAAGCGCTCGACCATGCCTTTCAGCGCCGCGGGCGGCTCGCCCGGCGCGCCCGAGTACAAGCCCTCCAGGATCGCCACCGTCGGATCGAGCACCGTGTGCCGGCGCCGCAGTTCCGCGATGAAACCCGTCACCGGCGCGCTGTCCAGGTCCAGCTGCAGCAGCTTCTCCGCCATCACCGTGTAGCGGTCCTTGCCGCGCGTGTCCGCGACTTCGGGGAAGAAGTTCAGCACGATGAAGTTCAGGTGCTGGATCTCATCCGCGCCCGCATCGATGAACTGCCCCGCCCGCATGAACGCCGGCACGTGGCCGCTGACGCGCAGGCCGCGCGCATGCGCCATGTCCGCGATGGGGCGCACCAGCTCCGGCTTGAAGGATGAATAGATCTTGATCTGCTCGTAGCCTCGATCGGCGTACCAGTCGACCACCTTGCGTGCCTGCTCGACCGTCTCGACCCGCACGTCGGTCGGACCGGCCAGCGGGCCCACGCCTTCGACGATGCCCGCCTTCACCACGCGCGGGCCGAGTTCAGTGCCCGCGTCGAAGCGTTTCACGCGCTCGATCAGCGGCAGGTTGTCGTTGGCCATGTCGCGCGCGCTGGATACGCCGGCGATCAGGTCGAAGACGCCGTCCGTGCCGGAGAAGTGCTGGTGCACGTCCCACAGCCCAGGCATCAGGAAACGGCCCGCCGCCTCGATGACCTCGGTGCCGGCCGGCGCGGGCGAGCCGTCGTCGGGCTCGACGCGCACGATGAAGCCGCCGCGCACCAGCACCCGCATGTCCTCACGCGCCACGAGGTCGCGCGGCTCGAACAGCCGCGCATGGCGGATCAGCAGGTCGCCCTGCGGCACGTGCGTCAGCCGCTTCGCCAGGTCCGCGGACCAGCGCTTGTCCGCGTCGCGCTGCGCGGCCGTCAGGCGCGCCAGCGCCGGCAGGTCGCGCGCTTCCAGCACCTCGAACCAGTCGTCGACCACGGCGGCGGTCTGCTGGCGCTCGTCCAGCCACACCGCCACCGGCGTGAAATCGATCCCCGAGATCTGGTGCAGCGTCAGTCGCCGACCGCCCGCCACGATCGTCGGGCCCTTCGTCAGCGTCGCCTCACCCGCCGGGAGCAGGGCCAGGCGTTGCCCCGGCGCCTTCAGCAGCGCGCGGGCCAGCACGCCGGTGAACTCCGGCGGCGCGTTGGCGGGCAGGTAGAACGCACCCGCCTCCGGCCACGCGGCGCTACCCTGCTCCACGCGGTTCTTCCAGGACGCCTTGCCGTCGGCGCGGTCGAAGCGCTCGGTGAGCGGCACTTTCCAGTAGTCGTTGCCTTCGGCCTCGTAGCGCAGCGGCAGGCCGCGCGAGTCAAGCGTCCACTTCGCGCGGAGCTGGTCGCCGCGGCCGCGCTCGCTGAAGGCGTAGTCGATCAGCACCTCGTCGCCCTGGCGGCTGAGCGCCTGTCGGCCGACGGTCATGCCGTGGATCTGGACCTGCGACAGCAGCGCCTTCGCGCCCGGCAGCACCTGCGGCGCGGGCAAGGCGGCCTGCGCCGCCTGCGCCGTCTGCGCGTCGGCGGCGGTCGGCGCCCAGTGGCGCGCCAGATCGTCATGC
>NZ_DASVNZ010000118.1:0-4038 GCF_036486225.1 Roseateles sp. | reverse complement strand
CGTGTCGCCGCTGCGGGCCGCCAACTGCGGTTTCGATCTCGGCCCGACGCGTGACGGCGCGGCGCCCGGCTGGTCGCCGTTCTTCGCCGACAAGTTCGCCGGTCAGCCGCTCAAGCCGGTGGCGCTGAGCGCCGAAGGCGTCGACGGTCGGCAGTTCTCGCGTCAGGGCGAGTTCGTCGTGACCGCGACCGGCATCGAAGGCTCGCTGGTCTATGCGGCGTCCGCGCTGCTGCGCGAGAAGATCGAGCGCGACGGCGAGGCGCTCGTGCACCTGGACCTGCTGCCCGGCCGCGACGCGGCCTGGGTGCTGGAGCAGGTCGCCCATCCGCGCGGCTCGCGGTCGCTGTCCTCGCACCTGAAGAGCCGCTTGAACATCGAGGGCCTGAAAGCCGGCCTGTTGCACGAGGCGCTCACGAAGGACGAGTACGCCGACACGGCGACGCTCGCCCGCACGCTGAAGGCACTGCCGCTGTGCCTGCGCGCCGCGCGGCCCGTCGCGGAAGCGATCAGCACCGCGGGCGGAGTGACGATCGAGTCGCTCGACGAGCGGCTGATGCTGAAGGCGCGGCCCGGCGTTTTCGTCGCCGGCGAGATGCTGGATTGGGAAGCGCCGACCGGCGGCTACCTGCTGACCGCGTCGATGGCCAGCGGCCTCGTCGCCGGGGACGGCGCCGCCGCGTACTTGGGCTGACTTGGGCTGAATCGGCCATGAGCCGCATTTGACGAAATACGGCTCACAGAATGAGCCGTAAATGACAAAATGCGGCTCATGACCCGAAAGACAGCCTCGCCGACCTGGATCTGGCAGCGTCCCGACTGGCCGGATTTCCACTACGACGCCCAGACGGTGGCGCCCGATCTGTTCGAGGCCTACGTCATGCACGGCACCGTCGAGGGCAAGGCGATGGCCATCGGCCTGGGTGTGACGAGTCCGGTCGTGCTGGACGTCTTCGCCGACGAGGTCGTCGCGACGGCTGCGATCGAAGGGGAGCGACTGTCCGCGGATGCCGTGCGCTCGTCGGTGCTGCGGCGCATGGGTCTGAGCGAGGAGGGGCCGGTCGACCGTCACGTCGACGGACTCGTCGCGATGATCGCGGACGCGACGACCCACATCGATCAGCCGCTGGACGAGGATCGCCTCTGCCGCTGGCAGGCGGCGCTGTTCCCGACCGGGCTCTCCGGTCTCCAGCGCATCGCCGTGGGGCGCTATCGCGATCACGCGGATCCGATGCAGATCGTCAGCGGACGTCCCGGTCGCGAGGTGGTGCACTACCAGGCGCCCGTCTCGAGCGACGTGCCGGCCGAGATGGCGCGCTTCCTCGCTTGGTTCAACGCCACCACGCCGCGAAAGGGCGTCGCGCTGCCGCTGGGCGGGCCTCGTCTGGATGGACTCGCGCGCGCCGCGATCGCCCATTTCTGGTTCGAGAGCATCCATCCGTTCGAGGACGGCAACGGCCGTGTCGGCCGGGCGCTCATCGACATGGCGATTGCCCAGCATCTCAGGCCGCCGATGCGACTGCACAGTCTGTCCAGGCAACTGTTGACCGCACGCACCGAGTACTACGCGGCCCTGGAAGGTTCGCGCGGCGGCATGGACCTGACCGCGTGGGTGCAATGGTTCGTGCGCCAGTACACCGGCGCCTGCGATGCCGCGAATCACGTCATGGACACCGCCGTCCAGAAGCGCCGCTTCTGGGACACGCACGCCGCCACCGCGCTGGAGGAGCGTCAGCGCAAGGTGCTGCAGCGCCTGCTCGACGACGGCGACGGCGGTTTCCTCGGCGGACTCAACGCCGAGAAGTACATGAAGATGACCGGCGTGTCGAAGGCGACGGCGACCCGCGACCTGTCGGAGATGACCGCGGCCGGCCAACTGCGCGCGCACGGCGTGGGCAAGGCGGTGCGCTACTACATCGACGTGCCGGGATGGACGCACGGCGTCGCGTAGCGCCCTGCGCGCAAGGCGTCCGCCTGGGTCGGAAGCTGGCCGCGCTCAAGCCGCGCTCAAGCCGCGCTCAAGCCGCGACCGTCAACGCGAACGGCTTGAAGCCCTTGGCCGCCACGATGTGCGGCGCCATCAGGATCAGCGCCTCGGTGGCGCGCGCGCTGGCGATGCCGCCGAGATCGAGGATCCACTCGTCCGGCCAGCCCAGCGAGGCCAGCAGCGCCCGCACCTGCGCCTTGGCGTCGGCGTCGTCCCCGCTGAGAAAGGCCTGCGCGGGCGCGCCCAGGCTGCGCGGCGCGGTCATGACGGTGAAGAACATCGTGTTCAAGGCCTTCACGACGCGGGTCTCCGGCAGCGCCGCCTGAAGCCGCTGGGCCAGGCTGCCGTCCGGATACAGCAGCTCGCCCGGCGCGCCGCTGGCCTGGCGCACGGTGGCGTTGGAGACGTCCACCAGCACCTTGTCCCGCAACGGGCCGCGCAGGCTGTTGAGCAGCTCCAGCGCGGTGTGCCCCGGCGTGGCGTGGAAGACCACGGGCGACGCCGCGGCGGCCTCGGCCAGCGTGGCGTGACGCACTGCCGGGCCTTGCCAAGCGGGCGCGCTCGTGGAGAGGCTGCGATGTCCGAGGGTCACGGCGTGCCCGCGATCGGCGAAGGCGCGGGCCAGGTTGGCGCCGACGCGTCCGGCACCGAGGATGCTGACGGGTTGGAGATCGCGGCTCATGCCACTTCTCCCAGCACCTTCAGCGCCTCTCGCTCGATGCCCGGCGCGCAGGCGAGGAAGTCCCGGCTGGCGAAGGACCAGGGCCGGCCTTGCAGGTCGGTCACGGAGCCGCCGGCTTCGGACACCAGCAGCGCGCCGGCCGCCAGTCCGGACCGCACATCGCTGTGCTGCCAGAAGGCGTCGGCCTGTCCGCCCGCGACGAGCCCGAGCTGGAAGGTGGCCGGCACCGTCATCCGCACCACCAGCGCGGCGTTCAGCATCGCCGTCACCGACGCGCCGATCTGCCGGTAGGTCTCGGCGGACTCCCCGGGCCTGGCCTGGCCCGTGGTCACGATGGCTGCCTTCAGCTGGGTCTTGGTGGACGGCCTCAGCGGCACGCCGTTGACGGCGGCGATGCCGCTGCCCCGCACCGCGGTGTAGAGCCGGTCGGCCACGGGTTCGTACACGGCCGTGAGATGCGGCGCGCCGTCGCGCACCAGCGTCGCGCTGATGCCCCATTCGGCCAGGCCATGCACGTGGTTCACATTGCCTTCCACGGCATCGAAGATCCACCAGTCCCCGGCGGGCAGCACGCCGCCTTCGAGTTCGTCGTCGACCCAGCCCGCCGTCGGGAGTGTGCGTTCCAACAGCCCGCGTGCGACGGCGAGCGAAGCGTCGTCGTTGACGTGGATGGCGCGGATCAACTGGTCGAGGTCATCGGGCGTCCGGCTCCGCTTGCTGAAGGTCGCCAGCAGATGGCGGCCGGTGAGGCGGACGGCCGCGACGGTGGCGGCCAGCACGGCGCCGTCGTGCGGGGTGGCGGCGGCGATGTCGGCCAGCCGCTCGGCGGCGCGGTACTCGGTATCGAAGGCGGTCATGGTGAGCTTCGTGATGACGATGGGATCGATTGTTGGCAGCGCGGCGATTAACATCAAATCAATTGAGATCACCGGTGGGTTAACTGAGATGCAACTCGACATGAACCTGCTCGTGGCGCTGGACGCGCTGCTGGACGAGGGCAGCGTCGGCGGCGCGGCCGCCCGCATGCACGTGAGTTCGCCGGCGATGAGCCGCACGCTCGACCGGATCCGCCACATGACGGGCGATGCGATCCTGGTGCGCAACGGTCGCGCGATGACGCCCACGCCGTATGCGCTGGCGATCCAGACGGACGTGCACGACGTGGTGCTGCGGGCACGGACGGTGCTCGCGCGGCAGCGCCGGTTCGACATCGCGCAGGTCGAGCGCACCTTCACGATCCAGTGTCACGACGCGCTGGCGGCGGCGCTCGGGCCGCCGCTGCTCGCCGCGCTGCGCAAGGCCGCACCGCTGGCCGTGCTGCGCATGCCGGCGGAGAGCGCCGCCGACGCGCAGGAGTTGCGGCAGGGCCAGG
>NZ_DASVNZ010000105.1:0-4165 GCF_036486225.1 Roseateles sp. | reverse complement strand
CAAGCAGATCGCGGTGGAGGCGATGCGGGACATCGTCATCGACTACACGGTCGGCTGGTACGGAGTCACCGAGGCGGATCTGCTGGGAGAGGGCATCGGCTCCTCCGATCCGGTGACCTTCAGTCGCGAGCTGTTCGCGGTCGTGATCGCGGATCACTCCGACTGGGTCGGCCTCGCGTTCGACCGGCTGCTCAAGCTCGCGAACGACCGCTTCAAGGAACGGCAGGAAGCGGAAAAAAACTGATCGCCCTGCTGGACGCCAACGGCGACGTCCAGTTCGAGGGCGACGACCCGCCTGAATCCTGTCTCGGAGACCGCATCGCGATCCGCGTGTTCAACCTCCTCAGCAACGGCATGGGCGCCCTCGACTGGTCCGGGCTACCCCTCGTCGTGCAGCACTTCGGCATCACCGACGTGGAGGGACTCCTGGACCGCCTCGAGGTGATTCGCCAGCACAAGCCGTCGAAGTCTCCGGACGAAGGTGGCAGATCGGAGTGACACATGGCCTTAGCTACCCTATCCATCGACATCGAGGCGCGGCTCGCCAACTTCCAGGCCACGATGGAGAAGGCCGCCCGTTTGTCGGAGAAGAACGCGGAGGCCGTGCGCGCCTCGTGGCAGCGGGCGGGTGCCGGCATCGCCAGCCTGGGTGCGGGCGTCGCCGGGCTCTTCGCGGGCTACAGTCTCGTGGATGCGTTCAAGGGCAACGTCGAGTTCATCGACTCCCTGAACGACATGCAGGACGCCACCGGCGCGTCGATCGAGAAGCTGTCCGGGCTGGTCGACCTGGCTGAGCGGACGGGCCATTCCGTCGACAACGCCACCACGCTGGTGGTGAAGCTGAACCAGGCGCTCGGCGACACCGACCCGAACAGCACTGCGTCGCGCGCGATCGCGGCGATCGGGCTGAGCGCGGCCGAGCTGCGCCGCATGGACCCGGTCGACGCGATCCAGGCCGTGTCCCGGGCGCTGGCGACCTACGCCGATGACGGCGCGAAAGCCCGCCTGGTGCAGGAGCTCTTCGGCAAGAGCGCACGCGAGCTGGCGCCGCTGATCAAGGACCTCGCCGAGGCCGGCGAGCTGAACGCGCGGATCACGTCCGAGCAGGCCGCCGAGGCGGACAAGTTCAACAAAGAACTGGCGCGTCTGCAGACCAACACGGCCGCTCTGGGCCGGTCGATCACCGCCGACCTGCTGCCCCCGCTGAACAAGCTGCTCGAGCTGCGCCGCGAGAAGGGCGTTGGCGGCGCCATCATGGATATGCTCGGCTTCAACGACAAATTCTTCGCCACGAAGGATTTGGCCACCACGTTCGCTGGGCCTCTCAACAAGCTGAAGAGTGAAGCCGCCTGGCTCAAGGAAGCGACCGAAAAGGACAGCAACAACGCCGATCAAGAGAAGCGATTGGCGCGGTTGCGGCAGCTGAAGGAGGTCGAGATTCCCGCCGCGCAGAGGGCGTTCGACGCCGCGTACGCGAAGTTCCAGTCCGTGCAGACGCCGGACAGGAATGAGAACTACAGCAACGAGGGGCGCAGCGCCCCGAAGCCCACGGTCGGGGAGTTGCCAGACAAGACGAAGAAGGAAAGGCCCGAGAAGCCTGAGATGATGGGCCCTGAAATCCCCGAGGCGCTGAAGAGCGCCCTCGACCGGATCAAGGATTCGGACATCGTCAAGGTGCAGCGGCTGCGCGATGAGCTGACCTACCTGCGGAACCTCCAGAACGTGCCGGGTGGGGATACGGACGCGGTCTGGAGTGCCATTTCCAAGACTGTGGCCGAGCTGGAGAAGCTGGATCCGGCCGCCGTCGCCGCCGCTGATTCACAGAAGCGCCTGAAGGAACTGCTCGCTGCGACCGACAGTCGGCAACTGGAGGTCGCGCGCGCCGACATGGAGCTACTCGCCCAGGCCTTCAACGCCGGCAAGATCTCCGCGGAAGAGTTCAGCGAGGCAGCTTCGAAACGGCTCAACCTGGATGGGGCCAAGGATGCTGTGAGCGAGCTGGATGAGTTCACCAAGCAGGCTGGGCGCAACATCCAAGACACGCTCGGGCAATCCACATATGCGGTGCTGTCGGGCCAGTGGAACAACCTGGCCGATCTGTGGTCTCAAACCATCCTCCGCATGGTGGCCGAGGCGGGGGCGGCCAATCTTGGCAAGCTGCTGCTGGGCGACTTCGCCAAGACCGGATCGATCGGCGGGCTGCTCGGTGACGGGCTGAAGTTCCTGGGTGGGTTCTTCGCCGACGGCGGTGCGTTCGGCCCGAACGGTCAGATCCGCGCGTTCGCCGCCGGCGACGTGTTCAGCAGCCCCACGATGTTCGGCTACGGCCGCAACCAGATGGGCGTGCTGGGCGAGGCCGGCCCCGAGGCCATCATGCCGCTCAAGCGCGGCCCGGACGGCAAGCTCGGCATCGTCAGCCGCGGCGGCTCACGCGCGCAGCCCCTGCAGGTCACCTACGCCCCGCAGATCGCGGTTGACAGCCGCTCCGACCGCGCAGCGGTCCTGTCGGACGTGCGCCGCGAGGTCGCCAACGGCAACCGGGAGCTTGTCAAGATGCTCAAGGGTCAGGGAGCGATCGCCTGATGGACATCATCCAACTCGACGATGCGTTCCCGGTGGCGCGCGGCTGCCGCATCGAGCTGCTGTACTTCGATGCGGTCGGCGCCAGCGTGCCCGCCGGCAGCGCGCAGACGCGTGCATACGGGGTGCCCCGGTGGTCCCTCAGCCTGGTCTCGCCCATCGTGATGAACGACGCCCGAGCTGGCCGCTGGAAGGCGCTGCAGCTCAAGCTGCGCGGCTCGATCAACCGCGTGGCCGCGTACGACCCCGGCCGCCCGGTGCCGCGGGGCACGCTGCGCGGCGTCCTGACGCTGGCGGCTCCGGTCGCGGTCGGGGACGTGACGGCGCAGATCACGGGCGGCGCTGGCCAGGCTGGGCGCACGGTGGTGACCGGTGACATGTTCGGCTTCGGCGCGGGCTTCGGCACCAGCCAGCTTGTGTGCGCGGTGGAGGACGGAGTGACCGACGGCGCCGGCACCATGACGCTGCGCTTCGAGGCGCCGGCGCGCCGCGCCTTCGCCACCGGGACCGCCGTCACCTGGCAGCGACCCCGCGCCTACTTCCTGCAGGCACAGCCCCGAGCTGGCTGGGGGGCGTACTCGCGCACCCACACGGAGCAGATGAGCATCGACCTGGTGGAGGACACCTCGGCATGATGGATCTCGACGCCGCGCAGCAGGCGCTTTTCGCATCCGGCGCCGTGGGGATCTGTCACCTCATCGAGCTGGACATCGGCAACAACACGCTGCGGTTCACGACCTTCAACGCCGACCTGGTCGTCGGCGGCAACTCGTACCTGTTCGGGGGCGAGTTGATCGACGTGTCGCCCATCAAGCAGAGCACCGACAGCGACACGCAGGCCATCGAGCTCTCGCTGACGATCGCCAACTCCGCGCTGCTGGCCAAGATCAGCGGCAACGTCGAGGACTACCGGGGGCATGAGGCGCGGGTCTACCTGCAGCCCTTCGACTCGCAATTCCGCCTGGTCGGGCCGCCGCGGCAGTACTTCTTCGGCGAGATGGATCCGGTGAGCATCAAGCGCGATGACCCCGGAATGCAGGGCGGCAGCGCCGGCGGCACCGCCGTGCTGCCTGTGATGCGCACCGGCCTGTCGCGCTCGCGCAATCAGGACCCGCTGCGGCTCACCGACGCGCAGCAGAAAAGCGACTTCCCCGGCGATCGGGGCTTCGAGGGGCTGCGCAAGCTGCTCGAGAACCCGGTCCTGTGGATCAGCAAGCGCTTCCAGGAATACCAATGAACAAGGCAAGACTGCTGACGGCCTTCCTGGCCGGGCTGCCGCGTGTCCACACCAAATGGATCGACACCAGCTGCGCGCACTTCGCCGCGCGCTGGGTGCAGACGGTCGAGGGCGTCGACGTGACCGTGGGCGTGAAGCCGCCGGCCTCGAAGGCCGATGCCGCGCGCATCCTGCGCCGCGCCGGGGGCTACGAGGCCTTCGTGACGCGCCAGCTCGGGCGGGACACCATCGCCGCGGCGTACGCGCGCCTGGGTGACCTGGTGCTGCTGCCGCTGCCCGACGCTGAGCCCGGCGCCATGGCGCTGGGCATCTGCGCGGGCAACGGGGTGGCCGCGTTCATGACCGAGC
>NZ_DASVNZ010000080.1:0-53352 GCF_036486225.1 Roseateles sp. | reverse complement strand
GCCCGATTTGTGGAACATGTGACACGTATGAGGGCCGGCCCCCTGGCCCCGCAAGCCGAGCTCAGGCCTCGTCCAGCAACGGCCGCAACGCGTCGTCCCACTGCTCGAGCTCATCTTCGGACAGGTGCAGCCAAGCCAGTGCGGCTTCGCGATTGGCAGCCCAGTCGGCGTCCTCGTCCAGTCCCTCATGCTGGCGCATCAGGTGCTCGGCGATCAGTCCGGCCGCGATCAGCGAGCGGATTTCCGGCTCGATGCTGTCGTCCTTCAGCGCCTCGAAGTCGTGATGCAGCCGGATGGCCGTCATCAGCTCCGGCGCCAGATGCCAGACCTTGATCACCAGCGCGCCGACGACGGCGTGGTCGGTGCGGTGGTTGGCGTTCTCCGTGGCGATGAACGGGCGGTCGATGCGGGCGCCGGCCTCGACCATCGTCGCGCCATAGCCGCGCACGCTCTGCAGCAGCACCGGCATGCCGACGTGACAGAACAGGCCGTAGCTCTGCGCCAGGTCCACGCGCATGCCGGGCAGCTGGCCGGCGATGAAGCCCATCGCGACCGCGCGCTTGGTCGAGCGCTGCCAGAAGCGCAGCAGGTGCGGGCTGTTGACCGGGATCGCGTGACGGACCAGGAAGGCCTGCATCAGCGCGACACTCTCGTCCAGGCCGAGGCGGTACATCGCCTGGCCGACGGTGGTGCAGGGCACGTGGCCTGCCACGAGATGCAACGGACTGTTGGCCACACGCAGCAATGTCGCGGACATCGCGACGTCGGCGGCGGCGACGCGGCCGACCTCGTTGAGGTCGGGTTGAGGCAGCGCCATCGCCGCGCGCAGGCGCTGCAGCAGCTCGGGGCAGGGCGGAATCTGGATCTGGCGCAGCGGGCCGGTGGCGCGGGCCTGATCGAGTTCCTGGCGGATGGCTTGGGTCTTCATGTGAGGGCCGGATTATCCCGATGCGCCCCGACCCGGGGCGTGAAGGGGTGCGGCAAATTGCCGCTTGTCCGAAGGCGCGTCTCCGGGGGCGCATCGCCTGTCGCACTTCGCCCTCGAAGGAGGGCCGGGGCAGATACATTGCAGCGCATGTCACGTTTCGTCACTCGTACAGCGTCACGCGCAGGCCGGACAATCCGGCCGGCGCAGCGGGCGTTGGCGGTGCTGATGTGTGTGGCGGGCCTGTGGTCCGCGATGGCCTGGGGCTGGGACAAGGACAAGCTGACCGAGTCCGCGGCGAAGCTCTCGCCGAAGACGCAGGCCGCGGTCAAGGCCATGATCCAGATGGCGGACCGCGCCGCGGCGATGCCCGAGGAGCGCGACCGGCTGACGACGGTCAACAGCTTCTTCAACCAGCGGGTGGCGTTCAAGGACGACATCGAGGTGTGGGGCCAGATCGACTACTGGGCCACGCCGCTGGAGCTGCTGGACAAGGGCGCGGGCGACTGCGAGGACTACGCGATCGCCAAGTACATGAGCCTGCTCAGTGCCGGCGTGCCGCAGTCCAAGCTGCGGATGGTGTACGTGCGGGCGCAGTTCCAGGGCCGGCCTCAGGCGCACATGGTCCTGGCCTACTATGCGCAGCCGGAGGCGGAGCCCTTGATTCTGGACAATATCAACCCGGAGATCCGGCCCGCTTCGCTGAGGCCCGACCTGACCCCCGTGTTCAGCTTCAACGGGGAAGGCTTGTGGAGCGGCGTCGGCGCCACCACGGCGGGGAATCCGCTGGTGCGGCTGTCGCTGTGGCGCGACCTGCTGGCGAAGGCGAAGGCGGAGGGCTTCTGATGGGCGACGGAGAATTCACGACATGTCCCTGATAAGACAAATCTGGTGGCTGGTCCTGGGCGCGGTGCTGGCCTCGGCGCTGGGCGGCGTCGCGGTGAGCACCTGGTCGCTGCGCGAGCTGCTGCAGACGCAGGCGCAGCTGAAGAACGCGGACAACGCCAACGCGCTGGCGCTGGCGCTGTCGCAGCAGAAGGGCGACGCGGAGCTGATGTCGCTGCTGATCTCGGCGCAGTTCGACGCGGGCGCCTACGAGAGCGTGCGATGGCGCGACGGCGGCGGCAAGCCGGTCTTCGAGCGCCATCTGGAGACGCCGCAGACCTCGCATGCGCCGCGCTGGTTCGTGGCGCTGCTGCCGCTGGACGTGGCGCCGGGCGTGGCCAAGGTGTCGGACGGCTGGAAGACCGCCGGCGAGATCGAGCTGCGCGGCCAGACCGGCTACGTGCACGAGGCGCTGTGGCGCGCGACCGTCAGCACGGCCTTGTGGCTGCTGGCGGTAGGGTTGGCGACGGGGATCGCGGCGGCGGCGGTGCTGGCGCGGCTGCGCCGGCCGCTGGACACGGCGGTGCGGCAGGCCGAGGGCGTCTCGCAAGGGCGCTTCGAGACCGTGCTTGAACCGCGCGTGCCGGAGATGCGTAAGCTGACGAGCGCGATGAACACGATGGTGCTACGCACGCGGCAGATGTTCGAGGCCCAGGCCGAGCAGCTGCGCACGCTGCATCACCAGCTGCTGTGCGACGAGCTGACCGGGCTGTCGCACCGGCGGCAGTTCGTGGCGGAGTTGAACTCGGCGCTGGAGCGCGACGACGGCCCGTTGCGCGCGGGGCTGGTGCTGGTGCGTCTGCGGGACCTGCAGGGGCTGAACCAGCGCCTCGGGCACGGGGCGACGGACCAGGCGCTGATGGCGATCGCGCAGGCGCTGCGGGTGTATCCGGAGCAGGTGCGCGGCTGCCTCGCGGGACGGCTCAACGGCTCGGACTTCGCGCTGTGGCTGCCGGCGCCGAACGTGGTCGGCGACACCGCCCAGGCGTTGGCCGACGCATTGCGGGCCGGCTTGCAGAACCTGGGATCGGGCGTCGGCGTCGCGCTGGGCGCGGTCGAGCTGATGCGCGACCAGCCGATGAGCGCCTGGTTCGCCGCGGCCGATGCCGCGCTGGCCAAGGCCGAGCAGGGCGAAGGCGTCGTGCTGGAGCTGCGCGAGGCGCCGCCCTCGGACGAGGTCGCGCAGGGCGAGCGCGCGTGGCGCGCATTGATCTCGGACGCGCTGGCGCATCAACGCAGCCGGCTGCTGGAGTTCCCGCTGATCGGGCGCGAGCGTCAGGTCTTGCATCTGGAATGTCCGCTGCAGCTGAAGCTGAACCCGGTCGGCGAATTCGAGCCGGCCGCGCGCTGGCTGCCGCTGGCGCTGCGCCATCGGCTGAGTGCCGAGGCCGATCTGCAGGCCCTCGCGCTGGCGCTGCAGGCGACGCAACGCGACACGCGGATGCGCTGCGTCAACGTGGCGCCGGCATCGCTCAACGACGGCAGCTTCATCGCCCGCGCCCGCGAGCTGGTGCAGGCGGCCCCGGCAGCGGTGCGACGCCAGATCGGTCTGGAACTGGCCGAGCCGGCAGCGGCACAGCATTTCGAAGCACTGCAGGAACTCGGCCGTCAATTGCGCCCGTTCGGCGTGCAGCTCGGCCTCGAACACGCGGGTGCCGGACTGGCTCAAATTGATCGTCTTTTCCAGGCCGGACTGGACTACGTGAAGCTCGACAGCTCGGTGGTCAGCGGCGTGTCGGCGGACGTGGGCCGGGCGGCGTTCGTGCGCAGCCTGGTGGTCATGCTGCGCAGTCTCTCTCTGAAGGTCTATGCGGAAGGCGTCACCGATGCGCTCGACGCACAGGCGCTGTGGGACTGCGAACTCGACGGCATCACCGGCCCGTGGGCGTCGGCACAGGAAATCAAGCCCTGACTCATCCAGGTCGGTGAATCGCTTGACCTCCATCAAGCACTCTTGCAAAGCGTTTTGAAGCTCTGAGAATCCGCGCCTTTCCCCTTGGTGTTTGATGGAGAGGTACCCGATGAAGCGCGCGCCCGATCCCCTGATCACGAGCCTCGAAACTTCCGCGTCGATGTCGTCGACACAGCTTCGATGCCCAGCCTTCCCCGACTTCCGTTTGCCTTCGGCTGATGTGTCGGCGCTCACGCCGTATGAGCAAGAGCTGCGCGAAGCCGTCGGCGAGGCTTACGACGACATTCGCGAAGGTCGCGTGCTGAGCGAGGCGCAGATGGATGAAGTCTTCGACGAGTTGATTGAAGATGCTCGTCAGCGTGTGGGAGGCGGCCAGTGATCACACATTGGAGCGAACGCGCCGGTGACGATGTGCGGCGGATCTATGGATACATCGCGGCGCGCAATCCGTCGGCGGCCTTGGAGATGGTCAAGCGGTTCAAGAAGGACGCACGACTGCTCAGCAAGCATCCTCAAATCGCCCGGGAGGGGGTCTTGAGGGGGACGCGTGAGTGGGTCACTCATCCGAACTACGTAATGATCTACCGCGTCGAAGATGAAGACGTCTACATGCTGCGTCTGTGGCACGCCGCACGCGACGAGCCGCACCAACACGATCTGCAGTGACTAGTCGATATCCGCCGTATGCAACGGATACCCGTTGCCGCTGCGGCGGTCTTCGAAGAAGCGCTGCAGCGCTTCGCGGATCGTGTGGAAGGCGATCTCGTTCCACGGCACTTCGTGCTCATGGAACAGCTGGGCTTCGAGGGTTTCCGGACCCGGATCGAAGTCCGGGCTCAGCAGCTTCGCGCGGTAGAAGGTGTGGACCTGCCCGACGCGGACCACGTTCATCACGCAGTACAGGTTCTGCAGCTCGATCTGGGCGCCGGCCTCTTCGACGGTCTCGCGCGCCGCGCCCTCAGCCAAGGTCTCGCCGAGTTCCATGAAGCCCGCCGGCAGCGTCCACTTGCCCAGCCGCGGCTCGATCGCGCGCTTGCACAGCAGCACCTGATCGCCCCACACCGGCAAGGTGCCGACGACGTTCAGCGGATTCTCGTAATGGATCGCGCCGCACGCCGTGCAGGTCGCGCGCTCCCGGTTGTCATCGGCCGGGATGCGGTATTCGATCTGGCCGCCGCAGGTGGGGCAATGCTGGAAGCGCCGCGCTTGAAACATGGGCCGCAGTGTACCGGCCTCCATCACGGCCCCCGTGGCATCATCGTCGGCCATGGAGCTCTACAACTACTTCCGTTCGTCCGCCTCCTACCGCGTCCGCATCGCGATGGCGCTCAAGGGCCTGGACTTCGACTACAAGTCCGTCCACCTCGCGAAGAACGAGCAGTTCAACGAGTCCTACGCCGCCGTGTCCGCGTCGCGGCTGGTCCCGTTGCTGAAGGACGGCGACGCGCTCGTCACGCAGTCGATGGCGATCATCGAGTACCTCGATGAGACTCATCCAGAGCCGCCGCTGCTGCCCGGCGACGCGCTGAGCCGCGCCTACATCCGCGCGCTGTCGCAGGACATCGCCTGCGAGATCCATCCGCTGAACAACCTGCGCGTGCTGCGCTACCTGGTGAAAGACCTCGGCGTCGGCGATGACAACAAGACCCGCTGGATCCATCACTGGGTCGAAAGCGGGCTGGCGGTCGTCGAGCATCGACTGACGGCGGAAGGGCGATCCGGACGCTTCTGTTTTGGCGACGCACCGACGATGGCCGATTGCGTGCTGGTGCCGCAGATCTTCAACGCGCAGCGCTTCGGCAGCCGGCTCGACCACGTGCCGACGGTCATGAAGATCTTCGAGCAGTGCATGGCGCTCGACGCCTTCAGCAAGACGCAACCGAGCGCCTGTCCCGATGCTGAATGAGGACTGGCTGCGACCCGCGTGGTCCGCGTCGCACGTCGACGCCTTCATGACCACGCGCACTGGCGGCGTCAGCGGAGGCTTGAAGGCGCGGGATGAGCAACGCGGATTGGCGAGCCTCAATCTCGGGCGTTCGGTCGGTGACGACCCCGCGAACGTGGTCGAGAACCGTCGTCGCGTCGCTGACGCGATCGGCGGGCATCCCGTTTTCCTGAAGCAGGTGCATGGCACGACCGTGTTGCGCCTGCGCGCCGAACACGCGCTGCCCGACGCCGATCCCGAGCCCGCCGATGCGTCGATCAGCACCGATCCGGCGCTCGCCTGCGCGGTCATGGTCGCGGACTGCCTGCCGGTGCTGTTTGCCGGACCGGGCGTGGTCGGCGCCGCGCATGCGGGATGGCGAGGGCTCGGGGGTGGCGTGCTTGAGAACACCGTCACCGCAATGTGCGAAGTCGCGCATTGCGAGCCTCGCGACATCAGCGCCTGGATGGGCGCGTGCATCGGACCGGAACAGTTCGAAGTCGGCGCCGACGTGCTCGCGGCCTTTGGCGCCGATCCGCTCCATCAGGATCAACCGATGTTCCGCTTCCAACGGAACGAACACGGCGAGGCGCGTTGGCGCGCCGATCTTTACGGCCTCGCGCGACGCCGCCTCGAAGCGCTAGGCATCGCTGCCGTCAGCGGCGGCGGCTGGTGCACGCTCAGCGAGCCGTCACGATTCTTTTCGTTCCGCCACGAACGCGTCGACGGACTGCGCAGCGGGCGCATGGCCGCCGTCATCCGACTGCGCTGACGCGTTGGTCGATGGCGTTGTCGACGTCGATGTCGGCATCGGCGCAACAGCGCCTTCCCCGTCGTCATGCGGACTTCCGGACGCTTCGGCCTTGCGGCGTGCGGCGCGCCGCCCCGGCGTGCCCATCAGGTACATGACGATCGATAGCGGTACCACCCCGTAGAACACGAAGGTGATGAGCGCGCCCAGCACCGAGCCCTGCGAGCTGAAGGCCTCGACGACCGCCATCATCAGCACCACATACATCCACGCGATGGCCACCAGATACATCAACGATTTCCTCGGGTCTTCGCGACAGCAGCGTCACGCGGGGGTAAGCTGATCGGGCTACAAAGCGCCTGAGCATATGCGAAGCCTCCCTGTCGATCCGCGTCTTCCGCGTGGTCGGCTGTGGCAAGCTTCTTGCTCAGGTCGGCCAGAGGAGACACATGAGCGCGAACAACGCCGCCGCCGGATTCCCCGGCACATCGGTCCACGGTTTCGAACACTGGGCTCAGCAGGCCCAGCAGGCGGCCAGCAGCCTGTCGCACGGGTTCGGCGACGCCTTCAAGCAATTGCAGGCGATGCAGATCCCGCCCGACGCATGGTCGCAACTGCAGTCGGAATACATCAGCCAGGCCAGTGCGCTGTGGAACGCCGCGCTCGGTGATTCACAGGCCGCGGTGCAGGCCGCCGCGCAGGGCGCGACGACGCCCGCTGCTGCGACGGCACCGTTGAAGGACCGCCGCTTCGCCGACGCGTCCTGGAACGACAACCGCCTCGCCCACTTCACCGCGCAGCTCTACCTGCTCAACGCGAAGACACTGCAGCGCATGGCCGACCAGGTGCAGGCCGACGACAAGACCCGCGCGCGGGTCCGCTTCGCGGTGCAGCAGTTCGTCGACGCGTCGTCGCCGAGCAACTTCCTCGCGCTGAATCCCGAAGCGCAGCAGCGCGCGCTGAACACCCAAGGCGAGAGCCTCTCGCGCGGTCTCCAACTGCTGATGGCCGACGTGCGGCGCGGCCACGTGTCGCAGACCGACGAGTCCGCCTTCGAGGTCGGCCGCAACGTCGCGACCACCGAAGGCCACGTCGTCTTCGAGAACGAGTTCTTCCAGCTGCTCGAGTACAAGCCGCTCACCGCGAAGGTGCATGCGCGGCCGCTGCTGATGGTGCCGCCCTGCATCAACAAGTACTACATCCTCGACCTGCAGCCGGAGAACTCGCTGATCCGCTACGCGGTGGCACAGGGCCATCGCACCTTCGTGGTGAGCTGGCGCAATCCGGATGCCGACTGCGTGCACTGGACCTGGGACGACTACATCGGCAAGGCCGCGATCAAGGCGATCGAGGTCACGCGAGAGATCGCCGGCACCGACACGATCAACACGCTGGGCTTCTGCGTCGGCGGCACCATCCTGGCGACCGCGCTGGCCGTGCTCGCCGCGCGCGGCGAGCAGCCGGCCGAGAGCGTCACGCTGCTGACCACGCTGATCGACTTCAGCAGCAACGGCATCCTGGACCTGTTCATCGACGAGCAGGCCGTGCAGCTGCGCGAGATGACGCTCGGCGACCAGGCCGTCAGCGGTCCGGGCCTGCTCAAGGGCCAGGAACTCGCGACGACCTTCAGCTTCCTTCGCCCCAACGACCTGGTCTGGAACTACGTCGTCGGCAACTACCTGAAGGGCGACGCGCCGCCGGCCTTCGACCTGCTGTACTGGAACGGCGACGCGACCAACCTGCCGGGCCCGATGTACTGCTGGTACCTGCGCCACACCTACCTGCAGAACGAGCTGCGCATCCCTGGCCAGCTGACCGTCTGCGGCGAGAAGATCGACCTCGGCGCGATCCAGGCGCCGGTCTACATCTACGGCTCGCGCGAGGACCACATCGTCCCGTGGGACGCCGCCTATCGCAGCACGCAGGTATTCAAGGGCAAGAAGCGTTTCGTGCTCGGCGCGTCCGGGCACATCGCCGGCGTCATCAATCCGCCGGAGAAGAAGAAACGCAGCCACTGGCTGGGGAAGGGCGCGGCGCTGCCGGCCGACAACCAGCAATGGCTGCAATCCGCCACCGAGCATCCCGGCAGCTGGTGGACCGACTGGTCGCAGTGGCTGGCCGGCCACGCGGGCCCGCAGAAGGCGGCGCCTCGCAAGCCGGGCGGTCGCGGCCATGAGGCCATCGAACCGGCGCCGGGCCGCTATGTGAAGCAGCGCGCGTGAAACCCACTCCCGCGCAGTGAGAACCCAACCGGTTCAGAGTTGATGCCGCAGATTCCGTTCAGCAGAGTTCATTGAGCCACGTTGATCCCGCATTCACCCGCTGACGTCCGTCGTTCAGCAGTTTCGAAAGAGGAGCGAGTCATGAGTTCACCGCAAGACATCGTCATCGTCGCCGCGGCGCGCACGCCGATCGGCAAGTTCGGAGGGACGCTGTCCAAGACCCCCGCCAGCGAGCTGGGCGCGATCGTCATCCAGGAGCTGCTGCGCAGAAGCGGCCTGCAGCCCGACCAGATCAACGAGGTCATCCTCGGCCAGGTGCTGACCGCGGGCGTCGGCCAGAACCCGGCGCGCCAGGCGGTCATCAAGGCGGGCCTGCCGGTGACCGTGCCGGCGCTGACGATCAACAAGGTCTGCGGCTCCGGCCTGAAGGCCGTGATGCTGGCGGCGCAGGCGATCCGCGACGGCGATTCGGACATCATCATCGCCGGCGGCCAGGAGAGCATGAGCCTGGCGCCGCACGTGCTGCCGGGTTCGCGCGAAGGCCAGCGCATGGGCGACTGGAAGCTGGTCGACACCATGATCACCGACGGCCTGTGGGACGTGTACAACCAGTACCACATGGGCATCACCGCCGAGAACGTGGCCAAGGAGTACCACGTCAGCCGCGCGCAGCAGGATGAACTGGCGCTCGCCAGCCAGCAGAAGGCGGCGGCGGCCCAGGACGCGGGCCGCTTCACCGCCGAGATCGTGCCGGTGACCATCCCGCAGAAGAAGGGCGATCCGGTCGTGTTCTCGGCCGACGAGTTCATCAACCGCAAGTCCAACGCCGAAGCGCTGGCGGGCCTGAAGCCGGCCTTCGACAAGGCCGGGTCGGTGACCGCCGGCAACGCGTCGGGCCTGAACGACGGCGCCGCGGGCCTGGTGCTGATGACCGACGCCAAGGCCAAGGCGCTGGGCCTGACGCCGCTGGCGCGACTCGCGTCGTACGCGAGCGCCGGCGTCGATCCCAAGACCATGGGCATGGGGCCGGTGCCGGCCTCGCGCAAGGCGCTGCAGCGCGCCGGCTGGCAGCCCAAGGACCTGGATCTGCTCGAGATCAACGAGGCCTTTGCCGCGCAGGCCTGCGCGGTGCATCAGGAGATGGGCTGGGACGTCAGCAAGGTCAACGTCAACGGCGGTGCGATCGCGCTGGGCCATCCGATCGGCGCGTCCGGCGCCCGCATCCTGGTCACGCTGCTGCACGAGATGATCAAGCGCGATGCGAAGAAGGGCATCGCCAGCCTGTGCATCGGCGGCGGCATGGGCGTCGCGCTCTGCGTCGAGCGCTGACACCGGTCCGCTTTCCCCAGGGTCTTTTCCTGAGACTTTCTCGCGTCTTTCCCGTTTCGACATTCCAGACACCCCGGCCGCGGACGCGGCGCCCCGGGGTGCCATACAGGAGGCAAGCATGAGTCAGAAAGTTGCATACGTCACCGGCGGGATGGGCGGCATCGGTACCGCCATCTGCCAGCGCCTCCACAAGGACGGCTTCAAGGTCATTGCCGGCTGCGGCCCCACCCGCGACCGCGGCAAGTGGCTGGCCGAGCAGGCCGAGCAGGGCTACAGCTTCTTCTGCTCCGCCGGCAACGTGGCCGACTGGGACTCGACCGTCGCCGCGTTCGACATCGCGATCGCCGAGCACGGCACCATCGACGTGCTGGTCAACAACGCGGGCGTCACCAAGGACCGCATGTTCCTGAAGATGACCCGCGACGAGTGGGACACCGTCATCGACACCAACCTCAACAGCATGTTCAACGTCACCAAGCAGGTGGTGCCGGGCATGATCGACAAGGGCTGGGGCCGCATCATCAACATCTCGTCGGTCAACGGCGAGAAGGGCCAGGTCGGGCAGACCAACTACTCGGCGGCCAAGGCCGGCATGCACGGCTTCACGATGGCGCTGGCGCAGGAGCTCGCGTCCAAGGGCGTCACGGTGAACACCGTCAGCCCGGGCTACATCGGCACCGACATGGTCAAGGCGGTGCGCCCCGACGTGCTGGAGAAGATCGTGGCGGGCATCCCGGTGAAGCGCCTGGGCGAACCCGAGGAGATCGCCTCCATCGTCGGCTGGCTGGCGGGCGAAACGTCCGGCTTCACCACCGGCGCGGACTTCAGCTGCAACGGTGGGCTGCACATGGGGTGAGAAGGGACAGAGCTCAGTCCAGTGGACTGAGCGACGCCCTTCGAACGACTGCGGACCACCGGTCCGCAGGCTGGGGGCGAACACCATGAAAAAGGGCTGCCTCGGCAGCCCTTCGTCGTTGCTGGGCGCGCGAAGCGCTCGTCAGCCTCAGTCCTTCTTCATCAACACCAGCAGCTGCGACAGGTTCTGCGCCGCGGCCTGGAGCTTGGGCAGCGTCTGTTCAAGCAGCATCTGCGGCGGCGTGCGCGACGCATGCGTGCTGACGTTCATCGCGGCCACGACCTTGCCGTCGCGCCCGGTGATCGGCACGGCGACGCTCAGCACGCCGTCCTCCAGCTCCTGGTCCACCAGGCACCAGTGCTGACGTCGCGCCTGCTCGATCGCGGCGCGCAGCTCCTCGTGCGAGCGCACGGTGTTGCTCGCGCGTCGCGCCAGCTGCACCTGCGCCACGCGGGTCTCGCGCTCCTCGACCGTCAGCGAGGCCAGCAGCACGCGGCCGGTGGCCGTGGCCCAGGCCGGCAGCCGGCTGCCGATGCCCATGGGGTCGGACAGGATCTTGCGCAGCGGCGCGCGCAGCACGAAGACCGCGTCCTCGCCGTCGAGCACCGCGATGGAGACGGACTCCCGCAGGTCGTTGGCCAGCTGGATGGCCACCGGTTCGGCGAAACGCCACAGCGGTTGCGAGGACAGGTAGGCGAAGCCGAGGTCGAGGATCTTCGGCGTCAGCTCGAACAGGCGTCCCTCCGATCTCACGTAGCCCAGCGTCTGCAGCGTCAGCAGGATGCGACGCGCGCCGGCGCGCGTCAGGCCGCAGCGCTTGGCGACTTCCGTCAGCGTCTGCCGGGCGTGGTGGGTGTCGAAGGTCCGGATCACCGACAGGCCGCGTGCAAAGGACTGCACGTAGCTGTCGCCGGGCTTCAGGGAGACGTTGTTTGCGCTTTCGTCAGGAGACATGGGCGTCATGACCGAAGTAGAGGAAGGCCGCGAAACGTTAATATCGCGCCCGTTTCCAAGTGATGAGACAAGAGGTGAAGACCATGGCCATGGATGTTGTCGACTACGAAATCAAGGGTGCCGAGATGCAGTTCGTCGAGGTCGAACTCGACCCCGGCGAAGCAGCGATCGGTGAAGCCGGCAGCATGATGTTCATGGATGCCGGTATCGGCATGGACACGGTGTTCGGCGACGGGTCCGCCAACCAGGGCGGTTTCTTCGGGAAGTTGCTGGGTGCCGGCAAGCGGCTGGTGACCGGGGAATCGCTGTTCACCACGGTCTACACGAACCAGAGTCATAACAAGTTGCGGGTCGCTTTCGCGGCGCCGTATCCCGGCAAGATCCTGCCGATGGATCTCGGCAAGCTCGGGGGCACGCTCATCTGCCAGAAGGACGCGTTCCTGTGCGCGGCCCGGGGCGTGTCGCTGGGGATTGCTCTCCAGCAGCGCCTGTCGACAGGCTTCTTCGGTGGCGAAGGGTTCATCATGCAGAAGCTCGATGGTGATGGGCTGGCCTTCGTGCATGCGGGGGGTACCGTGGTTCGACGTACGCTCCAGCCGGGTCAGACGCTGCTGGTGGATACCGGCTGCGTCGTCGCCTACACGCCCAGCGTGAGTTTTGAGATCCAGTACGTAGGCAAGATCAAGACCGCCCTGTTCGGCGGCGAAGGTCTGTTCCTGGCCAAGATGACCGGCCCCGGCGAGATCTGGCTGCAGAGCCTGCCGTTCTCGCGCCTGGCCTCGCGGATCTTTGCCGCGGCCCCGCAGCGCGGGGGCTCCAGGGAAGAAGGGGGCTTGCTGACCGGCATCGCCGGTGGCGGCCTGCTGGGCGGCCTGCTGGGCGGGGACGACGAATAAGCCGTCTGCAGGCGTCAGTAAAACGCCAGGAAAGCCGCACCAAAAAGTTCGCCATGCGCAGACTTGCTGCAACCCTGGCGGCAAGTCTGGCGCAACTGAATGCAACGAAACGGCGGCATCGGCCCTCCGGGTCGAACCCGGGTCGGCCGGCGTGAAGCCGGCGCCTCGAAACGCTCAAGAACGGCTCACGCACCAGACCCGTCTGGCGCCCAAGCCCGCATCAGCAGGGCCTGCGCGGGCCTGTTCCGGCCGGACCCTAGGGTGAACCCGCCTACACTTGAGGGCTGCATGGCGCTGGGCGCGCCGCGCATCTCCTGTTGAGGATCTCCATGCTGTCTTCCCTCGTGCGGCCCGTGCGGGCCGCCCTGGCCGTCTCCGCCCTGGCCGTGGCCGGCGTGGGCGCGCTGACCGCGGCCCCGGCCGCCCTCGCGTCCACCGGCAGTCCCATCTTCGTGCTGAACTCGCTGGACGCCGACATCAGCGTGATCGATCCGAAGGACTTCCGCGAGCTCAAGCGCATCCCGACCGGCAAGGAGCCGCATCACCTCTACCTCACGCCCGATCGCAAGACCATGGTCGTGGCCAATGCGCTGGGAGATTCGCTGACCTTCCTCGATCCGGTGACGGCCGAGGTGCAGCGCACCGTCCGCGGCATCCCCGACCCGTACCACCTGCGCTTCTCGCCGGACATGAAGTGGCTGGTGCTGGCCGGCAACCGGCTGGACCACGTCGACATCTACAAGTGGCAGCCGCAGAACGCGGCGCAGCCGATGGTGCTGTTCAAGCGCTTCTCCGCGCCGAAGACGCCCAGCCATCTGTCCATCGACAGCAGGAGCAGCGTCGTTTATGCGAGTCTGCAGGACAGCAGCGAGCTGCTGGCGATCGACCTGAACACGATGGCCCCGCGCTGGAAGATCCCCGTCGGGAAGCTGCCGGCCGACCTGTACCTGACGCCCGACGACAAGTACCTGCTGGTCGCGCTGACCGGCGAGCGCAGCGTCGAGGTCTATGACGTCACCGGCGCTCAACCCAAGCTGGTCAAGCGCATCGAGACCGGCGACGGCGCGCACTCGTTCCGCGCGCTCGGCGACAGGAAGCATGTGCTGGTGAGCAACCGCGCCGCCAACACGATCAGCAAGATCGCGCTGGCGGACTTCAGCGTCGTCGAGACCTTCAAGGCGCCCGGCGGCCCGGACGACATGGAGATCCTCACCGACGGCCGGACGCTGATGTTCACCTCGCGCTGGGCCCGCAAGCTGACGGTGATGGACCTGCAGACCAAGCAGATCCTGCAGCAGGTCAAGGTCGGCAAGTCGCCGCACGGCGTGTGGACGCTCGACCAGATGCCGCGCCAGTGAGCGCGACCGGACCCAGGCTGCTGCCCGTGAATATCCCGCCTGACTTGCGCGCCTCGCGCTCCTCGCGCCGTCGTGTGCTGCGCGGCGCGTTGCGCCATGGCGCGGCGCTGCTCGTCGGGCTGACCGCCGTCGTGCAGGCGCAACCGCAGTCCGCGTCGGCTCCGACCGCCGCGCCCTGCGACAAGCCGGTCTACCTGACCTTCGACACCGGGCACATGGGCGTCGCGCCGCTGATCGTCGACACGCTCAAGCGCTTCGACGCGAAGGCCACGTTCTTTCTGGCGCAGGAGCCGACGATGGACGGCGGCCAGACGCTGGACGACAAGTGGGCGCCCTGGTGGAAGCAACTGGCCGAGCAGGGCCACGACTTCGGCTCCCACACCTGGTTCCACGATGCCTGGTCCGCGGACCTGCCCGACGGGAAGTTCCGCTTCAAGCGTGCCGCGGGCGAACAGGTGCCGCAGAACGTCGTGCTGAGCGCGGCCGAGTACTGCGAGGAACTCAAGCGTCCCGCGCGTCGTTTCCTCGAGATGACGGGCCGGCCGATGTCCATGATCTTCCGAGCGCCGGCCGGACGCACCTCGCCGGCGTTGCTGGCGGCGGCGCAAGCCTGCGGCTTCCGGCACGTGGGTTGGAACGCCTCGGGCTTCCTCGGCGACGAACTGCCGAGCGACAAGTTCCCCAACCAGGCGCTGCTCGAGCAGGCGCTGCGGCGCGTCAAGCCGGGCGACATCCTGATGGCCCACCTGGGCATCTGGTCGCGGCAGGATCCCTGGGCGCCGACGGTGCTGGAGCCGCTGCTGCAGGGATTGAAAAACCGGGGCATGTGCTTCGCGCCGTTGCGCGATCATCCGGAGTACGTCGCATGGATGCGGCGACCGCAGGAATCGATGGCCAAGCGTTAGAGAGGACCGACGGCGTGATGGACTGGTTCACCGATCTGTTCGGACAGGCGCAGCAGGCGCTGTTCGAGAGCGTCATTCAACCGATCGTGTTCAACCTCGGCTACGGCAACCTGCTCGAGGACGCGTTCGACGCGACCGGCTGGCTGCTGGTCGGCCTGATCCAGATCGTCGTGATGCTGGCGGTGATCGGCTCGCTGCAGCGCTGGCGTCCGGCCGAGGCCGTCACCGACCGCCACGCGATCCGCGTCGACATCGTCTACACGCTGATCCAGCGCCTGGGGCTGTTCCGGCTGGTCATGTTCTTCTCGCTGGAGCCGCTGTTCGACGGCGCCGTCGGCGAGATGCGCATGCACGGCATCCCGACCTTCCAGCTCGACGCGCTGTGGCCCGGCGTCACCGACGTGGCCTGGGTCAGCTTCGTGATCTACCTGGTCGCCTTCGACCTGCTGATGTACTGGCTGCATCGCGCGCAGCATTCGTGGAACTGGTGGTGGGCGCTGCACTCGCTGCACCACAGCCAGCGCCAGATGACGATGTGGAGCGACAGCCGCAACCACCTGCTCGACGACCTGATCATCGACAGCGCGGTCGCCATCACGGCGCGGCTGATCGGTGTCGGTCCCGGACAGTTCGTCGCGCTGGTGGCGATCTCGCAGCTGCTCGAGAACCTGCAGCACGCGAACCTGCGCCTGACCTTCGGCCTGATCGGCGAGCGGCTGCTGGTGAGTCCGCGCTTCCACCGGCTGCACCACTCGATCGGCATCGGCCATGAGAACTTCGGCCGCGGCACGCTGGGCGGCCACAACTTCGCGGTGATGTTCCCGATCTGGGACGTGCTGTTCCGCACCGCCAACTTCGAGGACCGCTGGGACCCGACCGGCGTGCGCGACCAGTTGCCGGAAGAGGGCGGCCGCGACTACGGCCGCGGCTTCTGGGCGCAGCAGTGGCTGGGGCTCAAGCGGCTCGCCGGACGTGACAAGATCGCGGCCGCGCCCGGGAACGGATCGACCCCGTCCGGCGGCGCGCCCATGGACATCGCCGGCCGCGCGCCGGCCGGAGGGAACGACTGATGATCAAGCCGATGAGCCGCCTCGCGGACTCGTTCTGGCGCGCGGCCGCGTACTGCCTGCATCCGCGGGTGATCGGCCTGTCGCTGCTGCCGCTGATCGTGTCGGCGGCGCTGGCCTTCGGCCTGGGCTACTTCTTCTGGGAAGCCGCGGTCGCCGGCGTGCGCGCCACGATGGAATCGTGGAGCCTCATCGACGGGATGCTGAAGTGGCTGGACAGCCTGGGCGCCTCGTCGTTCCGCACCGTGCTCGCGCCCATCATCGTGCTGGCGATGGCCGTGCCGGCGCTGGTCGTGCTGAGCCTGCTGCTGGTGGCGCTGCTGATGACGCCGTCGATGGTGGACCTGGTCGCGCAGCGGCGCTTCGCCGGGCTGGAGCGCAAGCGCGGCGCGGGTTTCGTCGCCAGCCTGAGCTGGTCGCTGGGCCACACGGTGCTGTGCGTCGTGCTGCTGATCGCCTCGCTGCCGTTCTGGCTGATCCCGCCGCTGGCGCTGATCCTGCCGCCGCTGATCTGGGGCTGGCTGGGATATCGCGTCTTCACCTTCGACGTGCTGGCCGAACACGCGTCCGGCCCCGAGCGCCGCCGCCTGATCGGCGAGCATCGGATGCCGCTGCTGGTGCTCGGCCTGGCGACCGGGTATCTCGGTGCCGCACCTGCCGCGATCTGGGCGCTGGGCGCGCTGACGATCGCCTTCGCGCCGGTGCTCATCCTGGTCTCGGTGTGGCTGTACACGCTGGTCTTCGCGTTCAGCTCGTTGTGGTTCGCGCATTACGCGTTGGCCGCGCTGCAGGAGATGCGCCGCGCCGACACCGCCGCCGACCGCGCGCCCGATCCGGTGATGGATGCGCTGCCGGCGAACTACGCGACCGCGCCGCCTCGCATCGTCGATGACGTCGAGGAGGTCGACGACAGGCAAGACCCGGCACCCGCGCCGGCCCCGCGCATCGAGAACAAGCCCTCGCCGCTCTGAGCCCGCGCCCACGCTGATTGCCACTCCCACGTTTCCGCAGGAACCCCGCATGAACATCGGCCTCTTCATCATCGGCGACGAGATCCTGTCCGGGAAGCGCCAGGACAAGCACCTGTCCAAGGTGATCGAGCTGTTGAGCGCCCGCGGGCTGTCGCTCGCCTGGGCCAAGTACCTCGGGGACGACCGCGAGCACCTGATCCGCGAGTACCGCGCGGCCTTTGAGGGCGGCGACCTGTTCTTCAGCTGCGGCGGCATCGGCGCGACGCCGGACGACCACACGCGACAGGCTGCGGCCGCCGCGCTCGGTCGGCCGCTCGAGTTGCACCCCGAAGCCGCCGACCTGATCTGGCAGCGCGTCCAGCAGATGGCCGCCGAGCAGGGCACGACCCCCGAGCGCGACCACCCCGACACGCGGCGCCGCATGGAGATGGGCGTGTTCCCGCAGGGCGCCTCGATCATCCCCAACCCGTACAACAAGATCCCCGGCTTCTCCGTCGGTCGTGCCTACTTCGTCCCCGGCTTCCCGGTGATGGCGCATCCGATGATCGAGTGGGTCCTGGACCACCTGCACGCGGACCTGCATCGCGAGGTCGGCACGCGCGAGCGCTCGCTCATCGTGCAGGGCGCGATGGAGGCCAGCCTCACCCCGCTGATGGAACGCATCGAGTCCGACTTCCCCGGCATCAAGGTCTTCTCGCTGCCCAGCGTCGACCATCCGCAGTGGGGCCGGCACATCGAACTGGGCGTCAAGGGCGACGCCGCCGCGATGGACGCCGCCTACGCCGCCCTGCGCGCGGGCGTTGTCCAGTTTGGTGCCTCGATAAGCACTGAATTGGTGCGATGATGCACCGCTTCGGGTAGTCTGCCCGGACGATGCCGCGCGTGGCCTGACAGCGCTTCTCTCTGATCGACCGACGTCGCCCCCGTCTGGCGCGTTGGGCATCAAGGGCTTGCGCGTCATGCACCGCTCTGGCGCCTGTCTGTCACCGTGCCGCCATCTGTTGGCATGCAAACTGCTAAATCGTCCGCGCTGGGCCGATGCCCCACGACTCTTTCTTTCTCATCCAGCCCCCTCTAGGAGTGATTGATGGCCACCAAGACCGTCGCCGACGTGATGCACCTGGTCAAGGAGCATGAAGTCAAGTTCGTTGACTTCCGCTTCACCGACACGCGCGGCAAGGAGCAGCACGTGACCGTGCCCGTCTCCCATTTCGACGAAGACAAGTTCAAGGAAGGCCACGCCTTCGACGGCTCCTCGATCGCCGGCTGGAAGGGCATCGAAGCCTCGGACATGCTGCTGATGCCGGATCCGAACACGGCCAACATCGACCCGTTCTTCGAAGAGCCGACGCTGATCCTGAGCTGCGACGTCATCGACCCGACCGACGGCAAGGCCTATGAGCGCGACCCGCGCTCGCTGGCCCGTCGCGCCGAGGCCTACCTGAAGTCCTCCGGCCTGGGCGACACCGCCTACTTCGGTCCGGAACCCGAGTTCTTCATCTTCGACAGCGTCCGCTGGAACGTCGACATGTCCGGCTCGTTCGTCAAGATCGAATCGGAAGAAGCCGCCTGGAACACCGGCAAGGACTACGAGCACGGCAACAGCGGCTACCGCCCCACCGTCAAGGGCGGCTACTTCCCGGTGCCCCCGGTCGACAGCGGCCAGGACATGCGCTCGGAGATGTGCCTGATCCTGGAACAGATGGGCATCCCCGTCGAAGTCCACCACCATGAAGTGGCCAACGCCGGCCAGATGGAGATCGGCACCAAGTTCAGCTCGCTGGTCCAGCGCGCCGACTGGCTGCAGCTGCAGAAGTACATCATCCAGAACGTCGCGCACGCCTACGGCAAGACCGCCACCTTCATGCCGAAGCCCATCGTCGGCGACAACGGCTCGGGCATGCACGTGCACCAGTCGGTCTGGAAGGACGGCAAGAACCTGTTCGCCGGTGACGGCTACGCCGGCCTGAGCGACTTCGCGCTGTACTACATCGGCGGCATCATCAAGCACGCCCGCGCGCTGAACGCCATCACCAACCCGGGCACGAACTCGTACAAGCGTCTGGTGCCCGGCTTCGAAGCTCCGGTGAAGCTGGCCTACTCGGCCAAGAACCGCTCGGCCTCGATCCGCATCCCGTACGTGGCCAACCCCAAGGGCCGCCGCATCGAGGCGCGTTTCCCGGATCCCTCGGCCAACCCGTACCTGGCCTTCGCCGCGCTGCTGATGGCCGGTCTGGACGGCGTGGAGAACAAGATCCATCCGGGCGAAGCCGCCACGAAGGACCTGTACCACCTGCCGCCGGAAGAAGACGCGAAGATCCCGACCGTCTGCCACTCGCTGGACCAGGCGCTGGAGTACCTGGACAAGGACCGCGCGTTCCTGACCAAGGGCGGCGTGTTCACCGACAGCTTCATCGATGCCTACATCGAACTGAAGATGCAGGAAGTCCAGCGCTTCCGCATGACCACCCACCCGGTCGAGTTCGACATGTACTACTCGCTGTGATCGTCCGCGCGGAGGGCGCCATGACCGCTTCGGCACGGCCCGCTCCGCACGTTCGAGAACTCGCACAGGGACGGCTTGCGCCGTCCCTTTTCTTTTGCAGTCCCTGGAGCGCCGTGTCGGACCTTCCACACTCGAACACCTCGCAACAGCGCATGGGCGCACGCGCTCGACCGGGGGTGACCGATTGCGTCACAATGCCCGACGACTCTGGTCAGTTAGAAGCAGGGAATGCAGATGACGCTGCAGAAGAAGCGGGTGGGACCTTCGTGGTGGGCGACGATGCTGGCCGCCATGCTGGGCATGGTGGCCGGGCAGGCCTGGGCGCAGGGCGTGGTGTATCGCTGCCCCGGTCCGCCGGTGCTGTACACCGACGCGATGACGGCCAAGGAAGCCGCCGACAAGGGCTGCCGCAGCATCGAGGGCGCGCCGATCTCCGTGATCGCGCCGAGCAAGCCGCGTGCGCCGACGGCCACGGCTTCGGGCTCCGGTGCGGGCTCCGGTGCGGGAGGCCAGAGTGGTGACCTCAAGGTGGATGTCAAGGACCAGCGCGTCCGCGACGACGACCGCCGCCGCATCCTCGAGCAGGAACTGCGCGACGCGGAAGGCAAGCTCGCCAAGATCCAGCAGGAATACAACAACGGCCAGCCCGAGCGCCGCGGCGACGAGCGCAACTTCCAGAAGTACCTGGACCGCACGACCGAGCTCAAGGCGTCCGTGTCGCGCCAGGAAGCCGACGTCCAGGCCATCAAGCGCGAGCTCGCCAAGCTGCCGCCGCCCAACCTCTGACCGAGGGCTGGCGGGCCGGGCCGCCGTGGTGTCGCGTGTCGATGGCGACGAGAGCGACACCCCATGAAGACACCCGCCCCTGTGCCCCACGACGCGCAGAGTGCGCACAACGCGCACAACGCGCAGTACGCCTGCTTCGACCTGCTCGCGACCCTGGTCGCCGTGGTCCGCGCCGACGGCACCTGCGAGTTCGCCAACACCGCCGTCGAGACGCTGTTCAACCTGCCGCGCCGCGCGGTGCAGGGCAGCAACCTGCTCGAATGGTTCCTCGACACCGGCCGCGTGGTCGAGGCGCTCGAAGAGGTGAGCCGCAACGCGTTCTCGAGCTCACGCTTCGACGCGACCATCCGCCGCGGTCCGCGCACGCATGACGACCTGCTGCCGGTGCATGTGATCGTCAGCCAGACCGATGATCCGCAGCGCCTGGTGATCGAGCTGATCGAGAACGCGCAGCAGACGCGCCAGGACCGCGAGGAACGCAACCTCGACCAGGTCCACGCAACCAAGGAACTGACGCGCAACCTGGCGCACGAGATCAAGAATCCGCTGGGCGGCATCCGCGGCGCGGCGCAACTGCTGGCGCTGGAGCTGGAGCCCACGGACCTGTGGCCGGAACTCGAGGAATACACCGAGGTCATCATCCACGAAGCCGACCGGCTGCAGTCGCTGGTGGACCGGCTGCTGGCGCCGCACCGGCGCGCCCAGGTGGTGGGCGACGTCAACATCCACGAGGTCTGCGAGCGGGTGCGTTCCCTGGTGCTGGCGCAGTATCCGCGCGGCCTTACGATGGTCCGCGACTACGACATCTCGCTGCCCGACTTCCGCGGCGACCGCGAGCAGTTGATCCAGGCGGTGCTCAACATCGTCCAGAACGCGGCGCAGGTGCTGCACGAGCGCATCGACGCGGGCGATGCCGTCATCGCGCTGCGCACACGCGTGGCCCGGCAGGTGACCATCGGCAAGCAGCGCTGGCGCTTGGCATTGGAATTGCATATCGAAGACAACGGCCCGGGCGTGCCCGAAGAGATCAAGGACCGCATCTTCTTTCCGCTGGTTTCAGGGAGGGATGGCGGCTCCGGTCTCGGGCTGACGCTGGCGCAGACGATCGCCCAACAGCACCAAGGGATGATCGATTGCGACAGCCAGCCGGGTCGGACCGATTTCCGAATCACCCTGCCTTTGCCTTGAGCCGCGGCCACAAGCCGACAACGAGGGAAAGGGGAGCCATAGATGAAGTCGATCTGGATTGTTGACGACGACCATTCCATCCGTTTCGTTCTCGAGAAGGCGTTGACGCGCGAGGGGCTGCCGGTGCGCAGCTTCAGCCAGACCCGCGAGGTGCTGGCGGCGCTGGAGGAGGACACGCCGCAGGTGCTGGTGTCGGACATCCGCATGCCGGGCGGCTCGGGCCTGGAGTTGCTGAGCACGATCAAGAAGCAGCTGCCGGGGCTGCCGGTGATCATCATGACGGCCTACTCGGACCTGGACAGCGCGGTGAGCGCGTTCCAGGGCGGGGCCTTCGAATACCTGCCCAAGCCCTTCGACCTGCCGCGTGCGGTGGAGCTGATCCGGCGCGCGCAGGAAGAGAGCCAGCGCGAGGCGGTCGGCGCGGCCGAGACGGTGCAGATGCCCGAGATGCTGGGCCAGGCGCCGGCGATGCAGGACGTGTTCCGCGCGATCGGCCGGCTGAGCCAGAGCCACGTGACGGTGCTGATCACCGGCGAGTCCGGTTCGGGCAAGGAGCTGGTGGCGCGGGCGCTGCACAAGCACAGCCCGCGCGCGGAGGGGCCGTTCGTCGCGATCAACACGGCGGCGATCCCGAAGGACCTGCTGGAGTCGGAGCTGTTCGGCCATGAGCGCGGCGCGTTCACCGGCGCGCAGGCGACGCGGCGCGGCCGCTTCGAGCAGGCCGAGGGCGGCACGTTGTTCCTCGACGAGATCGGCGACATGCCGCTGGACCTGCAGACGCGCCTGCTGCGCGTGCTGTCGGACGGCCAGTTCTATCGCGTCGGCGGTCACAGCCCGCAGAAGGCGAATGTGCGGGTGGTCGCGGCGACGCACCAGAACCTCGAGACGCTGGTCAAGGAAGGCCGCTTCCGCGAGGACCTGTTCCATCGCCTGAACGTGATCCGGCTGCGCCTGCCGCCGCTGCGTGAGCGTCGCGAGGACGTGCCGCTGCTGGCGCGCTACTTCCTGCAGCGCAGCGCGGGCGAGCTTGGCGGGGAACCGAAGCGTTTGTCGGAAGCGGCATTGCAGCGTCTGGTGAATTTCGACTTCCCGGGCAACGTGCGGCAGCTGGAGAACATCTGCCATTGGCTGAGCGTGATGGCGCCCAGCCTGGTGGTCGAGGCCAAGGACCTGCCGCAGGAGCTGCTGACGCAGCCGGGCGCGCATGCCTCGGTGATCTCCGCGACGATGTCGTCCGAGGTCATGCCGCTGGCGAGCGGGCTGACGAGTTCCGCGTCGTCGACCTCGATGCCGTTGCCGGCGGTGGCGATTCCGCCGTCGCCGGACGCGTGGGTGGCCGAGATGGCGCGCGAGGCCAGACGCCTGCTCGCGGCCGGCGAGCCCAACGTGTGGGACGTGCTGACGCGCCGCTTCGAGGCCAGCCTGATCCTGACCGCGCTGGACCTCACACGCGGCCGCCGCATCGAAGCCGCGCAGAAGCTCGGCATCGGCCGCAACACGATCACGCGGAAGATCCAGGAGCTCAACCTGGATGCATGACGCGTCGCGCTCCGCGTGACTCGACGACGACGGCGGCCTTGGCCGCCGTTTTCATTGGCGCGATCGCTTGTCGAGCCACACGCCCAGGCCCTGGGCGTTCAGCTCCACATCCATCGCCAGCAGCGCGGCCACGCGCGTCGGCGGCATGCGATCGCCGCAGTGTTCGATCGCGCGGCGCTGGTACAGCGCGAGCAGCTCGCGCTTGAGCGTGACGTGGCGATCCGGCGCGTCTTTCAACCGCAGCGCGATCGCCTCCATCTCATCGATCTGCGCCACCAGCAGCGCCGCGAGGCGCTCGACATCCGCCGCGTCACGACCCACGACGCTGTAATGCGTCAGGTACATCCGCGACGGCCGCGTCGCCATCATCCGTGCGATGGAAGCGCGCAGCGCGTCCGGCTCGAACTGCACCGGCGTGCTCGTCGGCATGATCCACGCGCCGCGCTCGGGATCATCGAACTCGCGGTACGACAGCCCGAAGGTGTCGCCGGTGAACCAGCCGCCGCTGGTCTCGTCCCACACGCAGTGGTGATGGCGCGCGTGCCCCGGCGTGTCGATCAGCCGCAGCACGCGGCCGCCCACGGTGACCCGCTGCTCGTCGCTGCTCGCCTGCGCACGCGACTCCGGCACGCCCATCAGCTCGCCGTACGAGCGGCGCATCTCCGCCTCGCCGTAGACCGCGAGCGCACCGGCCCACAGCGCCGACGGATCCACCATGTGCCGCAGTCCGCGCGGATGCACCAGCAGCGTCGCGGACGGCAGCTCCGCCATCAGCGGACCGACACCGCCGGCATGGTCCAGGTGCACATGCGTCGGGATCACCCAGTCCACCGCGTCGCGCGGCACGCCGAGCGCTTCCAGCGCGCCGAGCAGCCGCGGCAGCGCCAGCCGCGTCCCCGTGTCGATGAAGGCCGCGCGCCCTTCGTCGACGATCAGGAATGCCGCGTCGAAGTGGTCGCGCTGGAAGGCCGTGTCGATGGCGAAAACGCCGGGGGCCAGCGGTTCCAGATACGTCGGCAGCGATGCCGGGGCCGGGGGCAGGGCGGTGGTGGCGCTCACGGGCGGTCTCCGTCTCGGGTTCTTAGAATGACGCAACCGTACAAGGAAACTGCCATGGCCGTTCGAGAAATCCTGAAGATGGGCGACCCGCGCCTGTTGCGCCACGCCAAGCCGGTGGAGGACTTCGACACGCCGGAACTCAAGCAGCTGCTCGAGGACATGTTCGACACGATGAAGGCCGCCAACGGCGCCGGCCTGGCCGCGCCGCAGATCGGCGTGGACCTGCAGGTCGTCGTGTTCGGTTTCCAGCGCAACGAGCGCTATCCCGACGCGCCGCCGGTGCCGATGACGGTGCTGATCAACCCGACCATCGAATCGCTGTCCGACGAGACCGAGGAGGGTTGGGAAGGCTGTCTGTCGGTGCCCGGCCTGCGCGGGGTCGTGCCGCGGCTGAGCCGCATCCGCTATCGCGGCTTCGACGCCTTCGGCGCCCTGATCGACCGCGAGGCCGAGGGCTTCCACGCCCGCGTCGTGCAGCACGAATGCGATCACCTGGTCGGCATGCTGTATCCGATGCGGATCAAGGATTTCAGCCGCTTCGGCTTCACCGAGATCCTGTTTCCGGGCCTGGACCCGAACACGGACGATTGAGGCCCGGGCGCGCCGGGTGCCGGAGCGTGGGGGCGCCCCGACGATCGGACGCGCACGCGCAGGGGCATACGCCGTCCGCTTGACCTCCAAGCAACAGGGCGTCAAGTTGTAAGCAGGCGTGCACCGAGCCGTCGCTGCGGCGTTAAGAAACGATCGCGGAACTCCGCGTCCCGCATTCCTCCGGATGCCGGTGGAGGCAAAAGGCCATGACTGACTCGATGACCCGCTCGAAGACTCGTTCGTTGGACCCTGCGCCGGGGCGCGGGTCGCTGGCCCGCTGGTGGATGGCGACCTCGCTGGTGCTGATCGCGCTGGTCGCGTTGCTGGCCCATGGCCCGGCGCTCGCGGACGCGCCGTCGCGCGCGGGACGGGTGGCGGACTTGACCGGCTCCCTCTGGCTGTACGACGCCGAAGAGCGCGAATGGGTGCAGATGCACCGCAACCAGAGCGTGGGCGAGGGCGATCGACTGCGCGCCGACGACGGCAGCGGCGCGACGGTCACCATCGGCTCGTCCACGCTGTGGATCGACCAGCGCAGCGAGATCGAATTCAACGCGCTGGCCGACAACCGCATCGCGGTACAGATCGTGAAGGGCGCGGTGGGCCTGCGGGTGCGCGGCCAGGAGTCGGCCGACGAATGGACGGTGCGCACGCTGGAAGGCCGCTTCGGTTTCGAGCGCGAGGGCCTGTACCGCGTGACGCAGCTGGATCGCGGCAGCGAGGCGCAGGCCTGGCAGGGCAAGCTGCGTTTCGACTCGCGCGCGACCGACGCGCAGCCGGTCTGGCTGGGCACGAACGAACAGGCCGAGTTCTGGTGGGACAACGGCCCGCGCACCGAGCGCCAACCGCTGGAGCAGGATGGTTTCGCGCGACTGATCCTGGAAGACAGCCGCGATGCGGTGCAGCCCATGGTCGGCAGCGGCACCAGCGTGCCCTACGTGTCGCCGGAGATGACCGGCGCTGAAGACCTGGCGCGTTACGGCGCCTGGGAACAAAGCTCCGATTACGGCGCCGTGTGGGTGCCGCAGGTGGTCGTCGCCGACTGGGCGCCGTACCGCTACGGCCGCTGGATGTGGAGCGCGCGCTGGGGCTACACCTGGGTGGACGACATGCCCTGGGGCTTCGCGCCCTTCCATTACGGCCGCTGGGCCTATTACCGCGAGCGCTGGTGCTGGGTGCCGGGGCCGTATGTGCGTCGTCCCGCTTATGCGCCGGCGCTGGTCGGCGGCGTCGGGCCGGGGATCTCGATCGGCGTGGGCGTCGTCGTGGGCGGCGGCCGCCGTCCGCCCCCGCCGCGCTACGGCAGCTGGGTGCCGCTGGCGCCGCGCGAGGCCTGGACCCCGGGCTTCCGCTACAGCCAGGCCTACTGGCGCCGCGTGAACCCGGATGCGAATCCGGCCACCGTGGTGCGACCGGGACAACGTCCGCCGGTCTACCGGAACGAGCGTGACCATGGCGCGCTGTACACGCAGCGGCCGGTGTCGACGCCGCTGCCGGCGACCGCGCTGCAGCCGCAGCGTTCGTGGCCGCCGCGTCCGATCGGGCAGGCCGACGGCCGTCCGGATGGCCGTCCTGACGGCCGCAACGACGGGCGCAACGACGGACGTGGGTTCGTGGACCGCAATCACGATGGCCGGCCGGATGGTCCCAATGACGGGCGCAACGGCGGGCGGAATGACGGACGCAACGATGGCCGCAACGACGGTCGCAATGAAGGGCGTCCCTTCATGGACCGCAACGGCGACGGCCGGCCGGATGCGCCGAATGAAACGCGCCCTGGCGAGAGCCGCCCGGTCCGCGGTGTGATCCGGCCCGAGCCCGACAACGCGACGGTGCGGCCGCAGGTGCCGCAAGGGCAGCAGGGCCCGCCCACGCCGTTGCCACAGCGCGGCCCCGACGTGCAGCGCCCGTCGGAGCGTCGCGAGGGTGATCGCAACGAATGGCGCCATCGCGGTCCCGATCGTGTGGAGCAGCCGCGCTTCGAGCAGCCTCAACAACCGCGCGCCGAGCAGCCGCGCTTCGAGCAACCCCGGGGAGAGCAGCCTCGTTTCGAGCGTCCGCAGCAGCCGCAACCGCAACCGCAACCGCGCTTCGAGCCGCCCCGCGCGGAGCAACCACGCGTCGAGGCGCCGCGTCCGATGCCGCAGCCGCGCGTCGAGTCCCCTCGCCCCGCGCCGGCACCGCGTGCGGAGCCGCCTCGTGCCGCCGAGCCGCCGCGAGCGGCCGACCCACCGCGCCGCAGCGACGGCCCCGGCCGCCAGATGGAGCGTTGAAGCGTTGAAGGAACATCGAGGGGCGCGAGCCCCTCGGCCCGCTCAATCGATCCTGTACGACACGCCGGTGACGAACAGCGTGTCGTTCTTCTTCAGGCCGTCGCCGGGATTGCTGTCGTAGCGGTGCTGGATGGTGGCCGTGAGGCTGAACCGTTGCGTCATCGCGACCGAGATGCCGCCGTCGAAGGTGGCGCGGTACTCGCCGCTGTTGCGCAGGTCGGGCAGGTAGGCCAATCGCTGCTTGAGCGTCGTGTTGTCCGAGATCTTGTGATTCGACTCCTCGGCGAACAGCAGTTCCGTGTTGCTGTACTTGCTGCGCAGGACGCCGTCCTGGAGCGCCGGGACGACGTAGCGTTCCTGCGTGAAGCCCAGACCGGTGGACACGTCCCAGGTGACGTCGTCCCGCTTGATCACGTGATAACCGGCACCGGCGCCGACGGAGTAGCGGGACGACAGGTTGGCGGGCTCATCCTTGAGCGCGTCGAACTGGCCGAAGCCGAACACGCGTTCGGTGACGTCGCGCTGATAGCGCGTGCCGAAGGCGTAGCGCTGCTCGGAGTCCGCATCGTCGTTCTTCACGTAGAGCGCACGGCCGTTGAACGTCAGCTTGTCGATCTTGGTGGCCTTGACGACGTCGCCGCTGAGGTTGACCGTCGTCGAGTCACTGTTGCCCGACGAGACGCTCGCTCCGGCGGTGAACAGGGCGCGCCACTGGCCGTCGTCCTTGACGGTGACCTGCGCGAAGCTGGCGAGCGGAATGGCGGCGAGGCAGGTGGCGGCGGCGAGGCGGGGAAGGAGGCGCGTCGGCGGCATGTCGAATCCTTTGGGGAGAGTGAACATGCGCCTGCCTTGGCAACCTCCGATCCCAGCTGTGTTTCCGTCTGTGACTGCTGCGTCAGACCACGGCGGGCAAGACCGACCCCACGCAGGCCCCGAAGCCGATGGCTCGGCGCCCCTGCGCCTCGCAGCGACCGACCAGCGCGACGCTGTCGCCATCCTGCAGGAATGTGCGCTGCTCGCCATTGGGCAGCGTGATGGCCTGCTTGCCGCCGTGGGTCAACTCCAGCAGCGAGCCGCCCTGGCCCGCCTCAGGTCCGGACATCGTGCCCGACCCGAACAGGTCGCCCGGTTGCAGGTTGCAGCCGTTGCTCGCGTGGTGCGTGAGCATCTGCGCGACGGTCCAGTACGCGTCCGCGAAGTCCGACGCCATCAGCTTGGCCGGGGCGTCGCCCGCATCGCGCATCGCGCGGGTCTGCAGGTGGACCTCCAGACGGATGGAGATCGCGCCGCGATCGCGGTTCGTCTCGCTATCCAGATACGGCAGCGGCTGCGGATCGCCGTCGGGGCGCGTGAACGCGCGGCGGAAGGGCGCGAGCGCCTCCATCGTGATGACCCACGGCGACAGCGTCGTCGCGAAGCTCTTCGACAGGAACGGGCCCAGCGGCTGGTATTCCCAGGCCTGGATGTCGCGGGCCGACCAGTCGTTCAGCAGGACGAGGCCGAAGAGGTGGCGCTCCGCATCGCCGATGGCGATCGGACGGCCTTGCTCGTTGCCGGTGCCGACGAGGGCGCCGACCTCCAGCTCGTAATCGAGCCGCTTGATCGGGCCGACGCTCGGCAGGTCCGCATCGGGCGCCTTGGTCTGTCCGACGGGACGGCGGAAGCTCTGCCCGCTCACGCCGATGGACGACACGCGCCCGTGGTACCCGATGGGCACCCACTTGTAGTTCGGCAGCAGCGGGTTGTCCGGGCGGAACAGCTTGCCCACCGTCGTCGCGTGATGGATGCCGGCGTAGAAGTCGGTGTAGTCGCCGATGCGGCAGGGCAGCGTCATCTCGACGTCGGTCATCGGCTTGAGCGCCGGAGCGAGTTGCTCCGAGGTCTTCGGTCCCGCGTCCGCGTTCAACGCGGCGACGAGTTCATGCCGAAGTTGCCGACGCAGATCAGGGCCCATCGCCATCAGCGGGTTGAGGCCGAGGCCCTCGCAGGTGCGCAGCACCGCGCCGAGCCCATCGGACAGCGCGCCCAGATCGGCGGCGGCGATCAGGTCCAGCACCTGGTCGCCGATCGCCGTGCCGGGCCGGAACGAGCCGGTCGCGCCGGCCATGCGGAACATGCCCAGCGGCAGGTTCTGGATCGGGAAGTCGGTGTCCGGCGTGTTGGCGGATGCGAGCCAGCTGCGCAGCGCGGGGTCGTGGGTGTGGTCGATGTCGGTCATGGGGAAGCCTTTCGAATTCTGTTGAGGTGAGGCGCTGCCGCGGCGTGCCTCGTCGTCATGCGGGCTTGAACCTGTCCTTGAGCCCGCCCCAGCAGGCGGCGTAGTTCGTGTCGAGCGCGCCGCCGTTCAGCGCCCAGTCCGACGGACGGAAGCGCCAGCGGCTCTCGAACATGAAGGCCAGCGTATGGTCCAGCTTTTGCGGCGCCAGCGTACGCGTGCTGGTGGCCTCGAAGGCGTCGGCATCGGGGCCGTGCGGCACCAGGCAGTTGTGCAGGCTCGCGCCGCCGGGCCGGAAGCCTTCGGGCTTGGCATCGTACTGGCCGTAGATCAGCCCCATGAACTCGCTCATCACGTTGCGGTGGTACCAGGGCGGACGGAAGGTGTCCTCCTGCACCAGCCAGCGCGGCGGGAAGATCACGAAGTCGCAGTTGGCGGTCCCGGGCGTGTCGCTCGGCGAGGTCAGCACGGTGAAGATCGACGGATCGGGATGGTCGAAGCTGATCGAGCCGATCGTCATGAAGTCCTTGGTGTCGTACTTCAGCGGCGTCAGGTTGCCGTGCCACGCGACCACGTTGAACGGCGTCACCGCCTGCGCGTTGCGCCACAGCGCGCCGCCGGTCTTTCGGATCACCTCGTACGGCGCGCCGTCGGGCTCATGCGCCGCGACCGGCGCGAGGACGTCGCGCGGATTCGCCAGCCCGTTGGAACCGATGGGGCCGAGCTCCGGCAGCCGGAAGGCGGCGCCGTAGTTCTCGCAGAGGTAGCCGCGAGCGCGGGTATCCGGGCCGTCCAGCGCCTCGACGCGGAAGGTCACGCCGCGCGGGATCAGCGCGATCTCGCCGGGCACGACGTCGAGCAGGCCCATCTCGGTGGTGATGCGCAGCCCGCCTTCCTGAGGAACGATCAGCATCTCGCCGTCGGCGTTCATCAATGCGCGACGCGTCATCGGCCGGTTGAAGGCATAGATCAGCGAGGCCATGCCGACCTGCGCGTCGGGGTCGCCGTTGCTGACGATGGTCTTGAGGCTGTCGACGAAGTCGACGCCGGGCGCATCGGCCTGTTCATCGGGCATCGGGAAGGGATGCCAGCGCAGCGGGTCCGGCGGCGCCGCGACGCCGCCCGCGGCGCCGCTCGTCCAGAACGGCTGCTCGTACGCGTGGAACGCGCCCGTCACGACCGACGGCTGTCGACGATACAGCCAGGTGCGGCGGTTCTCGACGCGCGGCGCGGTGAAGGCGCTGCCGGACAGCAGCTCCGGATACAGATCCATCGGCGCGCGCTGCGGGCTGTTGCGGCCCTTGGGCAGGGCGCCGGGGACGGATTCGGTCTCGAACTGATTGCCGAAGCCGCTCTGGTAGCTCAGCGCGCTGGGCGCCGTGTCGGCCGCCTCGGGCGGAAGAAGGGTCTCTGGTGCGTTCATGCTTGTCCTCGTGGGGAAGCGTCGCCCGGGGTCGGGGCATCGATGGAAACCGGATTTGCGCGGGCCGCCGCGGCCAGCGCCTCCAGCAGCACGTCCTGCCGGCCGATGTGGTTGGCCAGCAGCAGGACCAGCCGCGCGTTGAAGGCGTGGCTCGCCTCGACATCAAGGCCTTGATGCGCCCTCAGCAGCGCTTCGTAGAAGTCGTCGCCGGCGTCGAGATTCGCAGCGGTGATCAAGGGCATGCCGCAAGCTCCTCATGGGAAACGTCGTGGCCCAGCGCGCGACGCATCGCGGCTCGGATCGCCTCCCCAGTCGGCATGTTGCGCCAACGCGCGCAGACGTGCTGGTCGGGGCGCAGCAGCACGGCAGCCCCCGCGGCTGCTGCGTAGCGCTGGCGGACCAGTCCGCGTGCGTCGAGGAGGGCGTCAATGTGGAGGATGAGCAGCGGCTCGGCTTCAGACCCCGCGTTGCCAAGCGCGGGCTCTCCACGGGGCATGGGGGATCCCTCCTGGACCCCCAAGCCCCATTCCGGCCCCACAGACGCTCGTTGACTCCGGCCTCCTTCGTCGTCTCCGTCGAACACCATCAACGTGAAACGGCCCGGCTGCATCTGGCGCAGCAGCCATGCGTCGTGATCCTCGACGCGGATCGGCGCGTCCGCAGCGGGCATGCCGTACCGCACCGTCGGTACCGAGAGCCGTCCGCTGTTGACCAGGCGGCGCGCGAAATCGAAATCCTTGGCGAGCGTGAGCGTCGCGTCGCGGAACATCCGGCTGACCTCGCTCTTGGGCGTGATGAAGTCGGTGGAACGCGTCGAGTTCAGGATGTTCTCGTCGGCCGCGATCTCGCGCTCGCGCGCATACGTGTCGAGCAGCGCCTCGGGCGCGCGGCCCTGGATGACCGCCGCCAGCTTCCACGCGAGGTTGTCGGCGTCCTGGATGCCGGAGTTTGCCCCGCGGGCGCCGAAGGGCGAGACGCCATGCGCCGCGTCGCCCGCGAACACGATGCGTCCGTGCCGGAAGCTGTCCATGCGCATGCAGGCGAAGGTGTAGACGCTGGCCCACACGAGCTCGATCTCGGGCACGACGCCGTCGCCGCCCGCGGCGATCGAGGCCTCGCGCATCAGCGTTCGCACGCGCGGCAGGATGCGCTCGGGCTGCTTCTCCAACTCGGGATCGGCCCCCCAGCCGAGCTGGAAATCGATGCGCCACACGCCGTCGGGCTGCCGATGCAGGAGCACGCTCTGTCCGGGATGGAAAGGCGGATCGAACCAGAACCAGCGCTCGGCGGGGAAGGGCGCGTCCATGCGCACATCGGCGATGAGGAATCGGTCCTTGAAGGTGCGACCGTGGCTTTCTTCGCCGATCAGCGTGCGCAAGGTCGATCGCGAACCGTCGCACGCGACGACGTGATCGGCCAGCAGCGTGTACGGGCCATCGGGCGTTTCGATCTGCAGCGCGACGTGGTCGTCGTGTTGCGTCAGACCGGTCACGCCGTGATGCCAGCGGAGATCGATCAACGGGAGTTCGAGTGCACGCTCGACGAGGAAGCCCTCGACGTAGTACTGCTGCAGGTTGACGAAGGCGGGACGCTGGTGGCCGGCCTCGGCGAGCAGATTGAATTGATAGACCTGCTCACTGCGGAAGAACACGCGTCCGACGTTCCACGAGACGCCCTTGTCGACGAGCCGCTGGCCGCAGCCGAGGCGGTCGAGGATCTCCAGCGTCCGCTTCGCGAAGCACAACGCGCGCGATCCGACGGAGAGCCGACCGTCGTTGTTGAGCAGCACGACGGGCACGCCTTGCAGCGCGAGGTCGATTGCCGCCGTCAGCCCGACCGGCCCCGCACCAACGACGACGACGGGATGGCGCGCAGGCTGGTCGCGCTCATGCGCGTCCTGGTCCGCGCTGCGGCGGTAGGGGTAGACGACGCGCTGATAGTCGACATCGGACGGCACGGCGGTCTCCGTCGCTCAGCCTTCGAGCGTCTGCCACATCTCCTGGTCGCGCTGCGCGGTCCAGATGCGCGGATCGCGGAACTGCGTGACCTCGTCATAGCAGCGCGTGACGTCGAAGGGCATGCAGTGGTCGAAGATGACCCAGTGGCCGTACTTCTGCTTCATGACGGCGTAGGTGTCCTTGTAGACGGCGTTGAGCTCCTTGCCCGCGGCGACGCCGGCCTTCACCGAGTCATGCAGGTCGGCGATGAAGCTGCGCGTGCCGGCCAGTCCCTGCGCGACGGATTCGGGCGTGGTCAGCGCTGCGCCTCGTCCGGGAACGAGCGCACTCGGCTTGAGCGCGGCGAGGTTGTCCAGCGTCTGCGGCCAGTCGCTGAAGTACGCGTCGCCGGCATAGGGCGTGGCGTCGAACTCGACCAGATCGCCGGAGAAGAGGATCTTCTGTTCCGGCAGCCAGGCGACGGTGTCGCCCTTCGTGTGCCCGCGCCCGAGCTGCAGCAGCTGCACCTCCAGCTTCCCGAGCCAGACGCTCATCGCGCCCTGGAAGGTGATGGTCGGCCAGGTCAGCCCGGCGGGCACCGATTCGACATTGCGGAACAGCCGCGGGAAGCGGCCGATCTCGCTGGCCTTGTCCTGCTCGCCGCGTTCGACGATGAGGTCGTAGGTGTCGCGGCTGGCGATGATGTGCTCCGGCTCGTACGCCGACGCGCCCAGCACCCGCACGGCGTGATAGTGGCTCATCACGACGTACTTGATGGGCTTGTCGGTGACCTCGCGGATGCGCCGGATGACGTCCTGCGCCATCACGGGCGTGGCCTGCGTGTCGATCACCATCACCGCATCGTCGCCAATGATGATCCCGGTGTTGGGGTCGCCCTCGGCCGTGTAGGCATAGGCGTTGTCGCTGAGCTTGACGAAGGAGACCTGCTTCTCCTCGACGTCGGCGTGGCTGGCGAACTGCTTGGTCATGGCGTGTCCCGGGCGTTGGCTGAGGGGGAAGGATGGGGAGGGCGGGTGCTGAAGAAATTCAGCAAAACAGAACTCGTTTGTTGGATGCGAATATAGCTGTGTCGCTGAATTCGTTCAACAATAGCGAAATGACCATGCCAGACACCGCCGACGACGCGCCGGATGCCAATGACCGCGAAGACCCCGTCGACAGGGAAGACCGGGAGGACCGCGAGGACAGGCGCGGCATCCAGAGCATCGAGGTGGGCGGTCGTCTGCTGAAGGCGGCGGCGGCACGCGGCCAGCCGTTGCCGCTGAAGGCGCTGTCGCAGGCGGCGGAGATGAGCCCGGCGAAGGCGCATCCCTACCTGGTGAGTTTCTGCAAGCTCGGGCTGATGCGGCAGGACGCCGCGACGGGTTACTACGGTCTGGGGCCGCTGGCGATGGAGATGGGCCTGATCGGCATGCGGCAGATCGATCCGATCCGGCTGGCGACGGCGCGGCTGGAGGCGCTGGCCGAGGAGATCGGCCACACGGTGGCGATCGCGGTGTGGGGCTCGCAGGGCGCGACCATCGTGCGCACGGCGGCGTCGCCGGCGGCGGTGCACGTGACGATGCGGCACGGGACGGTGGTGTCGCTGTCGGACACCGCGTCGGGGCCGCTGTTCGCGGCCTACCGGCCGGAGGCGGAGATCAAGGCGATGCTCGCCGACGCGCGTCGCAAGGGTCCGGCGGACCTGGCGCGCGTGGGCCCGCACGATCGGCCGCGCGAGCTGCCGACCTGGGCCGCGTTCTCCTCGACCTTGGAGGAGATCCGCGTCCGGGTGATGCACCGCTCGGTGGGCGGGATCGTCGAAGGCGTGAGCGCGCTGGCCGTGCCGGTCTTCGACAGCGATGCGCAGATGGCGCTGGCGCTGACAGCGATCGGACCCTCAGGGGCCTTTGATGCGGCGTGGGACGGCGCAGTCGCGCGCGGGCTCACGGGAGCGGCGACCGAGCTGATGCGCGAGATCGGCGGGCGCTTTCCCGGGTGAGCTCCCACCGCACGAGTCCTCTCGCAGGTGCTGGTCGCTTCAGGGGTGACGATCCAGGTCGACCTTCGCCATCGGCGCCGCGGCTTCCATGACCAGCGCATACAGCAGGTCGGCCGTCATCGTCGCCTTGGCCATCTCCATGGCCTGCTGCGCCGCGATGGCGTACAGCAGCGGCCAGTAGGTCGGCTCGGGGCACAGCAGCTTGACGGTCGGGAAGAGCGCGGGCCACAGGTTGCGCACGTAGTCGATCGGACGCTCACCTGGCCGATGGCCGTCGGGCAGGCGCGGGATGCCGAAGGCCGGCGTGCCGATGGTCGACGCCACATGCCCCGCGACCTCGGAGGCCTTGGGCAAGGGATCCAGCCCGAGCGACTGGGCTTGCGCCGCCGCCAGGCTCCACACCGAGTGCTCCGATTCCAGCAGCAGCTGATTGGGCGGATCACCGAAGAAGTAGCGCTGACCGCCGGCCTCCATGGTGATGAACGCGGAAAACTCCGGCGCCCCTTTCCGCAGCGATTGCGCGCGAATGCTCATCTGGCAGGCGTAGCCGGCCAGAGCGCCGAGCGCGGTGAGCAGCGATTCCGCATGGACGCGGCGTTCCGGTCCCTGGCTCAGTCCCTCGAGCAGGCGTTGCAGGACCTCGCGCGCGCCGATCTTGGCGCCGATGTGCGGGTCGGTCGCGCTCTGCGCGCGGATGGTGTTCACCAGGGCCGTCGTGGCGGGGTGCTCGCCGCTGGAATGCGGACGTGGGGCAGGACGGGGCGACGGCGCGGGGGTCTTGGCCCCGCCGCCGAACAGCTTCTTGAACATCTGGTTTCTCTCCCTGGATCGTCCGACGGGGCGAAGCGTCGATGGCGGCTTCTTGGCTCCCGGGACGGCGCGATTGTCCATGCGCATGGCGCGCAGGCGTCTCACCCCATCGGGGGGCTGTGGAGACGATCAGACGGGCAAGCCGGTCTGATCATTGCTGCGGCGAAGCGGGCACCTCGGTCAACCCGCCGGTCCACGCCGCGGCGGAGTGCGTCCAGATCTGCCGCGAAGGCCGCAGCTGGTCGCGCTCTTCCAGGCAGCCCAGCCGGATCACCGCGTGCGTCGGGTTCTCCGCGGCGGCGCCGTACAGCGCCGTGCCGCAGTCGGGGCAGAACACCTGCGCGCGCCGGTTCCCGCTCTGCGCGACCTTCACATAGGTCTTGGGCGAACCCGAGATCTCGAAGGTCGCCATCGGCGCCGAGATGACCGCGCGATAGGGCGCGCCGGACAGGATCTGACAGTCGTCGCAATGACAGACGACGACCTGCGTCGGATCGACCTCGCCGGTGAACTTGATGGCGCCGCAGTGGCAGGAACCGTGGACTCGCATGACGTCAATGCTTCGGAGTTCGGACACACGGCAGTCTAGGCCTCCTGCGCCGCGTGGTGTCCCACGAGGACGCCATTTCGAGGCAGTGTCTCGGTCTGCGTCGGACGCTGTCCACGCGAAGCTCCAAGCTGCGCCACGCCGGCCGCGCGAAAGGCCGCCAGCCGTTCCGCATACGGATCCAGCGCATCCTCCGCCCTGCCCAGCGGCAGCCCCGTCACGACCGCGAAGCGTTCAGGCGTCACCTGTCCTTCGGCGATCAGTTCATCGACCAGCGCCAGCAGCGCCTCGCGGTGCGCTTCGATCAGCGCCGTGGCGCGCGCGTGCTCAGCCTGCAGCAGCGCTTCGACCGCCGCGTTGGTGAGCTCCACATCCGTGCAGACGTGCTCATCGCTGTCCGTCGACACATCGGTGCGACCGATGCGCTCACCGTGTCCCAGGTGGCGGAGCATGCGCGCCGCCGTCCGCGTGGCCTTGCGCAGGTCGCTCGCGGCGCCGCTGGAATTCATGTCGGCGCCGAAGACCAGCAGCTCCGCCGCGCGGCCGGCCAGGCTCGCGCAGATCGAATCGAGCAGGTTCCGGCGCGACCACACCTTGCGCGAGGTGTACGCGTTGTAGCCGCCCTCGAAGCTCGCCACATGGATCTTGATCTCGCGCGGCGCCAGGCCGAACAGCAGCGCGTGCACCAGGCCGTGGCCGGCCTCGTGCACTGCGAGCAGCGCCCGGAAGTCGACGTTGCTGCGCTGGCGCAGGCGGTTGATCTCGAAGGGCTCGGCGATCGCGCCCGACGCGCCGCCCCAGTGCGCGATCAGGCTGCGACCATCGGCGCTCAGGCGCACGCAGTCGCCGGCAGCGGCGCCACGCTCGATCGCCCATAGCGCCGCCTTGGCCAGCCCGGTCCCGAGGATCGCGTGCAGCGACGAAAACAGCGGCCGCGTGCCCTGCGCGGGGAACACGGCGTTCGCGTAGATCTGCGCGTGCACGCTGTCGGCCAGCTCGAAGCGCAGACCGCAGCGCGCCTCCGAATCCCGGACATATCGCGCGCAGCCGTGCGCGATCACCTGCTCGTACGCGCGTCGCGACAGCGACGGGTAGATCACGTGCTCGTTGCCCAGCCGCGCCACCTGCTCCGGCTTGAAACGCTGGTTGAGCGCCTGCTTGACGTCGATGACGCTGAGCTTGCCGGTCATCGCGTGGAAGATGTCGGCATCGCTGTCGCAGTCGTCCACGCTGGTGGCGAGGTCCTCGTACATCTCGTCGAGGTTGCCGCAGACGAAGACGAGCAGCCGGCTGTAGTCGGTCTCCCAGTGATGCTGGCCGCTCTCGCGGAACGAGCGCAGGCGCGCCTGGACCTGGTCCGGCGTCCACGCCATGATCTCCATCAGCGGCTCGTCGAGCTTGAGGGTGCGCTGCAGCTCCTGCGCCTCCCAGGCGCGCAGCTTGAAGCGCAGCTTGGCCTCGTCGGCATCGGCACGCTCGGCGTCGAAGGCCGCCTCCGCGATGGACGACTCGATGTCGGCCAGCAGCGAGAGCGCCGGCGGCAGACGGCCGTCGGAAAGCAGCGCCCAGACGTCCTGGTAGCGCTCCACGCGCAGATCGTCGCGCTTGGCGCTGATCGTGCGGAAGCGCTGGAACTCGTCGAGCGCGAGGATGCCCGGCTCGCCCTCGCGCACGCCGGATTTCGCCAGCATGCCGGAGATGCTCTGCGCGCCGCGCATCCCCGCGCCGTTGGAGAAGCCGTCCATCTGCACTTCGACGAAGCGGTCGTAGAAGCCCAGCAGCTGCGCCAGGCGGCGCACGAGCTGCGTCTTGCCGGTGCCCGTCAGGCCCCAGAGGCAGACGATGACGGGCCGCGAGACGAGCTCGGGCATCACGTACCAGGCGCGCACCGCGTCGATGACGCGGTCGATGATGGGATCGATGCCGAACAGCTCGGTCTTGAGCTGGGCGGCGACGGTGTGCAGCTGCTGGTTTCTCTGCGCCAGCTGCGCGCGCAGGTCGTGGGAATCATTCATCCCAATCCTCCCGTCGCAGCAGCGCCTGCAGCGCCACGCGGTCGGCGCGGCGTTGCGCGCCGCGGCTCTGGATGTGCTGGCCTGCGCCGCGCAATCCACGTTGAGCCATCGCGCGCGCCACGGGGTCGCGCGCACCGGGGCTCGTCTCGAGCACCAGCGTCATGGCTTGTTTCATGCGGCGCAGGGCCTTGACCCGCCCCTCCTGGAGGGCGCGGGAACGGAGTTGTGCACTCATTGCGGTTTCCGAAAAGCAAAAGCCCCGGCTCAAGGGCGGCGGGGCTTTGCATGCCGCGCGGTCTGAGGCCGTATCTGTGAACAGACACGGTTCAGCCGGGGCTCGGGAACCGTGTTCAGTCGATGGTCGAAAGGAACAGGGAGGACATAAGAGGGATCTCCGTCAATGCGGGCGCTGTCGTGGGCGCCTTCAGCAGTGGACGCGGATGATGCTGAGCGAGGGCCCGTCGCGCAAGTGCGATTCGTCTGCGATGCCGCGGCGCGTTGCGGCGCGCCAACGATGCCCACGAGCTCGGGCGTGGTCATGCGGCCGCGATCGCTGCAAGCAGGCAAGTCCTGGCACGGCGCTTCGATCGACCGAAGCGCGACGGTCGCGATGTGGCGCGCTTGCCGCGCGCCTCTCCCTCCGAGGGGTGTCCCCCCTCGGAATCGCGTGTCTCGCATGGGTGTCGACCCACAATCCACGCCGAGGAGAAAAACATGGCTCTCATTCGCGCCTGGTTGGTGCTCATCGTGTTGTGGCTGGCCTGTCTGGGTCTGGTGGTCTGGGTGCGTTCACTGACGCGCAGACAGGCCTTGGCCTGGTTCCAGGTGGCGCGTTGGGCGGCCGGCGGCGCGGTGCTCGCGCTGGGGCTGGCGGCACTCACCATCTATCTGTTCTGAGGAGAAGAAAAATGAACACCACCATCCACGCGCGTTCGTCGCGTTCGTCGCGTTCTTCGCGTTCTTCGCGCCTGTCGCTGGGCGTGCTCGCCGTGGCCGCGTTGCTCGGCGGCTGCACCCGCATCGAAACGGGCGAGGTCGGCCTGCGCGTCGGCGTCGACAAGCAGATCAGCGGCGCCGAACTGCTGCCCGGCAGCTTCAACCAGACGCTGTTCGGCGATGTGCTGACCTTCCCGGTCCGCGACATCGCGGTCATGCTGGAGAACAAGCAGCCGCTGACGTCCGACAACAGCACGCTGAAGGACTTCGACATGACGCTGGTCTACTCGATCAATCCGTCGGCGGTGTCGGATCTGTGGACCACGAAGAGCCGCACCTTCCATGCCTTCAGCCGCGACGACCGCGACTGGATCCTGATGCACGGCTACATGACGACGGTGACCAACAACGCGGCCTACAAGGCGGTGCGCGAGTACAAGGCGCTGTCCGTGGCGGACAACCGCCAGAAGATCGAGTCCGAGATCAAGCGCATCGTGACGGAGACGCTGGCGTCCGAGGGGCTCGCGACGGCCTTGTCGGTCTCGCTGGTGCAGGTGCGGACGGTGATGCCGGCGGACGACATCATCGCGTCCGCCAATGCCGTGGTGACGGCGCAGAACGCGCTGCGCGCCAAGGAGATCGAGGTGGAGACGGCGAAGAAGGAAGCCGAGCGGATCGCCGCGCTGAACACCAACAGCAAGGCGATCGAGTACATGAACGCGCAGGCCCAGCTCAAGATCGCCGAAGGCGTCGCCGCCGGCAAGGTGCAGACGATCGTCGTGCCTTACGACTTCAAGGGCATCGTCAACGCCAACCCGGCACGCTGACGGGTCGGCGCGGATTCGTCAGGTCTGCGCGAGCGCCTGCGCCTCGAGCTGCGACTTGAGGCCGTCCGGCAGCTTCAGCTGCCGGGCCAGCTCGTCGAGGTAGGCGCGCTCCATGAAGCTGGTCTCGTCGACCATCAGCAGGCTCGCGAGGTACATCTCGGAGGCGATCTCCGGCGTGGTGGCCGCCTGCGCGACTGCGGCCGGATCGAGCGGACGACGCAGGACGTCCTCCTGCCAGCGGCGCAGCTCGGGGTCGTCTTCCTCGCGGCTGAGCGCCTGCTCGATCAACTCGCGCTCGCGGTCGTCCAGATGGCCGTCGGCCTTGGCGGCCGCGATCATCGCCAGCAGCACGGCGCGGCTGTGTTCCTCGGCCTCGTCCTGCGGCACGCGGTCCAGGGTGCGGGGCTCGGCCGTGAGATGCGCTTGCGATGCCGGCGCCGAGCCCGGCGCATGCGCCTGACCCGACGCCCCTTGCGCCTGCTGCTGCGCTTGCCAGGCCGTGTAGGCCTTGTAGGCCATCAGCCCGAGCGCCGCGATGCTGCCGTACTTCAGCGCCTTCCCGCCGTAGCTGCGCCCGCGCTTGCTGCCCAGCAGCGCGCCCAGGACACCGGCCACGCCGGCGCCCGCGCCGATCTTGCCGAGGCCGCCCAGGTTGCCGAGATTCCCGAGGTTCCCCAGGTTGCCGAGATTGCCCAGCCCACCGAGCCCGCCAAGCCCGCCTGAGCCGCCCCGGCCCGGCACGCTGCCGCCCTGAAGCAGGTCCCGCCCCGATCTCAGCAGTTGATCCAGAAGTCCATGCGCACTCATCGCCAGCCCCTTTCAACACGGTGGAAGAGTCTGTCAGGTGAGGGCGCCGGACGGTATCCCCAGTCCGTTCGGCCTGTCGATGGATTCGGTCGGGCCGGCTTGTTCGGCGAGGCAGGCGATGCTATCGATGCTGCGGCCATCAGCATCAGCATCAGCATCACGCCGAGCCCGGCACCATCGAAAACATGTGCGCATCCCACGCCTGGCCGTCGACGCCCCGGATGCGATGGCGCAGCAGCCCTTCGTAGTGCGCGCCGCATCGCCGCGCCACGGCGAGGCTGGGTTCGTTGCCATCCGCGACCACGATCTCCACACGCATCAGCTGGAGCTGTCCGAATGCGTGCCGGCTGAGCGCGCGCACCGCCGCCGACGCCGCTCCCTGACCCTGCCAGGACGAGCGCACCCAGTAGCCGAGGTTGCAGAACGGATGCACCGCGTGCAGCGAATTGAGCCCGCCGCCGCCGACGAAGTCGCCGGTCTCGCGGTCGAAGATGCCGAACTCGTAGCTGGTACCGCTCTGCCAGCCCCGCGCGCAGTGGTCGAGCCATTCCGCGCCTTCGGCGGCGGAGAACCCCGCGTGCGCCCACTTCATCCAGCGGCCGATGGACACATGCGACTCGCGGACCGCGGCGACGAAGTCCGGCAGATCGGCGGGGCGGTAGGGGCGCAGCGCGAAGCGGCCTTCGATCAACTCGACGCTGGGCGTGCCGGGCGAGACGACGGCGCCGTCATCCCAGACCTCGCCTGCCAACTGCTTCGCGCAGGCCATCGTCGAGCGGTTGTAGCGCGACAGCCGCGGCGCGAGCACGGCCAGCGCCAGTCCCGCGGCTTCGTTGCCGCGTCCTTGCGCGGCGTAGGTGAGCGCAAGAATCGATCGCGCTTCGTCATGCAGCGGGCGATCGTTGCCGGGTTGCATGTGATGCGCGAGCTCGCCGACGAGCAGCGCCTCGCTTTCATCGAGACGCTTGAGCCAGCGCAGCGTGCTGCCGAGCTGGATGACCGCGCGCGTGCGGCGATACGGGTCGAGCCTGCCCGATTCGAGCGCGGCGCGGTACAGCAGCTCGGCCTCGGCTTCGAGCCCGGCCGTGTCGCGCGCGCAGGCCCGCTCGAAGAGGGCGCGGGCATCGTCGTCGGGGCGCTCGGCGGCGAGCGCGTCGATCTCGTCGACCAGCTGCGAGCCGGTGAGATCCGGCGCGCGTCGCCAGACATCGTCGATGCGCAGGGTCCAGGCGTCGTGGAGCGGTGCGGGTGCGGTCATCGAGGCAGTCTAGCGACTGCCCCAGAACGTGCTGGAAGTCTGCAGCACGATCATCGCGATCGTGGCCGCGGCCATCGCCCCTGTCGCCAGCCAACCGAGCACGCGCCACAGCGGCGGCATGCGCAGCTCGCCAACGATCTTGCGGTGCGACGCGGCCACCATCACGGCGATCATGATCGGCACCGAGATCACCGCGTTCACGACCGCCGACCAGTAGAGCGCCTTGATCGGATTGAAGCCCGACAGGCTGAGCGCCAGCCCGATCAGCATCGCGCCGCTGAGGATGGCGTAGAACACCTTGGCGGAATGGGCGGGGCGGTCGAGGCCGCGCCGCACACCGGCGAGCGTGGCGACCGCGTACGCGGCCGAGCCCGCCAGCACGGGCAGCGCCAGGAAACCGGTGCCCACGATCCCGGCGGCGAACAGCACGAACGCAAGGTCGCCGGCGATTGGCTTGAGCGCCTGCGCGGCCTGCGCGGTGGTCTCGATGTCGCGCACGCCGTGGGCGTGCAGCGCCGCGGCGGTGGCGACGATCATGAAGAACGCGATCGTGTTGGAGAACCCCATCCCGACCAGCGTGTCCGTGCGCAAGCGGCGGAACTGTTCCGTCGCCTGTTCCGGCGCGACGGCGAGCGGTCGGTCCGCATCGATGCGGCGGATCTCCTCGGCTTCCTGGCTGGCCTGCCAGAAGAAGAGGTAGGGGCTGATCGTCGTGCCGAGGATCGCGACGACTGTAGTCGTGTACTCGCGATCCCAATGCATGGCCGGCATCACCAGCGACTTCAGCGCGAGCGCCCAATCCGCCTGCGCCGCGAAGCCCACGCCGACGTAGGCCAGCAGCGTCAGCGTCAGCCACTTCAACAGCATCACGTAGCGCGCGTAGGGCAGCCAGATCTGCAGCAGCAGCGAGAGCAAGGCCATCGCGACGACGAAGGCGCCCGGCGGGCCGCCGACGGCCAGGTGCATCGCGTCGCCCATGGCACTCAGATCGGCGCCGAGGTTGATGACGTTGGCGACGACCAGCAGCGAGACGAGCCCGACGACCAGCCAGCGCGGACAGAGCCTGGAGAAGTTCTCGGTCAGGCCCTTGCCGGTGATGCGGCCGATGCGCGCGCTGGCGAGCTGGATGCCGACCATCAGCGGGAAGGTGATCAGGATGGTCCAGCCGACGCTGTAGCCGTATTGAGCGCCGGCCTGCGAATAGGTGGCGATGCCGCTCGGATCGTCGTCGGCCGCGCCGGTGATCAGGCCGGGGCCGAGCTTGCTCCACCAGGGAGCGCTGATCGGCGGCTTTCCGGCGGGCGCCGCGGCGTCACTGTCGAGTCGATCCATGCCGGGCTCCTGGGTTGCAGGAGCACAGGCAAGCGCAATGCCTGCCGGCTATTGCTCGAAACGCAGGTCCTTCACCGGCAGCGCCGGCGCCTGCCACGCATAGGCGGGATGGAGCACATTGCGCTCGTCGTGCATCCCCGGCCAGCGGAGCTTCAGCAGCTCGGCCAGCGTCCATCCGGCCCAGTCGGCCCGGAACGGCCGGGAGCCGGCCGACGCGTCGAAGCGGGCGTCGCTGCGCCACATCAGCGCGGGGATGCGGTACCCCGAGGCCGTGCCGGGGCTGTGGCCGGCGTGATCGAGGCTGTGCCCGACCTCCTGGCCGTGGTCCGACACGAACATCCACGCGCCGCGTCCGCCGGCCGGCAGGTGGCTGCGCGTGAGCCGCAGCGTCTGCGCGACGATGCGGTCGTGGTAGTGGATGGCCGAGTCGTAGTCCTGCCGGAACTCGCGCACCCACGCGGCGCGACCGTCGCGCGCCATCGCGCTGTCCACGGCGTCGCCGTCGTCGTGGTCGAAGGGATGCTCGCCCGGCGGCATGCGCAGCCGGTAGTGCGGATGCGCGCCCAGCAGATGCACCACCACCAGCTTGCGCGGCGCCGGATCGGCCAGCGCCGCTTCGACCTCGTCGAGCAGCTCGCCGTCCAGAGAGCCCGACGAGCGCCCCGGCTGCCGGTTGATCATCTCGACCACGTCGGCCAGTCGCGCATGCTGCTGGTCGACGGCGACGTCGTCATGGTTGCTCACCCACCAGACCTTGTAGCCCGCGCTCTTGGCCAGCGCGATGAGGTGCTGCGTGCGGCCGGCGGGGTCGTCCTCGTCGCGCTCGCCGAAGCTGAACAGGCCGCTGAGCGACGCGACCGTCGTCGCCTGCGCCGACCAGGCGTGGCGCAGCGTCAGCAGCCGGGACCGCTCCTCGTCGCGCAGCGCGATCAACTCCGGCGTCGTGGCGCGTGCGTAGCCGTAGAGACTCATGTTGTCGCGGTTCACGCTTTCGCCCAGCACCAGCACGACCGTCGACGACATGTCCGTCGTCATCGTGGGTGCCGCGGCACCGGCGTTGCGCATCAACTGCTCGCGCTGGACCTGCTGGTCGGCCCAGTTGGCGCGCAGGGCCGCGACCTGCTGCGTCCACGCGGGCCAGAACAGCAGCGGATGATGCCGGCGCCAGGGCTTGCTCAAGTGGGCGAGGGCGCAGATCGCGAGCACCACCAGCAGCGCGATGCGCGCGTGTCGCGAGAGCGCCGCCTGATCGCGGGTCACGCGCGTGGCGAGCGTGATCGCGACGCCGGTGAGCGCAAGCATCCCGATCAACGCGGCGACGGCCAAGGCCATCGCGGGCAGCTGCGAGGTGAGAAATTCGATCGCCTCGCGCGGCGTCGTGTTGGCTGCCGCGGCGAGCACCAGCGAGCTGTCCGGCGCCGCCTGGTAGTCGCGCTGCAGGAAGCCGCGCACCGCGCCGTCGACGAGGAACGCCCCGATCACGACGAAGGCCACGGCCCAACGGACGCGACGCCACGCAGGGCGCTCGATGGGCCACAGCAGCCAGAGCAGGGCGGGAAGGGCGAGCAGCCCGACCTGGGCCGCACGACGGCTGTCGTGGCCCGCCAGCACCGCGCCGGCACAGGCGAGCGCGAGCAGGCCCAGGGCGCCCCAGCGCAGCATCGCGGGGCGCTTGAGAATGGAATCGGACATCAGACCGGAGAAGGGAGCGAAGGCGCGGAGTCTACGCACCCGCTCACAACATCGGCTTCAGCACCTTCCACACGTTGTCCAGCATCACCGGATGCGCCTTGGCCAGCGGATGGATGCGGTCCCCCTGGAACCACTCGGCCATGTCCGGACGGTCGGCCACGCCGGCCAGCAGGAAGGGCTGCAGCGGCACCTTCTCCTCCTGCGCGACGGTCTTGAAGCTGCCCTCGAAATCGCGCGCGTAGCTCGCGCCCATGTTGGGCGGGATCTGCATGCCGACCAGCAGCACCTTCGCGCCCGCCTCCTTGCCGGCCTGCACCATCGCCTTCAGGTTCTCGCGGGTCATCTTGAGCGGCAGGCCGCGCAGCGCGTCGTTGCCGCCGAGCTCGATGATCAGGTGCGTCGGCCGATGCTGCTTCAGCAGCGCCGGCAGCCGCGAGCGTCCGCCCGAGGTCGTGTCGCCGCTGATGCTGGCGTTGACGACCTCGGCATCGAGCTTCTGCGCCTTCAGCCGCTGGTCCAGCAGCGCCACCCAGCCGCTGCCGCGCGCCAGGCCGTACTCGGCCGAGAGGCTGTCGCCCAGCACGACGATGCGGCGCGCAGCCGTCCCCGGTGCGCCCGGCGCGGTGCCGCCTTCGGTGCGACCTTGCGCCGCGACAGGCCCGGCCAGGACCCCCGCCGCGACGAGGGTCGCGACACAGGCGCTACAGTGCAGCATCCATTCACGGCGGCGCATCTGCGGTTGATTCATGGTTCAGAACATCCTCGAAGTCGATCACGTCAGCAAGTCGGTCCAGGATGCCGACGGCGTGCTGACCATTCTGCATGACATCAATTTCCAGCTGCAGGCGCGGGAATCGGTCGCCATCGTCGGCGCCTCGGGCTCCGGCAAGAGCACGCTGCTGTCCATCCTCGCGGGCCTGGACACGCCCTCCGAAGGCACGGTGCGCCTGCGCGGGCAGGACATGTTCACGCTCGACGAGGACGGCCGCGCCGCGCTGCGCGGCGCGCACCTGGGTTTCGTGTTCCAGAGCTTCCAGCTGCTGTCGCACCTGACGGCGTTGGAGAACGTGATGCTGCCCTTGGAGCTGCGCGGCGAACGCGATGCACGCGCGCTGGCCAAGCTGATGCTGGAACGCGTGGGATTAGGGCAGCGCTTGTCGCACTACCCGCGCGTGCTGTCTGGCGGCGAGCAGCAGCGCGTCGCGCTCGCCCGCGCGTTCGTGCAGCAACCCGCGCTGCTGCTGGCCGATGAGCCCACCGGCAGCCTCGACTACGCCACCGGCGAACAGGTCATGGCGCTGATGTTCGAACTCAACCGGGAACTGGGGACGACGCTCGTCATGGTCACCCACGATCAGGGCATCGCGGCGCGCTGCGAGCGGCAACTGAAGATCTCCGCAGGACACCTGCAGGACATCACGATGGCGGATCTGCCTGCCTGAGCCTCAGACCCGCGCTGCGCGCTCGCGCAGGCGCCTTCTGCGCTCGAAGCGGATCACGGCCCACCAGCCGATGTAGACGATCACATAGAGCGCCAGGCCCAGGATGACCCCGGCGAGCGGCAGGCCCACGAGCAGTGGCGTGCCCAGTTCGGAGAGCCATTGGCTCAAGGCGTGCCACCAACTGCTCGGATCGCTCCAGTTCAGCGCCAGCTCCTTGGGGGCCGAGATCGGACCGTGGATGCCCAGCACTTGGCGGCCCAGGAAGATCGCCAGCGTCCAGATCGGCACCAGGGTCAACGGATTCGTCAGCCAGGTCGCGGCGATGGCGGCAGCGACGTTGGCGCGGCACGCGATCGCGACCACGGCCGCCAGCAGCATCTGCGTCGGCAAGGGGATCACGCCGACCGCCAGACCCAGTCCCGCGCCCAGCGCGACGCGGCGCCGGTGCGCCACCCACAGCCACGGCCGCTCCCGCAGGTAGAGGCCCAGCCACTTCAGTCCCTTGGTCTGTTCCAGGGACTCGGGCGAGGGCAGCAGTCGGCGGGCAAGTCGGGAAGCCGTCATGGGGGCATCAGGATCCGGGAAGCGTCAGATGTGAAAAGCCCGCGCGGCTGACCTGCAGCGGCGCGGGCTCTGAACAGTACAGCAAAGACTGTTCGGTTCGGCGATCAGTTCTGCGAGAACTTGAAGTCGGTCTTGGCCTTGGTGCGCAGTTCCTCCTGGAACTCCGCGACCTTCTGCTGCTGCATGCGCTGGATGATCTGGCCCTTGACGTCGTCGAAGGCCGGGAACTGCGCCGGGCGCGTCTCTTCCAGCTTGATGATGTGGAAGCCGAACTGCGACTTCACCGGCTCCTGCGTCATCTCGCCCGCCTTCAGCTTGGCCAGCGCGGCGCTGAACTCAGGCACGTAGGCGTCCGGCGCGGACCAGCCCAGGTCGCCGCCGTTCTGGGCGGAACCGGTGTCCTTGGAGTTCTTGGTCGCGAGGTCCTCGAACTTCGCGCCGCCGTTGAGCTGCTTGACCAGCGCCTTGGCGTCTTCTTCCTTCTCCACCAGGATGTGGCGGGCGTGGAATTCGGTGCCCGAGGCCTGCGCCTTGAACTTGTCGTACTCGGCCTTGGCGTCGACGTCGGTGATCGGGTTCTTCTTCGCGTAGTCGGCGAAGAGCTCACGGATCAGCAGCGACTGGCGCGCCAGTTCCATCTGGTTCTTGTAGTCGTCGGTCTTGTTCAGGCCGCGCTTCTCGGCTTCCTGCAGGAAGATCTCGCGCAGGACGACCTCTTCCTTCACCTTGGCTTCCATCTCCGGGCTGCGCGGCTGGCCGCCCTTGGTGATCTGGGTGATCAGCAGGTCGGCGCGAGCCTTCGGCACGGGCTTGCCGTTCACGATCGCGATGTTCTGAGCCAGGGCCGGCAGGGCGACGGCGCCGATGACCGCCACGGTGGCGGCGAGCACAAACTTCTTCATGATGGGTAAAGGGCCTTTCGACTCTCGGGTGAGCGTGAGCGCTCCAAAACAAAGCGCCGACTGGCGGCGCTACTAGAGACCTGGTTTCTGCTGTTCGTCGGGCGCGCGCGCGTCGATGGCGAGCGCGTGGATGCCCTTCTGCATCAGATCGGCGAGGGCATCATATACGAGCCGATGCCGATGCACCCTGGGTAAACCGGCAAAGCGCGCGCTCACGATTTCGAGGTAGTAGTGGCCTCCTTCGCGTGCTCCGGCATGCCCCGCGTGGTGTGCGCTGTCGTCGCGCAGACGCAGCACTTCGGGTGCCAGCGCGGCCCGCAGGCGGGCCTCGATCTCGACCGAGGGCGTGGCCGCTGGATTGGGCGCGGCCCTCGATGCCGACGGGGGATTCCCGTGTCCGCCGTCGCCGCTCACGGCTTGGGTTCCTCGGCGGGCGCCTCGGCCTCGTGCGGCAGATGGCGGCTCATGTAGACGCCCTGGCCCAGCGTGAACAGCAGGATCAGGCCGGTCGATCCGAAGGCCTTGAAGTTGGCCCAGGCCTCGGTGCTGAACGAGTAAGCGACGTAAAGATTGGCAAAACCCATCAGTCCGAAGAAGGCCACCCAGGCCCAGTTGAGCCGTGTCCATGCGGCATCGGGCAGCGGCAGTTCGGCGCCCAGCATCTTGCGCAGCAGGTTCTTGCCGAGGAAGACGTGGCTCACGAAGAAGGCCGCGGAGAACGCCCAATAGAGCATCGTCGGCTTCCACTTGATGAAGGTCTCGTTATGGAAGTAGACGGTGGCCGCACCGAGCGTGACCACCAGCCCCAGGCTGATCCACAGCATCAGGTCGACCTTGCGGCCGCGCAGCTTCAGGAAGAGCACCTGGGAGATCGTCGCCAGCATCACGACCAGGGTCGCGAGCAGCACCGGCGCCTCGGTCGGGCCGACCTTGCCGCCGGAGACCAGGAAACCCAGGTGCTCGGTGGCGAAGGCCGCCGCCCAGTCCGGCTGTCCGTCGGCGTACTTGAACGTGACGAAGAACAGCAGGAGCGGCAGGAAATCGAGCAGGAGCTTCATTCGGTCGGGGATCAGTGCGGCGCGCTCAGCGCTGGGGCTCGAAGTCTATCGCGGCGGAATTGATGCAGAAACGCTCGCCCGTCGGTTCCGGGCCATCGGGAAAGACGTGGCCCAGGTGGGTGCCGCAGTGGTTGCAGCGCACCTCGACGCGGACCATGCCGTGCGTCGAATCGACGACGCGCTCCACGACCTCGGCGTTGATCGGCTCGTAGTAGCTGGGCCAGCCGCAGCCGGCGTCGAACTTGGTGTCGGCCTTGAACAGCGGCGTGCCGCAGCCGACGCAGTTGTAGTTGCCGGCTTCCCAGTGGTCCCAGTACTTGCCGGTGAAGGCGCGCTCGGTGGCGGCGTGGCGGGCGACCTGGTACTGCGTCGGGTCCAGCTGTTCGCGCCATTCGGCGTCCGTCTTCTTGACGGGGTAGGCGGTGTCGCGGTCGCGGTCCTGGTCGGTGGCGTCTTGGATGAACTTGTCGTAGCGGCTCATGATGAACAGGAAACCTCCAGCGTTTGGGCCCAGTCGGGCGGGAAACCGGCGTCGGATGCCAGCGCGGGCTCATCGAACGGACGGCGCAGCACGTCCAGCAGCCGACGGACCTCGCTGAAGTCGCCGGCCTCCGCCTGTTGGATCGCCGTCTCGGCCAGGTGATTCCTCAGAACCACCGCCGGATTGACCGCGTTCATCCGCCGGGCACGGGTCTCAAGTGCGTCCATCGTCTCGATCTTCAAGCGTGCTGCGTACCGCGTCGCCCAGGCGTCGAATCCGGCGCGGTCCAGGAACAGGTCGCGGAGGCCCGCATTCGCCGTCGCTTCCAGTGCTTGCGCCGGATCGAAGCCCGCCAGCCGGCGGTGCGCGATCGTGTAGTCGGTGTGGTGCGCGGCCAGCAGTCGCAGCCAGTCGTCGATCAGCGGGCCGTCCTCGCCGCGTTCGTCGACCTCGGCGGTCAGGCCGAGCTTCGCGCGCATCGCGCCGAGCAGCGCGGCGCCGAAGCGTTCGCGGTAGATCTCGAGCGCTTCGATCAACTCGTCGCCGGCGGCCTCCGCATCGGTCTCGATGTTGGGCATCAGCGGCAGCAGCGCCTGCGCCAGCGCATGCAGGTTCCAGAACGCGACCTGCGGCTGCCGCGCGAAGGCGTAGCGGCCCTGGTGGTCCGAGTGGTTGCAGATGTGGCCGGGATCGAAGCCGTCCATGAAGCCGAACGGGCCGTAGTCGATGGTCAGGCCCAGCATCGACATGTTGTCGGTGTTCATCACGCCGTGCATGAAGCCCACGGCCTGCCACTGCGCGACGAGTTCGGCCGTCTGCGTGGCGACCTTGGACAGCGCGGCGGTCACCGGATTCGGCGCGTCGGCGCATTCCGGCGCGTGGTGGCGGAGGAAGAAATCGAACAGCTCGCGCGTGCGGGCTTCCATGCCGTGATGGGTGAAGTGCTCGAAGTGGCCGAAGCGCAGGAAGCTCGGAGCAACGCGCGTGACGATGGCGCCGGTCTCGACGCGCTCGCGCTGGACCTTGAGGGCAGTCGATCCGGTGATCGCGAGCGCGCGGGTCGTCGGGATGCCCAACGCGGCCATGGCTTCGGAGCAGAGGAATTCCCGGATCGACGAACGCAGCACCGCGCGGCCGTCGCCGCGACGCGAGTAGGGCGTCAGGCCCGCGCCCTTGAGCTGGAGTTCGAAGTGGCCGTTCGGGCCGTCGACGCCGCCGAGCAGCAGCGCTCGCCCGTCGCCGAGCTGTCCGGCCCAGACGCCGAACTGATGGCCGCTGTACACGGTGGCCAGCGGCTTCATGCCGGCGAGACGGGTGTTGCCGCTGAAGGCGTCGAGCGCACCGGGGCGCGTCGACCAATCCTCGGGCCAGCCGAGCAGCGCGGCGCAGTCCGGGCTGGTCGCGACCCAATGGGGGTCGGGCAGTCCGGTGCCGGGGAGTTCGGTGAAGAAGTCGGGCCCGAGGGTAGCGAAGCGATGGCTCCAGCGTTCAGGCTCGGCGCCTGGAAAGTCCGCGTGGAGGCCCGCGTTGAGAGGCGCATTCATCGCGGCAGTTTACCGAGCCCCCCATGGCCCTGCGGACCATGGGGTGGGGGCCTCAACCGAGCTTGAAGCTCGAGACCGTCTCGACCAACTGAGCCGACTGGTCCTTCAGCGACTCAGCCGCGGCGGCCGACTGCTCGACGAGCGCCGCGTTCTGCTGCGTCATCTGGTCGAGCTGTCGCACGGCCTGGCCGATTTCCCCGAGGGTGAGCGACTGCGCGGCGCTGGACGCGGAGATCTCGCCGATGACGCGGGTGACGCGTTCGACGCTGGTGACGATCTCGCGCATGGTGGCGCCGGTTTCGCCGACGAGGCGCGAGCCGCCGTCCACGCGTTCGACCGAGGCCGAGATCAGCGACTTGATCTCCTTGGCCGCTTCCGCGCTGCGCTGGGCGAGCGAGCGGACTTCGCTGGCGACGACCGCGAAGCCGCGGCCCTGTTCGCCGGCGCGCGCCGCTTCCACCGCGGCGTTCAGCGCCAGGATGTTGGTCTGGAAGGCGATGCCGTCGATGACGCCGATGATGTCGGCGATCCGGTTGGACGACTGCTGGATCTCGTTCATGGTCGCGACGACCTGCTCGACCATCGCGCCGCCGCGGCCGGCGACCTGCGAGGCGGTCTGCGCCAGACCGTCCGCTTCACGCGCCGATTCGGCATTGAGCTTCACGCCTTCGCCGAGCTGCGCCATCGCGGCGCCGGTCTCTTCGAGGCTGCTGGCGGCCTGCTCGGTCCGGTTGGACAGGTCGGCGTTGCCGGTGGCGATCTCCGACGACGCATGGCGGACCTGGTCGGCCGACGAGCGCACGCTGGCGATGGTGCTTGCCAGGCGCTGCTGCATCTCCTGCAGCGAGCGGCGCAGCGCGGCGACCTCGTCGGTGCCCTCCACGTCGGCGCCGCGGCGGCTCAGGTCGCCGTCGGCGATGGCCTGGCTCAGCGACTGCGCCTCGGCCAGCGGCTCGGTCACCGAGCGCGTGATCACCAGCGCGATGCCCACGCCCAGCACGATCGCCACCGTCATCAGCGCGATGACCAGGTTGCGGGTGCTTTCGGCCTCGGCCTGCGCTTCCTTGCGCGCGGCCTGCAGCAGGTCGCGGGTGTGCTCGGCGAACTTGTCGATCGCGGCGAGGTAGTCGTTCATCGCCGGGATCAGCTGCGACGCGGCGATCGGCTTGATGTCGCCGCCGCCTTCCTTGACCTTGATGGCGGCCTCGCGGGCGTCCTGGTACTTCTTGCGGGCTGCGCCGATCTCGTCGATCAGCTTGTTGCCCACCGGCTCGGTGATGCTCTCGTCGAGTTCCTTCTGGATCTTGTCGATGCGCGCCGACAGCTCCTTGGACCGCGAGGTGAAGGCCTTGACGAAGTTCTCGTCGTCGACGACCAGCTGCACGATGCGGCGCTGGATGTTGCCTTCGGTCAGGCCCGACCACTGGCGCGAGATCTCCAGCGTGTGCATGTCGACCTCGACCAGGCGCTCGATGCGCTGGTGCAGCATCGACACGCGGATGACGCCCACCGCCGAGGCCACGGCCATCAGCACGATCACCAGCGCGAAGCCGGCCAGGACGCGGCTACGCAGCCGCCAACGATTCAGATTCAGCATGTGGGGAGTCCTTCTTCTTCGCGGCAGACCGGCCCCGGAGGGCTTTGAACCCGGCGGGCGGTCATGTCAGCAGTGAAATGTTTGATACGCGGACGGGATGCTGCCTGTCGAAGGTGAAAACTGATCGGTGGATATGCGGGGTACCCCGTGAACAAAAGCGCGGAAGGCGTTTTCGTGAACCCGCATGTGGGTTTAACGCCTCAGCGGGATCACGACTTGTGCGAGATGCGGTCGGATTCTGGGGATGCGCGGACGGTCCGACATCGCCCGGAAATCGCCCGGAAATCGCGCGGGAAGTGCCTGGAAATCGCCCGGGGTGCGGTCAGGAACGTGGCCCCGGCGGGGGCGGGACATCGAACAGGTTGATCGTCTGCGGCTGGTCCAGCACCAGGTCCGAGCGCGCGCAGGCGACGCAGGGGAGGATCCAGCCCTCGTCCTTCTCCTCCCGGGACAGACCGGGCCATTCGATGCGGTAGTCGACGCGGCCGGACACCAGCTTCGCGATGCAGGCGCGGCAGGTGCCGTTGCGGCAGGAATGCGGCAGGCGCAGGCCGTGGTCGAGCGCGGCCAGCAGCAGCGTCTCGTTCTCGGGCGCGTCGAAGCGCCAGCCTTGGGGATGGAGCTCGACGGCGTAGACCGCGGCGGCGGCGGGGGATGAGGGGGAAGAGGGCGCGCCGGAGTCCTCGGCGGCGTCATGGGCGTGATCCATGGTCGCCATCATGCCGTGCGCTAAGCTTCCCCGATGCCTCACGTCACCACTGCCACCCCGGGGAACGGCGCGTCCGCCGATCAAGCCGATCAAGCCGATCAAGCCGTCCAGGCCGTCCAGGCCGCCCAGGCCTTCTTCGACCAGCTCAACCGCGACTACGTCGCGGTCCACAAGCGCAAGGAAGACCTGTTCTGGGCCACCTACATGGCCACCAGCGAGGACCACGAGGGCTTCGGCCGCGCCGAGACCGACTACAAGGCCTTCATCTCCGATCCGGAGAAGCTGGGCGCGACGCGCGCGCACCTGGCCGCCGTCGAGGCCGCCCTTGGCGCCGCGCCGGGCGCCTCCGCCGCCGGC
>NZ_DASVNZ010000069.1:0-4070 GCF_036486225.1 Roseateles sp. | reverse complement strand
GACGGTCCAGGCGCTGCTCGACGGTGAACGTCCCGGCGGCGGCCTGCAGGGCAGCGCCACGACGATCGGCGTCATCGCGACCGACGCGCGACTGACGAAGGCACAGGCCACCAAGCTCGCCCAGATCGCGCACGACGGCCTGGCGCGGGCGATCCATCCGGTTCACACCGTGACGGACGGGGATGTGATGTTCGCGCTCGCCACCGGCACCGCGGACGTCGACGGGGACATGACCTTGCTGGGCGGCGTGGCCGCGGAGGTGGTGGCGCGGGCGATCGTGGACGCGGTCGGCGCCTGATCGACTCAAGGTCTGGGCCTGCGGCCCGGGTTCTGGCGCAGTCAAAAAACCGGCTCGGCGCGATCCGAGGCTTGATATTTCTCAAACCTGATCTGCCGGAAGGACGTCCGACCGTGCACCGCCCACGCGCGCGCCGCCAGCGACAATCGCGCCCATGAGCTCCGATTCCACCTCCCTGCCCCCGGCCGCGGCCAAGACCGCCAAGACTGCCAAGGCGCCCAAGCCGGTCGCCATCGCCCAGATCCTCTTCAGCCAAGGCTTCGGCACGCGCCGGCATTGCGCCGCGCTGCTGCGGCACGGGCTGGTCTCGATCGGCGGCACGGTCGTCGAGGATCCGGACGAGACCTTCCACACCGCATGCCTCGTCTTCGAGGTCGAAGGCCAGACCTGGCCCTTCCACGAGAAGGCGCTGATCCTGCTGTACAAGCCGGCGGGCTACGAGTGCTCGCGCAAGCCGAGCCACCATCCGAGCGTGTTCTCGCTGCTGCCCGAGCCGCTGCGCAACCGCGACATCCAGCCGGTGGGCCGCCTCGACGAGGACACCACCGGCCTGCTGCTGCTGACCGACGACGGTCCGCTGCAGCACAAGCTGACCAGCCCCAAGTACCACGTGCCCAAGCTCTACCAGGCGGTGTGCAAGGCCGAGGTGGACGAGGCGCAGTTGCGCCAGCTCGTCGCGGGCGTGCTGCTGGAGGAGCGCAACCCGAAGCTGGCCGAGGAACCGGTGCAGGCCGTCTCCGCCGAGCGCTTGCCCGACGGGCGGCTGCAGATGGCGCTCACTGAAGGCCGCTACCACCAGGCCAAGCGGATGGTGGCGGCGGTCGGGAACCGGGTGCTGAGCCTGCACCGTCAGCGCATCGGCGCGCTGGACCTGCCGGCCGGGCTGAAGGAAGGCGGGTGGATGTGGCTGGACGACGCGCAGCGTGAGCTGGCGATGTCGGAGCCCGATGCCTGAGGGTCAGGCGGTGTCCTCGCCCTCCTCGCGGAAGGCCACGCCCATGGCACGTTGACGCTGCTGCGTGGTCTCGGTCTGCTGAAAGCCTGTCGGACGGCCGGGCGGAACCGCGCCACGCTCCAGGCGTTCCCGTGCCTTCAGTGACAGCAGCTGCGGCCTGTTCTCGTCGAAGTCCACGCCCTTGTCTTTCTGCTTGACCTCGGCACCCTCGATCTTCTCGTCGGCCTCGAACTTCGTGACCTGCAATTTCCCTCCGAAGCAGACCTGACGCTGGCGCGTCTGTTCGGGGAGGCTCGCCACCTGATCGAAACGCTCGCCGGTGGCCGTGCGTTCATCGATCATGAGCTGGGCGAACTGACGGAGGCCGTCCATGATGTCCGGCCGCTTCGAGAAGAGATCGGTACTCCGGAGCGAGCGCAAGGTCGCGCAGGTTCTGACCACCTCGGCATCGATGTCCGAAGCGGAAAGCGGCGCGCGATCATTGAGGCGGAACATCGCATTCGCCGCCGAGAAGGCAGCCGCCGTGTCACCGCCGTTGCCATCCATGAACGCGACCTTCGCGTCCTGCGGCCCCGTCGGCACCATCCGCTCGCGGCCTCGGATCTGCACGCACACGGCCAGCATCAGCCTGGGATCGATCGGCTTGCCATCCTCACACGCCATGCGGGTCCAGGAGAGCTGCCGGGACCGCACGACACCGGACTGCTTGAGATCCAACTGGACCTGCTGGTTGGTGGCCGTGTCTGCCATGCCTCGGACCCCCACCGACAGTTCTGCCGGCCGGAAATGAACACTCTTCTGGCTGCCGCCGAGTTCTTCGCCCCAGGCCCGCATCCGCATGGCGAGCCTGCCACTGACCGCGTTGTCCTCCGTCAGGTCGATAACGTGGGTGATCTGGTGATTGACACAGGCCTCGATGAAGTCGCAGGCATCAGAACGTTGTTGCGGGGCCGCCATCAACGAGGCGCTCCTGGAAACCTGCGTCGCATTCAGCACCCGCCCTCCGCCCGCCTTTCCACCGGTGTCCATGAGTCCGTCCAGGTCGACCGCCAAGGCGTCGCGCCCCCGTCCGAACACCGTCTGATCGCGGTCGAACGATCGGGTCTTCTCATCGAGTCGAGTCAGCAGGTCCTGGCCTGCCTTCGGCGGTTCGGCCTCCGCCGATCGGGAAAACGCCGTCCGTAGGGTGTCAAGAATAGGTTTCATGGTGAGCGTCGCGTGTCGAACAGTGGAGATCCTTGGGTGAGGCTGTCCCACGACATCGATCGGGACGGCTGTTTCCGATTCTTGATGGATGTCAAACGACGCTCCGGTTCATCGGGACGTGCGATCAGACGTCATACCCGGGAAGTCCCCGACACCGTTGTCAGTCATCCTTCGGTAGAAACGCCCACCGAAGCACCGCCAGCGAGCGGCGCCAGCAGCCAGGAGGCGCATCGGTCGGAACCTCGCCGGCCGTGTCGTATGGGAATCTCAAAAAGCGAACATCACGAGGACAGCGCCGCCGCCAGCGTGGCGATCCAGGTCCGGGCCGAGCGCCTGAGCAGCCTGCAGGCCCGCGTGGCCATGCCGGCGGCCGTGGGCGCGCTGTTCAGCCTGTTCCCGGTCGTGCTGCTGTGGCCGCACCTGCCGGTCATCGACCTGCTCGGCTGGCTGGGCGCGCGCTGGGGCCTCTCGCTGTGGCGCACCCTCCAGGCCCGACGCTTCCTCACCCTGCCGCTGCAGGAGCGCGCCTCGCCGCGCGAGGAACGGCGCTATCTCGTCGGACTCGGGCTGGACGGCCTCGCCTGGGGCGTGATCGGCGCGCTGTTCGCCACCCCGAACCTGCCGGAGATCGACGGCGCGGTCATGACGACCCTCGTCGGCCTGGTCGCCTTCACCATGGTCTCGCTGGGCCACTGGGCGCGCGGGCAGGCGCTGTTCGCCTCGCTGGTGATCGCGCCGCTGGCGATCCGGCTCGCGCTGCAGGGCGGCGTGACCGGCTGGCTGAGCGTCGGCGGGCTGGCCATGTTCTGGTTGCTGACGGTGCTGGAGTCCCGCCGCATCGAGGCCGGTTCACTGGAGCTGCTGCGCCTGCGCTTCGAGCAGGCGCGCCTGGCCGAGCAGCGCCGCCTCGCGCTCAACGCCGCCGAGGAAACGAGCAGCAGCAAGAGCCGCTTCGTCGCGGTGATGAGCCACGAGATCCGCACGCCGCTCAACGGCATCATCGGCATGACCCAGTTGCTGGAGCGCGGCGATCTCAGCGACCAGCAGCGCGAGCAGGTGGAGATCGTGCGCCGCTCCGGCCGGCATCTGCTGACGCTGGTCAACGACATCCTGGACCTGGCCCGCATCGAGTCCGGCAAGCTGGTCGTCGAGGCCCGGCCCTTCGACATCCGCGAGGTCGCCGGCGACGTCGGCCGCCTGCTGGGCGAGTCCGCGCGGGCCAAGGGCGTGGACTTCACGCTGACCGTCGCCCCGCAACTGCCCGCCCGGGCGATGGGCGACGCGTCGCGCATCCAGCAGGTGCTGCACAACCTGGTGGGCAACGCCATCAAGTTCACCGACCACGGCCGCGTCGCGGTCGAGGTCTCGTCCGTGCTGGACATGCGCGCCGGCACCCTGCTGCACTTCGCGGTCCGCGACACCGGCGACGGCATCCCCGCGGACCAGCTGGAGCGCATCTTCGCGCCCTTCGAGCAGGCAGGCGGCGCCGGCACCGGCCGCGCCCGCCGGGACGGCGCCGGCCTGGGACTGACGATCTCCCGCGAGATCGCCCGGGCCATGGGCGGCGACCTGCGCTGCGCCTCGACGCCGGGCCAGGGCTCGGTGTTCGAG
>NZ_DASVNZ010000014.1:0-7237 GCF_036486225.1 Roseateles sp. | reverse complement strand
CGCGCGCGTGGGCGCTGCGCACGCGGGCCGCCAGCGACGAATGCGCCCAGCAGGTGCTGCGCGCCGTCACGCGCGCGATGGGCGCCGGCCCGCTGTGCCACGACGAAGGTTTCGCGCGCCTGGCAGCAGATTTGCCAGTGTTCATCCGCCAATGCCATGGCGACCGGGATCTGGTCGCCCTGGGTCACCAACTCCTCAAGCAGGCGGACACGACATGGACGCTCTGACAATCGATCGGGGAACCCCGGAACTGCGGCAGAAGCTGCTGTCGGGCGAGGCCCCCACCCGTCGCCGGATCGAGGGCACGGGAACGCCGGAGCGCGTTTGGCGTCAGTGGATGCCGATGTGGGAGACGCCGCCGGTATCGCTCGATGAACTCGTGCCTGTCGGCGCGCGCGTGGTCGTGGTCGCGCCCCATCCCGACGACGAAGTGCTGGGTTGCGGCGGGCTCCTGTCCCTGCTCGCGACGCGTCTGCGCGCCGCCGCGCCCGGCGCGTCGACGCTCGCGCCTTTCGTCGCGGTGATCGGCGTCACCGACGGTGATGCCAGCCACCCCGGTTCGACGACCTGGACGCCCCTGCACCTCGCCGCGCAACGGCGGCTGGAGCGCCTCAGGGGTCTGCGTCATCTCGGTCTGCGCGTTCCTGTCCACGCGCTCGCCCTGCCCGATGGCCGCGTGCGTTTCCACGAACGGCGGATGGTCGACGCCCTGTCCCGACACCTGCTGCCGGACGACGTGGTGATCACCACCTGGCGCCACGACGGCCACCCCGATCACGATGCGGTCGGCCGCGCCTGCGCCGACGCGGCGCGCGGCGCCGGCGCGACGCTGCTGGAGATGCCGGTCTGGACCTGGCACTGGGCCCGACCGGGCGATCCGACCGTCCCCTGGCATCGGCTGCGGCGACTGCCCCTGTCCGGGCGCGCGCTAGAGGACAAATGGCTCGCGTTGTCCGAGCATCGCAGCCAGCTGATGCCGGACGGGGAACGCCCCCCGGTGCTGTTCCCCGAGGCCGTGGATCGCCTGCTCCGACCGGCGGAGTTCTTCTTCATGCCCGAGCGTCCGGCATGACCGCGCCGAGCCGACCGCAAGCCGGCGCGCTGGCCGATCACTTCGAATCGCTGTTCAGCGAAGACGCTGATCCCTGGGGCTATCGCACGCGCTGGTACGAGCGGCGCAAGCGCGCACAGATCCTCGCCAGCCTGCCCGCCGAGCGCTACGCGCGCGTCTTCGAACCCGCATGCGCCAACGGTGAATTGAGCGCCGACCTGGCGACGCGCTGCGACCGGCTGCTCTGCAGCGACGGCAGCGCGACGGCCGTCGCCCACGCCCGTCGCCGGTTGGCGCATCTGCCGCATGTCGACGTGGACTGCGCGCAGATCCCCGCAGACTGGCCCGAAGGCCGCTTCGATCTGGTCGTCCTGAGCGAGATCGGCTACTACCTCGACGACCATGCACTGCGTCAGACGATAGCCCGCGCGGTGGCGAGTCTCGCGGCCGGCGGCACGCTGCTCGCCAGCCATTGGCGACATCCCGAAGGCGACTACTTCCGCAGCGGGGACGACGTGCATTGGCTCATGAGCGCGGTTTTCCAGGAGCACTTCGGCTGGACACGGCTGCTGCGGCATGAGGAGGAGGATTTCCTCGTCGAGGTCTGGAGCCTGGACGGCCGGTCGGTGGCCCGACGCGAAGGACTGCGGCCATGATTGGCGCGGTGGTCCCCGCCCACAATGAGGAAGCCCTGATCGGCCGGGCCCTGCAGGCGCTGCGGGTCGCCGCCGAGCATCCTGACCTGCGCGGTGAGGAGGTGCGCATCCTGGTCGTCCTCGACGCTTGTCGCGACCGGACGTCAGAGATCGCGCGCCACCTCGGCGTGCAATGTGTGGCCGTCGAGGCGCGCAACGTCGGCTTCGCGCGCGCGGCCGGCGCGCAGGCCCTGATCGAGCAAGGCGCGCGCTGGCTGGCCTTCACGGACGCGGATTCAGTCGTGTCGCCAAGCTGGCTCTCGCGCCAGTTGGCCTTGCGGACCGAAGCCGTCTGCGGCGTGGTCGAGGTGGACGACTGGACCGGTTTCACGCCCGAGGAGCGGACCGCCTACGAGCTCGGCTACACCGATGCCGAGGACCATCGCCACATCCACGGCGCCAACCTGGGCGTGAGCGTGAGCGCCTATCAGCAGGCGGGCGGATTCGCGCAGCTGCGCAGCCGCGAGGACGTCGAGCTGGTGGAGCGGCTCCACGCGCTCGGCATGCGCATTGCCTGGACCAACACCGTGCGCGTGGTCACGAGCGCCCGACAGGACGGTCGGGCGCCGGACGGCTTCGCGGCCCACTTGGAGCGCCTGCGCTGCGCCTAGGAGCCTTTCCATGACCTCTTCCGACAAGACCGGCAAGGCCGACACGATCGCCTTCCAGAAGCAGTCCCAGCCCTGGCCGGGCCTGGCGCGCGACATGATCCCGCCGCCCGATCACGGCGAGAAGACCTACGTGGGTCATGGCCGCCTCGCCGGCCGGCGCGCGCTGATCACCGGCGGCGACAGCGGCATCGGCCGCGCGGCCGCGATCGCGTTCGCGCGGGAGGGCGCGGACGTGGCGATCAACTACCTGCCCGACGAGGAGCCCGATGCGCGCGAGGTGATCGAGCTCATCCGGGAAACAGGACGCCAAGGGATCGCGTTGCCGGGCGACCTGCGCGAGGAGGCGTTCTGCCAGAAGCTGGTGGCGGACGCCGTGCGCGAGCTCGGCGGTCTGGACATCCTCGTGAACAACGCGGCCCGGCAGCAGAGCCACGAGTCGATCCTGGACATCAGCACCGAGCAGTTCGACTGGACCTTCAAGACCAATATCTACGCGCCATTCTGGCTGTGCAAGGCGGCGATCCCGCATCTCGCCGAGGGCAGCTCGATCATCAACACGGCGTCGGTCAACTCCTACGACCCGGGAGAAAACCTGCTGGACTACGCGACCACCAAGGGCGCGATCCTGATCTTCACCAAGGGCCTCGCGAAGCAGCTCGCCAGGCAGGGCATCCGCGTGAACGCCGTGACGCCGGGCCCGTTCTGGACGCCGCTGCAGGTCTGCGGCGGCCAGACGCAGGAGAAGCTGCAGAAGTTCGGCACCGACACGCCGATGGGGCGCGCCGGTCAGCCCGCGGAACTCGCGGCGGTGTACGTGCTGCTGGCGTCGAACGAGTCGAGCTATGCCACCGGTCAGGTGTACGGCGCCTCGGGCGGACGCGGCGATCCATGACCCGAGCCTCGCTCAGCAGGTCGGCGCACAAGCAGTCCTGCACGTCGACCCGTTCGGACGCTCAGTCGCCTGTCTTTCGCAGCCGGATCACGCGGGACACCTGACTCAAGGTCAGGCCGCTCCCCGAGATGAACGGCGCGCAGTCCGCCGGCGTGGTCAGCGAATCCGCGACTTCGTAGCGGCCGACGTAGCGCCATCGGTTGCTGTCCGCGCGCATGAAGACCGGCACCGCGCCGCCTTGCCGCGCAAAGGTGCGCCCCGCCGCGCGCGAGGCGGCACGGGTGCTGCACAGCACGACGTCAGGCCCCTGGGGATTGCGCTCCGGCTTCAGGCAGGCCGCGACGACCTTGCCGTGATGCGTGGGAAGAAAGGCCTGCTTGTTGCCGCCGCAGGTGGCGTGGATGTCTTCGCGGCTGTAGTCCTTGCCGATGACGAACATGATGAGGTGAACTCCAAGATCTCGCGGCGCAATCGGCCGCATGAGGGAGCCTCACGATAGGCGGCACGACCTCAAGACGGCATCTCTTCTCGGGCATCGGACATCAAGACGGCATCAGCGCAAAGGCGCCGGCTCGGTCGTCCTCCCGGCACCCGACCGATTTGCATAAGCAGCAATGCATCTGTAGCATAAGCGCTTATAAAAACCGCGCGCCGCATGCTGCGTCGCCGCTACCGGGAGGTCTCCATGTCAGTCGAAAGCATTTCGTACGCGCCACCCACTCCCTGGTACCGACCGTCGCTGCGCTCGCCGATCGTGCGCATCGTCGTCGGCGCTTTCGCCACCGTGGCGCCGGTGGCGCTGACGATGGCGGGCATCCACGCCCTCCTGCCCAAGCCCTACCGTCAGTTGTGGCCGCAACTGCTGGCCGCGATGCTCTGCGTGCTCGCCTATCGCTGGTTCGTGCACGTCCTGGAGCAGCGCCGGATGCACGAGCTGGCCCGCACCCCCGCCGTGCGGGAGGTCCTGACGGGTGCGCTGATCGGCCTGGCGCTGATCAGCGGCATCGTCGGCCTGCTGTGGTCCGCCGGCGTGCTGAGGATCACGGGCATGACCTGGCACGACCTGCTGGCGCCCATGGCCGAGATGACGCTTGCCGCGGTGCTGGAGGAACTGCTCTTCCGCGGCGTGCTGCTGCGCATCCTGGTCGGCTGGCTGGGCCTGTGGCCCGCCTTCGCGATCTCGTCGCTGCTGTTCGGCCTGGCGCATCTGCCCACCGAGGGCTTCTCGGCGGTGGCCTTCCTGGCCATCATGGTCGCCGGCGCCCTGCTCTCCGCCGCCTACCTCGTGCATGGCCGGTTGTGGCTGCCGATCGGCCTGCACTTCGGATGGAACTTCGCGACCACGGCGATCTTCGGCCTCTCGTCCTCCGGCAACAAGACGATGGGAGTGCTTCAGACCGCGCTCGACGGGCCGGCGTGGCTCACGGGTGGCCGCTTCGGCGTGGAAGCGTCGGCGGTGACCCTGGCCGTGACGGCCATGGCCACGGTGGCGCTGCTGGCGTGGCGCAGCGGCCGGCAGGCCGGGGCCGCTCCCGGCGACACCCGATGGAGACAGCCATGACGAGAACCCTGGGCACGCAGTTGCGCCACCTGATCGAGTTGCTGGACAGCGCCGTCGAACGCTCCTACGAGAACCTGGACCCCAGCTACCGTCCGCGCTATACGCCGGTGATGCGCGTGCTGATGCAGGACGGCGTCGCCACGATCAGCGAGATCGCCCAGAGCGCGGGCATCAGCCAACCTGCGGTGACGCAGACGGTCGCCCGGATGACGGAGGCCGACCTCGTGTCCGTGACGCCTTCGGAGACGGATGCGCGACAGCGCATCGTGCAGCTGACGAAGAAGGGCAAGCGCCTCGCGCCCCGGCTGACGCAGTGCTGGGAAGCGACCGCGCTGGCGGCCAGGAGCCTGGAGGCGGACATGCAGGTGCCCCTCGGACGCGTCCTGGAAGACGCCATCCAGGCGCTGGAGAAACAGTCCTACGACGAGCGGATCGCCACTGCCCGGAAGGCGCTCGGAATCCAGAAGTGAAGACGACTGAGGTGAAGGCGGCTTCCCTGTAGGGAAACGGCAGACACGCCCTTCCTGGGCCGCCCTCTCCCGCAGCCGATGGATCCCTCCGATGATGCGGGAATGAAAACTGCCTGCGCAGCGCCTCGATGAGCCCCACCTCCGAAGGAACGGCGTCCTGCGCGCTCGCCACGGCGTTCCAGCCCGTCTTCAGCCTCACCCATGGCCGTCTGGTCGGCCATGAAGCGCTGCTTCGAGCCAGCGATGCCGACGGCCGCCCCATCGCGCCCAACCGGCTCTTCGACGGGCTGCCCGACCACCACGCCCGCGCCGACCTCGACGTCCGCGCCGTCCGGCAGCATCTGCAGGCGTATGCGGCCATGGGCAAGCGCGACTCGCCCGAGTGGCTGCTGCTGAACCTGCATCCCGCCACGCTGCTTGAATCGACCGGCGCGCTCCAGGACATCGACCGCGCGCTGGACGCCAGCGGCATCCGGGCGTCGCGCGTCGTGATCGAGGTGCTCGAGTCCCCGCTGTTCGAGGACGAGCGCGTCTATCCGGCGCTGCAGCAGCTGCGCGCCAAGGGCTGCCTGATCGCGCTCGACGACTTCGGCGCCGGGCACTCGAACTTCGAGCGTGTGTTCGACCTCGCGCCGCACCTCGTCAAGCTGGACCGCCGCGTGCTCCTGCGCGCCAAGCAGGATCCGAAGGCGCTGCGCATCCTCCAGCGCATGGTCTCGCTGCTGCAGGAATGCGGCGCGCTCGTCCTGGTCGAAGGCATCGAGACGCTGCAAGGCGCCCACATCGCCCTGACCTGCGACGCCGATTTCGTCCAGGGCTATTTCTTCGGCCGGCCCCAGGCGGCGACCCTGTCGCTGGAGGACGGCAGCGAGGCGCTGGACGCCGCGTGGCACAGCTTCGACGAGGCGCAATCCCGCAAGGACGACCGCTGGCGGGAATCCATGGCCATCCACTGCGACCGGCTGCGCCAGGCCAGCGTCGCCCTGGCGGCGGGGCGATCGATGGACGAGGCCTGCGCGGACTTCCTGTCCGCGCCCAACGCGTCGATGTGCTACCTGCTCGACGACCAGGGACGCCAGCTCGCCGACATCGCCTTCCGCGACGACGCGGCCCGGGAGAAGCTGCAGCGCGCGGAGCAGTTCGAGCCCCTGCACAACTGCTCAGGCGCCCGCTGGTCGCGGCGCCAGTACTTCCGCCGCGCGGTGAGCTTCCCCGGCACCGTCCAGCTCACACGCCCCTATCTGACGCTGCAGGGCGGCTGGATGTGCCTGACCGGATCGATCGCGTTTGAACTCGGAGGCCGGACGGCCATCCTCTGCGGCGACCTGCGGGTGCACCTGCCGGCGGGGGACGTGACGTGACGCGTCCCGCGCCGCCATCGCGCTGAAGAGCGCCCGGGGGACCGGGCGCTTCCTGTCAGGTGCTGCTGCCGTTGCGGATCTCCGGATCCGTCGTGGCGATGAGCGTCTCGGCGCCGCCGGACTCCGGGCGACGGAACACGAGCACGACGCCGCGCGAAGTCTTCAGGTCCACCGGGATCGTCAGCCAGGTCGCACCGTCCGCGCCCTTGGCGACGAAGGTGTTGGGCAGGCCGCAGGACGTGCGCAGCGTCTTGGCCACCGCGGCGAACAGCGTCACCGTCGGATCGGGCTTGCGGCCGTCCAGCTGCTCGAGCGCCTGCGGCGGGATCTCGCGGCAGCGCTCGGTGAACCGGATCTTCTGGGTCCCGCCGGTGGTGTCCAGCGTCGAGCCGACGCGCTTCCATTCCTTGTCGAAGTAGGCGCAGTCCACGATCTTTTCGGTGCGCTCGATGATCTGTTCCAGCTGGTCCTTGGGCTTGAGCGGCACGACGTAGTAGAGCGTCGCTTCGTCGCGATGGGCTTCGTCGGCGTCGGAGAGGATGTCGGTGGTCATGAGGGTCGCCTGCCTTTCAGGGCTGTGGTTGAGGAACTCGTGA
>NZ_DASVNZ010000010.1:0-23084 GCF_036486225.1 Roseateles sp. | reverse complement strand
GCCCGCAGGACGCCGGCGCCCAGGGCGCCGCGGACCTGGCGCCCGGCGTCACCGCCCAGTCCGCGGCGATCGCCGCCTCGGACAGCGGGAACGAGCTCCCGGAGTTGCCCACGACGCCCTTCCCCGTGCCCGCCAAAGGCGCGGTGCTGGTCTCGCTGTTCCCGCCGCAATCGCCGATAGAGACGCTGCAGTTCACGCTGCCCGACGGCACGCTGGTGACCCGCTTCGGCGTGCGCGGCCTGGCCCGCCACGGCCGCGAGCGCGGCGAGGACTGGAACGAGATCGGCTACGGCCCCAACGAGACCGTCGATGCCTCGCGCCATCCGGTCGACAAGCGTCGCGGCGCCGCCCTGAGCTTCGTGCCCGAGTCCTTCAGACACCGCACCTGGGGTCTGGAGATCGTCGACAACAGCCGTGTGGCCGGTGTCACCCGGCCGGTGCTGAAGATCAACACCTACAACCCGACGGTCGACTTCCTGCCGGGCGGCACCGCGTTCTTCCGCGCCTTCGACCGCGTCGGCGTGACCGGCTACGGCTGGATGAACAACGGCGAGCTGATCGACGGGACCCCCTCGATCTGCAAGCCGGTCACCTACCCGGCCAACGGCCAGCCGGGCGAGGACCATTGCACGGTCGTGATCAAGGACTACCCGGGCCACGCGGGCCTGGGCGCCGACGGCTTTCCCAGCGGCATCCAGGTGAATTCCCGGCCGCTGAAGGTCGGCGATCCGGTCGAGATGGCGCCGGCCATGGTCACGACCTCGGCCGCGATGCAGGCCGTGGGCGACGGCGGAGGCCTGCGCTACTACGCCAACGAGTGGCTCTACGTCGTCGGGCAAGGACTGACCCCGTGGTACGGCGTGTCGCCGCGCCTGAACAGCGCGCCGCTGCCGGAGTCCACCTTGTCGGGCGGGCTGGGCTCCGTCTCGTACAACTATTCGGCCGAGGGGCTCCGGATGTTCCAGCAGCCGGCGGGCAACATCGGCATGCAGAACATGCAGCGCTTCGTCGAAGGTCGCCGCACGGCCCACAGCAGCTTCACCACCGGCGTCCACCTCGAGCCCGGCAACGAGCCGATGGCCGCCATCGTCGACCTGGCGGGTCCCCGCTTCAATGCGACGTCCTGCGTGCAGTGCCACACCAACAACGGCCGCGGCGCCGCGCCGTTCATGGTGGGCCAGCGTCTGGAAGGGATGGCCTTCCACGTCGCCGTAAGGGACGCCGACGGCGCGATCCGGCCGGACCCGCGCTATGGGTCGGCGATCCTGATGAACACGGCGACGGCCTCCGGTGCGTCGCGGGACGGGGGTCTCGCCGTCAAGGTGGCGGGTTTCGAGTCCCGCACGGTCACGCTGGCCGACGGCACCCGCGTCGAGCTGCGCAAGCCGACCTTCGGCTTCGACGGGCCGGTCCCGCAGCTGTGGTCGGCGCGCGCCGCGCAGCCGCTGATCGGCGTGGGCCTGCTGGAGGCGGTGCCGGAGGCGGACATCCTGGCCCGCGCACGCACGACGCCGGACCCCGACGGCGTGCTGGGCAAGGCCAACTTCAGCGTCGATCCGGAATCCGGCGAGACGCGTCTGGGCCGCTTCGGCTGGAAGGCCGCCAAGGCCAGCGTGCGCCACCAGGTGGCCGCGGCGCTGCTCAACGACATGTCGGTCACCTCGCCCGTGTTCCCGAACCGCGGCTGCTCGACGGACCCGGCGGGTTGCCGCGCCGCCCCCGCGGAAAAGGGCATCCAGGAAAGCGACCTGAACGCGCTGACGCAGTACATGCAGCTGTTGGCCGTGCCGGCGCAGCGCAGCCTCGCGAGCGGCTTCCCGAAGGGCGTCGCGCCGCCGGAGGAACACCGCGTGGATGCCGCGCAGGTGGCGGCGGGCCGCCGCGTGTTCGACGCGCTGCGCTGCGCGGCGTGCCACACGGCGGAGATGAAGACGGGGAAGAACCATCCGTTCGCGGAGTTGCGCGACCAGACGATCCGTCCGTTCACCGACCTGCTGCTGCATGACATGGGACCGGCCCTGGCGGACACGCTGCCGGAAGGCCGGGCGCGCGGCGCGATGTGGCGCACGTCGCCGCTCTGGGGCATCGGCTACACGGAGCAGGTGGCCGAGTCGACGCCGGTCGGTTACCTGCACGACGGACGCGCGCGCACGCTGACCGAAGCGATCCTGTGGCACGGCGGCGAAGCGGAGAAATCGCGGCAGCGCTTCGAGCGGTTGTCGAAGACGGATCGCGAGGCGCTGCTGGCCTGGTTGCGCTCGTTGTGAGCCTCAGGTCGTCGCGCCGAGGCGCTTGGCCAGGCGCAGGAAGTTGCTCCGGTCCATGCCCGCCTCGCGTGCGGCGGCGGCCATCGCGCCGCCATGGCGGGCGAGCGCCGCCGCGATCCATTGGCGCTGGAAGCGTTCGGTGGCTTCGCGCAGGCCAATGCCTGGCGGGCCTTCCGGTGTGATCTCTGGCGCGATCTCTGGTGGCGGCGCCGCGGCGTCCAAGGCGGCGTCCACAGCGGCGGTCATCGCGGGCATTCCCAGATGCTCCGGCTCGATCGCGATCCATCGCCCCGCCCGGCCTGCCGATGACAGCGCGCGCAACGCAGCGCGGCTGATGAGGTGCTCCAACTCGCGCACGTTGCCCGGCCAGTCGTGGGCCAGCAGGGCCTCCGAGGCCGCCGGCGACAGGCGCAGGTTGCGCGCGCCGAGCCGATGCTGGTTCTCCTCCAGGAAACCGCCGGCGAGCGCCAGCACGTCGCGACCACGCTCTCGCAGCGGCGGCACGCGCAGCGGATAGACCGACAGCCGGTGATAGAGGTCCGCCCGGAAGCGGCCCCGTGCGACTTCCTCCCGCAGGTCGCGGTTGGTCGCGGCGATCACGCGGACGTCGACCTTCTGCACGCGGTCGCTGCCGGGCCGCTGCACGTCGCCGCTCTGCAGCACGCGCAGCAGCTTGGCCTGCACCGGGAGCGGCAGCTCGCCGACCTCGTCCAGCAGCAGCGTGCCGCCGTCGGCCAGCTCGAACTTGCCGCTGCGATCGGTGACCGCGCCGGTGAACGCGCCGCGCTTGTGGCCGAAGAGCTCGCTGTCCGCGAGCGTCTCCGGCAGCGCTGCGCAGTTGATCTGCACCAGCGGCCGATCGCGCCGCAACGAGCGCGCGTGCAGCCGCTCCGCGACGAGTTCCTTGCCGACGCCGGTCTCGCCGAGGATCAGCACGGTGAGGTCGGAGCCGGCGACGGTGTCGATCTCCTCGCGCAAGCGGACCATCGCGGCGCTGCGGCCGAGCAGCTCGCGCGCGCCGACGCGTGACGCGGCGCGGGCGAGCGCCTGGTCCTGTTCAGCGCGACGAGCCATCTCGGCGATGGTCTCCTCGGCGGCGATGCCGGTTTCGAGCAGCCGGACGATGCCCTGCAGCCGACCGTCGTCGACGCCGTCGAACGCGTGCGGATCCAGCGCATCCAAGGTCACGAGCCCCCAGATCCGGCCGTCGACGCGCACCGGCGCGCCCATGCAGTCGTGCACCGCCTCGAGCTCGTGCTGGTGTTCCAGCAGTCCGTCGTACGGGTCAGGCAGACCGGCGTCCGACGGGAAGCGCAGACCGTGGCCGCTGTCGAGCAGGCGCGCCAGACGCGGGTGCGCGGCGACCGGGAAGCGTCGACCGAGGGCTTCCTCGGCCAGCCCGTCGACGGCCACCGGCTGCAACACCGGCGCGGCTTCGTCGGGCATCAGCCGCAACAGAGCCGCGGCGTCGCAGCGGACCAGGCCGCGCACGGCGGCAAGCAATTGGCGGTAGCGGGAATCTGAAGTCACTTCGACCTGCATGTTGTCAATCCGACACCAGCGCATTTTCGGTCATTTCGACCCACATCGCGAATCAATGGCATTGAATTCATTGAAAATCAACCAGTTATGAGCAACTCTGAAAGTTCTTCGCATTGGCACGGATCGTGAATGAGAAGGAGCATCACAACGAAATCGGAGTAGAGAAGCTCATGTTCAAGCCCCAGACCATCGCCCTGATCCAGGCCACGGTGCCGCTGCTGAAGTCGCGCGGCGAGGACATCACGCGGCATTTCTACCGCGCGATGCTGACCGAGCATCCGGCGCTGAAGGCCTTCTTCAACGAGGCGCACCAGGCCGAGGGCACGCAGGCGCGCGCGCTGGCCGGCGCGGTGCTCGCCTACGCCAGCCACATCGACCGCGTGCATGAGCTGGCGCCCGCCCTGCCCCGCATCATCCAGAAGCATGTGGCGCTGGGCGTGCAGCCCGAGCATTACCCCATCGTCGGCGCCTGCCTGCTGGCCGCGATCCGCGAGGTGCTGGGCGCGGACGTCGCGACCGACGAGATCATCGCGGCCTGGGCCGAGGCCTATGGCGCGCTCGCGCAGCTGCTGATCGATGCCGAGGAGCAGGTCTACGCCGCCACCGCGGCGCTGCCGGGCGGCTGGCGCGGTCAGCGCGCGATGGTCGTCGCGCGCAAGGAACGCGAAAGCGAGCTGATCACGTCCTTCTACCTGGAGCCGGTGGATGGCCAGCCGCTGCCGCCCTTCCATCCGGGGCAATACCTGACCCTGGTGCTGGACATCGACGGCAGGACCGTGCGCCGCAACTACTCGTTGTCCGACGCACCGGGCAAGCCCTGGTACCGCGTCAGCATCAAGCGCGAGGACGGCGGGCTGGTGTCCAACTGGATGCACGACACGGCCGAGGTCGGCAGCCGCCTCGACGTGCAGGCGCCGGCGGGCGAGTTCACGCTCGATGCCGCGGCGACGCGACCGCTGGTGCTGGTGACGGGCGGCGTGGGCATCACGCCGGCGATGGCGATGCTGGAATCGGCGGCGGCCAGCGGCCGGCCCATCCGCTTCATCCACGCCGCGCGGCACGGCGGCGTGCACGCGTTCCGGGAGCGCGTGGACCTGCTCGCGGCGGCGCACGAGAACGTCCAGGCGCTCTACGTCTACGACGCGCCGCGCGACGGCGACGAGCCGCATGAAGTCGGGTACGTCACCGATGCGCTGCTGGCGCGCCACCTGCCCGAGGACCGCGACGTCGACCTGTACCTGCTCGGCCCCAAGCCCTTCATGCAGGCGGTCTACCGCGCGGGACGCTCGCTGGGTGTGCCGACGGGGCAGCTGCGTTACGAGTTCTTCGGTCCCGCCGAGGAACTGGTCGGCGCCTGACGGTGCTTGAGAGCGCTCTCCAATCGGCATCGGACGTCGCGTCCTTGACGCGGCGTCCGGCCGTCTCCCGCTAGCATCGTCCGATCCCCTGCCCGGCTGCGAGATGCATCCAGCCGGTGACAGGGACGACAGGAACGATCCAAGGAGACTCGAATGGACTGCCTCACCCTGAGCGAAGAAGCCGGCGTCGGCCACCTGGTGCTGAACCGGCCCGATGCGATGAACACCATGTCGCCGCAGCTGTGGCGCGAGCTGGAGGCGCTGCTGGAGCAGCTCCACCGCAGCCCGACCTTGCGGGCGCTGGTGATCTCGTCGACGGGCAAGCACTTCAGCGCGGGGATGTCGCTGGAGGTATTCCAGAACGGCGGCATCCAGCTCGACGACCGCAGCGCCGAAGGACGCGCGGCCATCGTCGACCTGCTGGCCGACATGCAGCTGGCGTTCAACAAGCTCGACGAGCTGCGCGTGCCGACGATCGCGGCGATCCAGGGCGGCTGCATCGGCGGCGCGGTGGACCTGGTCGCGGCCTGCGACATCCGCTACGCGGAGACCAGCGCGTTCTTCTGCATCCAGGAGATCAACATCGGCATGGTGGCCGACCTGGGCACGCTGCAACGCCTGCCCAAGCTGGTGCCGCTGGGCGTGGTCAAGGAACTGGCCTACACCGGGCGCCGCATGCCGGCGGCGCGGGCGCAGGCCGTGGGCCTGGTGAACGACGTCTTCGCGACGCAGGCGGAATGCGTGGAAGCCGCGCTGCAATGCGCGCGCGAGATCGCGCAGAAGCCGCCGGTGGCGGTCTGGGGCAGCAAGCAGGCGATCCACTACGCCCGCGATCACGGCGTCAAGGACAGCCTCCAGCAGATGGGCTGGCTGCAGGCGGCGATCTGGCAGAACAGGAATCTGATGGAGGCGTTCGCGGCCGCGCAGGCCAAGCGGTCGACGGCATTCCCGGACCTGGCGGCGTTGAAGTTCTTCCGCGAGGGTTAGGCCCATCTCGGACCGATTCAATCGGTGCTCAACGGGGCCCGTAAAACCTTTGGATGACTGGTTCAGAGCGAGAGCGGCTTTTTCATCGGTGGCTCAAGTGCTCCCCAGCGGAGTACCGGCGAACTCGTACGCCACCAAGCCATCGATACCTTGGCCAACTAGTCAGTTTTGATGATGACCGCCAATCGGTTGACTGTTCACATTCTGGGCCAGATTGGGAGAGAACAGATGAGCAGAACAGTCACCGCTTTGGGCGTACTTGCAGTTGCTGTCGCCCCCTTGCAGGCCCTCGCGCAGGTTCAGGCGAAGGAGACCAATCCACCTGCCGAGAGCGTGAAACGGTCTCGTGACTTGGTCATTCAACAGAAGCTCCAAGACGCATCACGCCGCCTTAAGAGCATCGACGACGCCGCGCTCACGGCGGCGGAATCATCATCGTCGCTGAAGGCGTCGAATCTACTGAGGCAGAGGGCTTCCGTCGCGGCCGAATTGAACTCTTGGATTGACGCCAAGACTCGGCTCACCATTGAGTCCATCTGCGGCCCCAAAGACGACTCAGTGGATGTCGAACGGTACAAAGGAACAAGCCCGCCCAAGAACTTTGTTGACGACCACGAGAAGCCGGTCGCTCAAATTCAGTGGCATAGCAACTTGCTCCAAAGGCTCGGCTCTGGAGGGGACCCAGGGAACGTTGAAGACCAGCGTTGGTGCACTGGAACGATGATTGACGAGCGTCATCTGCTCACTGCGGGTCATTGCTTCGACATTGATGGGAACGGCTGGACGACGCCGCGGAAAAACGGGACGCCGCTCAGTCCGGCCGAAATGGCGCCATTGATGAAGCTGAACTTCCGATATCAGCGTCCCCCAACCGGCTCCTCAATCCGAACGGCCATCGCTTACCCCATTGTCAGTCTTGTTGAGCATCGTCTTGGAGGCCTTGACTACGCCATTGTCGAGACCGGAAAAGGAGACGACGGCAACTATCCCTCGAAGCTTTTCGGTACGACCAATGTCTCTTCGTCCGCAGAGGTGCTGAAAGCAGCCTCATTGCTGACTGTCATCCAACATCCTGACGGAAATCCGAAGATGGTCGCGACCGGCAAACAGCATTCGGTCGCCCTGCCCTACCTGCAGTACTCCGACGTCGACACAAGGGGAGGCGCCTCCGGCGCAGGCGTCCTTGAGCAAGGCGGAAACCTGATTGCAGTTCACGTATTGGGCGGTTGCAAGGCAAGCGGAGGCTCAAACAGTGGAGTGACTGCCAGCTCGATTCGCGCCTTCTCACCCACCATTCAAGCGCTGCCATGAGGGATCCTATGAAGTCAAACCTGCATCCGCTAAGCGCCCTGATCGGAGCCGCCGTTCTTCTATCCGGCTGCCAAACTGCGGTCGTGCATTCCAGCGACGCCAGCAAGGTCACTGCGGGCTTGGTCTATGCCCTACCCAAGGGCCAGATTGCTCTGGAAGCAAGTCGCACAGTAGTCACTGCGAAGATGGTGGCCGATGCAGAGAAGGCTGCGAAGGAGACCGCAGACGATGTGACAGCGGCATCGAAGGTGAACGAGGAGGCGGCGCTGGCCCTGAAGGATGCTGAGGCTCAGCTCGCTGTGAGCGGCGATTCAGTGAAGGCTGACCTTACCAAGAAGCGAGACCTCGCAGATGCCATCGCGCGCTTGCGTAAGGCGCAGGTCGAGGCCGTGAAACTTGCCGCCAAAGAGGCGGAGAAACGACTCGCTGAAGTAAAGGCCAAAGAGGGTCAGCTCGAGCAGGCCGTCACATTGAAGGCAGGCGCTCCGGTCGCAGACCGTAACGCTCGATATGTCGCTGTCCTCAACGACAGCATGACGCGCGACGATACCGTCAAGATTACGACGGAGAACGGGCTGCTAGCTACGGGAAGCACTGACTCGACGGGGCAGTTGGGTGCAATCTTGGTAAATCTGGCTGCGGCCTTTGCGAGCTCGTCTTTGGGAAGTAAACCAGCCCTCACAGAGTCACTCACGGCAGGCGAGTGCAAACCGTTTAAGTACTCGGCGACGTTTGACCCGCTGAACCACAGCGAAGTGAAATCCGTCGCAAAGGAGCTAGCGGATAAGTCCCAAGGGACCCTCACTTTGAAAACCGAGGCGTCATCGTCCAAGGCCCCCGTCGGGCTGTCATCTCCCGAACTCGCCTCCTCTGCGCCTCCTCCGCCGTCGGACTCAGGTACTCCGGGCGATGCCGACGCCAGCGCTGGGCTGTTCTACCGCCCGTTGGTGTCGACGACCATTACCGTCGAGGAGAGTTCCGCAGGCCCTTGTGCCGTCAACGGGTCGGCCTCCTTCGCCCGTTTGACCACCACGATGCCAGACTCGGAAACTCGCTTTTTGCTGCCACTCAAAGCAGGTCAGTTCACCAGGACAAAGCTCGACTTTGAGTTCAAGAACGGGTCACCCACCGGTTACCGGTCCGAGAGGCAGAGTCAACTCAACGCCATTGCACGGATTCCGGTGGACATCTTGAAGGCGATCATCGAGGTACCCGCCTCCATCATCAAACTGCGCGTGGACCTCCAATCCCAGAACACAGGGCTGATTGAGGCTCAGACGAAGCAACTTCTTGCCGAGGCCGAAGTCATGAAGGCCCAGAAGGCGCTGGCAGACGAGAAGGCCAAGGCGGACTCCTCTTCAACACCTTAGGGATGGTCTGCAAAACGCGATCTACGACTCATGAAGGGTCGGCTGTCGCTTTGTGCTCGTCGATCTGCGATCGGGGTCAGCCCTTGAGTGTGCTCGGAAATCACTCGGGCCGCACTGCGGCCCGCCAGCCGACCTCGGCCTCGCGCACGACGCCGCCCACCCAGTCCACGAAGGCCCGCACCGTCGGCGACAGGTGCCGGTTCTTCGGGTAGAGGACCGACAGCGGCACGGCGGGCGACGGGCAATCCGTCAGCACGCGCTGCAGACGCCCGCTGAGCAGATGCGGCTGCACCATGTAGCTGCCGGCGCGGATGAGCCCCAGGCCCTCGAGCGCGCAGGCCACGTAGGCATCGGTGTCGTTCACCACCAGGCCCTCAGGCACCCGGACGAAGCGGTCCTCGTCGTCGATGACGAAATGCCAGTCCAGGGTCCGCGCGGTGCGGCTCGACAGATACCCGACGGCATGGTGGTTCTGGAGGTCCTCCAGCGACGATGGCGCGCCGTGCCGTGCCAGGTATTGCGGCGATGCGCAGGTGACCCAGTCGAAGGCGCCGATGCGCCGCGCCACCAGCGTCGGCGAGTCCTCCGGCGTCCCCGCACGGATGACGCAATCGATCCCCTCCTGAACGAGCTCAACCGTCCGGTCCGCCACGGTCAGCGTGAGTTCGACGTCGGGGAACTTCGACTGGAACTGCTCGATCGCCGGCAGCACCACCAGACGCGCCAGTGACAGCGTCATGTCCACGCGCAAGCGTCCCCGCGGCCGCCCGGCGCTGCCGGGGAAGCCTGCTTCGACCGCCTCGATGTCGGCCAGCAGACGCCGGCAATGGTCGTAGTAGGTCGTGCCGTCCGGGGTCAGGCTGATGTGCCGCGTGGTCCGCTGCAGCAGACGCACGCCCAGGAAGGCCTCCAGTTCCTTGACCGCGCGAGTCACCCGCGAGGGCGGCAGCGAGAGGCTTTCCGCGGCCCTGCCGAAGCTGTGCATCTCGACGACGCGCGCAAAGATCTGCATGGATTGGAGTCGGTCCATCGGGGGCTCGTCGTGTGCGGAATTTCTTCTTCAAACTGGAACAAGCGGCGACGACATTCTGAGCTGTTTCACCTGTGAAGCAGTCATCTTCCGTCCGCCATAATTCCATCTGAGGCAATAAATATAGCCAGTTTCGAATCTGGATGCGAGGGCGACAGCCGCGCAGACTCCGGCCCATGTTCCATGCCGAGTCTCTCGTATGACCCCCCTCAAGAAGCACCCCCTGGCGATCGCCACGGCCGCCATGGCGCTGCTCGGCGCCGGCAGCGTCCTCTGGCATCACTCCCCGGAAGCCCATGCTGAAGCGGCCGCGCCGCTGCCGGTCGTCAAGGTCCGGCCCGCCGCCCTGCGCCAGGTGTCCGACACCCAGGACTACACCGGGCGTCTGGAAGCGGTCGAGCAGGTCGACGTGCGGCCCAAGGTGCCGGGCACCCTGCTGGCCGTGCACTTCAAGGACGGCCAGCAGGTCCGTCAGGGCGACCTGCTCTTCACCATCGATCCCGCGCCCTTCGAGACCCAGGTCCGGCAGGCGCAGGCCGATCTGGCCGGTGCCGAGGAGCGTCAACGCCTGGCCGATCTGGAACTGGCGCGGGGCAAGCGGCTGCTGGACTCGGAGTCGATCGCGCGTCGCGAGTTCGACACGCTCGACAACGCGTCGCGGCAGGCGGCCGCGGCCCTCAAGGGCGCACAGGCGGCCCTCGCCCGCGCGCAACTGCAGCTGAGCTACACGCAGGTGAGAGCCCCGATCGCCGGCCGGCTCTCGCGCGCCGAGATCACCGCGGGCAACGTCGTGGGCGCCGGCGGCGATGCCGCGCCGCTCACCCGCATCGTGTCGGACGGCAAGCTCTACGCGGCCTTCCATGTCGATGAACAGAGCTATCTCCGGCTGATCGCCCCTGCCCTGCGCACGGGCGCGCGCCCGCTCGTCAAGGTCGGTCTGGCGAGCGACGCCGGCTACCCGCATGCAGCGATCGTCGAGGCACTCGACAACCAGATGGACACCCGCTCGGGCACCGTGCGCGTGCGCGCGCGGCTGGAGCACGTGGTCGTCGAGATGCTGCCGGGCCTGCAGGCGCGTATCCGCCTTCAAGGCGCGGCGCCGTACAACGCCGTGGTCGTCGACGACGCCGTCGTCGGTACGGACCAGGACCGCAAGTACGTGCTGATCGTCAACGCGCAGGACAAGGTCGAGCGCCGCCCGGTCGAGCTCGGCGCGCTCCAGGGCCGCGAGCGCGTCCTGCGCAGCGGCGTCGAAGCCGGATCCCGCGTCATCGTGGACGGCGCGTTCCGCGTGACGCCGGGCGCCGCGGTGAACGCGCAGGCCGCCGCGGGAGACCGGTCATGAACATCTCGAAGTTCTTCATCGACCGACCGATCTTCGCCTGCGTGCTGTCGGCGCTGATCCTCCTCGGGGGGATCGTGTCGGCGCTGCACATGCCGGTGTCGGAGTACCCGCAGGTGATCCCGCCGTCGGTGGTGGTGCACGCGCAGTACCCGGGCGCCAACGCCAAGACCATCGCCGAGACCGTGGCCGCGCCGCTGGAGCAGGCCATCAACGGCGTGGAGGACATGCTGTACATGGACTCCAAGTCCGCCGGCGACGGCCACCTGTACACGACGGTGACCTTCAAGCTGGGCACCGATCCGGACAAGGCGCAGCAGTTCGTGCAGACGCGCGTGTCGCAGGCGCAGGCGCGGCTGCCCGAGGACGTCCAGCGGCTGGGCGTCACGGCGGTCAAGAACTCGCCGGTGATCACGATCGCGGTGCACATGGTCTCGCCCAAGGGCACCTACGACAACAACTACATCAGCAACTACGCGATCCTGCATGTGAAGGACCGCCTGGCCCGCATCCCGGGCGTGGGGGACGTCGTGATCTGGGGGCCCGGCGGTTATGCGATGCGCGTGTGGCTGGACCCCGCGGCGCTGGCCCAGCGCGGCCTGAGCGCCAATGACGTCGCCGACGCCATCCGTCGCCAGAACATCCAGGCGGCGGTCGGCTCGATCGGCAGCGCGCCGGCGACGTCCGACGCGGCGTTCCAGCTCAGCGTCAACGCCGACGGCCGCCTCAAGACGCCCGAGGAGTTCAAGGGCATCGTCATCAAGTCCGACGCCCGCGGCGCGATCACGCGCCTGGGCGACGTGGCGCGCGTGGAGCTGGGGGCCGAGGACTACGGCATCCGCGCCACGCTGGACAACGCACCGTCCGTGGCGGTGGCCGTGCAGGAGGCGCCCGGCGCCAACTCGCTGCAGATCTCGCGCGAGGTGCACCGCACCATGGAGGAGCTCAAGAAGGACTTCCCCGAGGACGTCGCCTATCGCGTCGTCTATGAACCCAGCCGCGCCATCCAGACCGGCATCGACGCGGTCGTGAAGACGCTGCTGGAGTCCATCGCGCTGGTGGTGCTGGTCGTGTTCATCTTCCTGCAGACCTGGCGCGCCTCGCTGATCCCGCTGCTGGCGGTGCCCATCTCCATCATCGGCACCTTCACCTTCCTGTACCTGGCCGGCTACTCGATCAACACGCTGTCGCTGTTCGGGCTGGTCGTGGCCATCGGCATCGTCGTCGACGACGCCATCGTGGTCGTGGAGAACGTCGAGCGCAACATCGCCCGCGGTCTGACGCCCCGCGAGGCGACCTACCAGGCGATGCGCGAGGTCAGCGGCCCCATCATCGCGATCGCGTTGACGCTGTCCGCGGTGTTCCTGCCGCTGGCTTTCCTGAGCGGTCTGACGGGCGAGTTCTACAAGCAGTTCGCCATCACCATCGCCATCTCGACGCTGATCTCGGCGGTGAATTCGCTGACCTTGTCGCCGGCGCTGTCGGCCCTGCTGCTGAAGTCCCATGGCGACAAGCCCGACGCGCTCACGCGCGGCATGCACAAGGTGTTCGGACGCTTCTTCGGTCGCTTCAACCGGACCTTCGACCGCGCCTCGGAAGGCTACGGCGGCGGCATCGGGCGGATGCTGAAGCACAAGGGCGCGATGCTGGGCGTGTACGGCGTCCTGCTGGCGGGCACCTGGTGGCTCACCGACCATGTGCCCGGCGGCTTCGTGCCGGCGCAGGACAAGGAGTACCTCGTGAGCCTGGCGCAGCTGCCGGAAGGCGCCACGCTGGACCGCACCGAGGCCACGATCCACCGCATGGACGCGATCGCGCTCAAGCATCCGGCCGTGATGGCCACGTCCGGGTACGCCGGCCTGTCGATCAACGGCGTGACGAAGAGCTCGAGCACCGCCCTGTCCTTCGTGCTGCTCAAGCCCTTCAAGGACCGGCCGGGTGTCAGCGCCGACCAGGTCGCCGCGGATCTGCGCCGCGAGTACGCCAGCATCGGCCACGCCTTCACCGGCGTGTTCCCCGCGCCGCCGGTCTTCGGACTGGGGACGACGGGCGGCTTCAAGCTGCAGATCGAGGACCGCGCCGACCTCGGCTACGAGGCGCTGTACGCGGCCACGCAGGCCTTCATCAAGAAGGCGTCCGAGGCGCCGGAGCTGAGCCCGCTGTACACGACTTACACGGTCAACGTGCCGCAGCTCAAGCTCGACATCGACCGCACCAAGGCGCAGCAGCTGGGCGTGGACACGCCGGCGGTGTTCAACACGCTGCAGGCCTACCTGGGCTCGTACTACGTCAACGACTTCAACTTCCTGGGCCGCGTCTATCAGGTGCGGATGCAGGCGGACAGCCAGTTCCGCGCCAAGCCCGAGGACATCGGCCAGCTGCACGTGCGCAGCGACTCGGGCCAGATGGTCCCGATCGCGTCGATCGCGACGGTGAGCCAGACCTACGGTCCCGACCAGGTGCAGCGCTACAACGGCTTCACCTCGGCCGACGTCAACGGCGCGCCCGCGCCCGGGTACTCGTCGGACCAGGCGATGGCGGCGATCGAACGCATCGCGGCGGAAACGCTGCCGCCCGGCATGGGCTACGAATGGACCGAGCTGACCTATCAGCAGATCATCGCGGGCAACAGCGCCGTGTGGATCCTGCCGCTGTGCGTGCTGCTCGTGTTCTTCGTGCTGGCCGCGCAGTACGAGAGCCTGACGCTGCCCTTCGCGATCATCTTGATCATCCCGATGAGCGTGTTCTCCGCGCTGCTGGGCGTCTGGCTCACGCACGGGGACAACAACATCTTCACCCAGATCGGTCTCATCGTGCTGGTGGGGCTGGCGTCGAAGAACGCGATCCTGATCGTGGAGTTCGCGCGCGAGCTGGAGATGGCGGGCATGTCCACGGTCAAGGCCGTGATCGAAGCGAGCCGCCTGCGGCTGCGCCCCATCCTCATGACCTCGCTCGCTTTCATCATGGGTGTCATCCCGCTGGCCCTCTCCACCGGTGCGGGCGCGGAGATGCGCCAAGCCATGGGCATCTCGGTGTTCTTCGGCATGTTGGGCGTGACCCTGTTCGGCCTGTTCCTGACGCCGTTGTTCTACGTGGTGGTGCGGCGGCTCAGCGGCGGCAAGCCCCTGCATTCGGCCGTGCATCACGACGCGCCGGCCATCGTTCCCCATCACACCGCTCCCCGCCACACCGATCCCCATCACCCAGCGCTCCAGCAGCCGGAGGGACAAGCATGAACCGACTTCTCATGACGAGCCGCCGTCCGGCTCGATGGATGCTGCGCGCCGTGGCCCTCGGGGTGGGCGTCTTCGTCCTCACCGCGTGCGCCGTCACGCAGACGGAACAGCGCCCTGAGCTGAACCTGCCCGCGCGCTTCGTCGAAGAGGACCGCGGCGCAGGTGACAACGCCAACGCAGGTGACAACGCGGGCGAAGGTGCCACGCTGAATGCGGCTGAGGAACTCGGCCGCTGGCATCCCGCGGAGCCTGCGGATCAACAGACGCCCTCGCCCTGGTGGACCGTGTTCGGGGATCCGGTGCTGGTGCGTCTCGAAGAGGAAGCGCTCAAGGCCAATCCCGACGTCGCCATCGCGATGGCGCGGCTCAAGCAGTCGCGGGCGCTCACGGCCCGCAGCGAATCCGCTCGTGCGCCGACGGTGGACGCGGGCTTCGGCCCGACCCGTCAGCGCATCTCGGGTGCCGCCGCGGGACGGGGCGACGACGCACCGGGGTCGACGCAGACCCTGTGGCGCGCGCAGGCCTCCGTCGCCTATGAGGTGGATCTCTTCGGCAAGGTCTCGGCCGGTGTCGCCGCCGCACGCGCCGACGCGGCCCAGCAGCAGGCGCTGGCGCACCAGATGCTGCTGCTGGTTCAGGCCGACGTGGCCAGGACCTACCTCAGCCTGCGTCAGCTGGAAGGAGAGCGGCGGCTGCTGCGCGAGACGGTGAGCCTGCGGGAAGACGCGATCCGCCTGCAGGAGCGCAAGCATGGCGTCGGCGCGGTGGCGCGGCATGTGGTCGAGCAGGCGCGCACGGAGCTGTACGCCGCCCAGGCCGAGCACGTGGCCGTCAACCAGCAGCACGCGTTGACGTCCCATGCGTTGGCCACCCTGCTCGGCAAGGCGCCTGCGGACTTCGCGCTGGAGGCGACGCCGCTGACGCAGTTGTCCGTGCGACTCCCGGCGGGGCTTCCTTCCACCCTGCTGGAGCGTCGCCCCGACATCGCGGCCGCGGAACGCGCCATGGCAGCGGAGAACGCCCGCATCGGCGTGGCGAGGGCGGTGTTCTTCCCCTCGCTGACGCTCACGGGGGCGCTGGGCTACGAGTCCTCCGATCTGGGCAACCTGGGCCGCTGGTCGCAACGGACTTTCCTGCTCGGGCCCTTGGTGGGAACCGCGCTGAGTCTGCCGGTCTTCGACGGCGGACGTCGTCGTGCCGACGCAGACCGCGCCGGCGCCCGTTACGAGGAACAGGTGGCCGTCTATCGGAAGACGGTGCTGCAGGCGTTCCGCGAAGTCGAGGACGCGCTCGTCTCGATGAGGACGGTGGATGAGCGACTCGGCCATCTGCGCGGCGCGGAGGAAGCGTCGACGAACGTGGCCCGCTCCGCGAGGTCCCGATTCGCCGAGGGCGATGTCGACTACCTCATCGTCGTCGACGCCGAGCGGACGCTGCTGCGCCACCGCCAGTCGCGGCTCCAGTCCGAAGGCGAACGCGCGCGGGCAACAGTGGATCTGGTCCGCGCGCTCGGCGGCGGGTGGGAGCTCTGATGTCGGTGTCCACCCTCTTTGAACCCCTGTCTCTCCTGCACGGTCCGGCCATGAGCAACCGCTTCATGCTGGCGCCGCTCACCAACCAGCAGAGCGAGCTGGACGGCACGCCGTCGGAGTTCGACCTCGATTGGATCGATCAAGTCTCGCAAGGCGGCTATGCCCTCATCCAGACGGGCGCCGCCACGGTCGAAGCGAGCGGCATCGCCTTCGAGCGTCAACTGGGGATTCATGAAGATTCGCAGTTGGCGGCGCTGACCCACATGGCCGATTCGATCCGCGCTGGCGGCGGTCTCTCCGCGGTGCAGCTGCATCATGCGGGCCATCGCGCCAATCCGTTGATCGGCGGCGTCCCTTCCCCGGCCTCGACCGGGACACTGGACGGCATCCACGGTCTCAAGACGGACCAGGTCGAGCGGATCCGCGACAGCTTCATCGAAGCCGCCAAGCGCGCCGAGCGCGCAGGCTTCGACGGCGTTGCGCTGCACGGTGCGTTCGGCTGGATCCTGTCCGAGTTCATGTCCCCGGCCTTGAATCGGCGCGGCGACGCCTACGGCGGCAGCGTCGAGAACCGCGCGCGACTCACGATCGAGGTCCTCGAGGGCATCCGGAAAGCCACCGGCCCCGATTTCCAGATCGGCTGGCGGCTGTCTGTGGAGCGCTACGGCTTGCGGCTCGAAGAGCTGCGCGAGATCACCGCCCACATCCTCGATCGCGAGCTGATCGACTACCTGGACCTCGCGCTCTGGGATTCGCGGCAGATCGTCCGCGAGGGCACGTTCTTCGGGAAGACGATGCTGAGCGTCTTCACGGGCATTCCCCGCAAGGGCGTTCGCGTCGGCGCGGCGGGCCGGGTGATGAGCGCGCAGCGCGCGGCGGAGCTCCTGGACGAGGGCTGCGACTTCGTCCTGATCGGCCGCGCCGGCATCCTGCAGCGAGACTTTCCGCTGCAGGTCGCGGCCGACCCGCATTACGACAGCCCCACCCTGCCGGTGACGGCGCAGTTCCTGCGCGCCGGCGGATTGAGCGAGCGCTTCATCGATCACATGCGCGGCTGGCCGGCGTTCGTCCTGCCGGGCAGCCTCTGATGTCATCCCCCTTCCCTCCTCGTTCCCTCCTCATTTCCTCAAGGAACACGCCCATGAGCGACACCCCTGACGAGAACCAGCCGGCCGGTTACGTGCCGCCCAAGGTCTGGGCGACCAAGCAGACCTATGGGCATTCATTCGCGACGATCAACAGCGCGACCTCCGGCGCGCGGTTCGAGCAGGAGCTGCCTGTCGGCAGACATCCGCTGCAGCTGTATTCGCAAGGCACGCCCAACGGGCAGAAGGTCACCCTCCTGTTGGAGGAACTGCTGGCGGCCGGCCACACCGACGCCGAGTACGACGCCTGGTTGATCGACGTCTTCAAGGGCGACCAGTTCGGGAGTGGCTTCGTTGACGTCAATCCGAATTCGAAGATCCCCGCGCTGGTGGACCGCTCGACGGATCCGGCGATCAACGTCTTCGAGAGCGGATCCATCCTGGTCTATCTCGCGGAGAAGTTCGGCGCCTTCCTGCCGACGGATCTCCGCGCCAGGACGGCGACCTTCAACTGGCTGATGTGGCAGATGGGCGCCGCGCCCTTCGTCGGCGGCGGCCTGGGCCACTTCTTCGCCTATGCGCCCTTCAAGATCGAGTACGCCATCGATCGCTACGCGATGGAGACCAAGCGGCAGCTCCACGTGCTGGACACGCATCTGGCCACGCACGAGTACCTCGCCGGCGACGACTACACGATCGCCGACATGGCGGTGTGGCCGTGGTATCCGACAAGCCTCTTCAACTACGGCGCCCAGGAGTTCCTCGCCGTGGAGGACTACCCCCACCTGCTGCGCTGGCAAAAGGCCATCGCGGCTCGGCCCGCCGTCGCCAGGGGACGGGTCGTCAACCGGATCAACGGCAAGCCGGGCGAATGTCTGCGGGAGCGGCATTCGGCGGCGGATCTGGATGCGTTGGGGCTGGCCCGTTGAAGCGCTGGGCAACACCTGCCCCCTCGTCGGGAGTTCCCGCACCCACTCGCCCCACCAACGACAACGCCCGCCCTGCTTTCGCAGGAGCGGGCGTCGCCCAGTGACGGCAAGCCGGGAGGCTTACTTGTTCACTGCATCCTTCAGCGCCTTGCCGGCGGTGAACTTCGCGACCTTGGAGGCCGGGATGTCCAGCGCTTCGCCGGTGGCGGGGTTCTTGCCGGTGCGGGCAGCACGGTCGCTCACCTTGAAGGTGCCGAAGCCGACCAGGGCGATCTGGTCGCCAGCGGCCAGCGCTTCGGTGATGGTTTCCAGGGTCGCGTCCAGGGCGGTCGCGGCCACGGCACGGGTCACGCCAGCCTTGGTGGCGATGCCTTCGATCAGTTCACTCTTGTTCATCAATGCTTCCAGTAAAAAACCAGGTTCCGGCTAGCCGGGGCCGGCGATTATCAGCCAGTCCTGACCACCCGCCTGTTTGAAGACGCAACCAGCCGCCCCCTTCACCCCCTCAAACGTCCGCATGGCGGATTTCATCGCCCATTCGAGCGACATCCGGGCCACTACTCGACGACATAGGGCCGACATTCGGGCGGGTTCCGGACAACGTCCGGCTGCCGCGTGCAAGAAAAAAGCCTGGCGCTTTCGCACCAGGCTTTCGAGGCCCATCCTACCCGACTCGCCCACCAGGGGGCCGTCGGGTGTCGGAACCGGGTGGGATTACCAGCCCAGGTCCTTCAGCAGCGGCTTGGTCAGGTCCTTCGGCGGAACCAGGATCAGGCCCAGGTCGGGACTGATGTTCGGCTCCATCAGCAGGTTCGGCGAGGCCGACACGTCCCAGTGCGACACGGACGAGCCCGAGGCGATCGGGTTCGGCGTGTACAGCAGCGGACGACCCAGCGCATCGGCGCCGGCGCGCTTGCTCGGATCGGTGGACAGCGACGAGGTCGCCAGGCCCGGCTTGCCGCGGCTGCCGTAAGGCACCGAGGCGAGGATCGCCGCGCGCAGCTTGACGCCGTCGGCCTGCGAGACGCTGACCGTCGGGATCACGACCGTCGGATCGGCACCGCCCAGACCGGGGGCCGCGCCCGCCGCGTTGTTGGCGATGATCACGCCGATCGCGCCTGCGTTCTGCGCGTTCTTGGCCTTGACCGCGAAGCCGCAGACGCCGCGATCGATGACCGCCACCTTGCCCGCCACGGCCGTGGTGTCGGCCGGGCTGAACGGCAGGCAACCCTGGCCGTTGGTCGGATCCGGCGAGACCGTCGCCAGTCCGCCCAGCGACAGGCCGGAGCTCACCGCGGGACCGAAGGAGGCCGTGCCGTAGGCGTACTGACCGGACTGGCCAGGCGCCGAGCTCGCGACCTTCAGCACCGGCGTGGCCGCCAGCATGCCGGCGCCCGCCAGCACGTTGGGACCGGTCCAGGCCAGGCCCAGCGGGTTGACCGCCGACACCCGGCGCTCGGCGCTGGTCATCGTCAGCCAGCTCTTGCCCGCCGTGTTGTCATACATGTACTGCTCCCAGACGCTGGGCAGTCCACCGTTGGCGACGTAGGCCGTGCCGTCCGCGTTCAGGCGGTAGCCCACCGCGGACGCCACCGAGCCGGTGTAGACCGTCAGCACCGAGAAGCCCAGGCCGTGGCCCAGTTCATGCAGCAGCGTCTCGACGAAGTTCACGCCGGTGCCGAAGTTGCCGTCCAGACCCAGGTAGAACGGCGAGCCGTCCAGGCAGCCGGTCTTGCCCAGGTTGATGTTGAACTGGGTCTTGATGTCGACGTTGTCGTAGCCGGACGGGCCGGGGGGCTGGTCCGCGCTCAGGTTCTCGCCGGCCAGCTTGTTGGCCAGCGCCTGCGGGTACCAGGTGCCGGGCGTGCCGCCGGGGAAGTCGTGCCAGATGTTCCAGGCGCCGGCGCTGCCGAGCACCGCCTGCGACGAGGTGCAGGTCAGCGCTTCCCAGCCGGCGTTGACGGTGATGGTCACGTCGCTGTCGAGCGCCTTCTCCCACACGTCCGCCACGTAGCGGTAGACGTACATGCGCTGCTCGCCCAGGGTGGTCTTGGGGTTGCCGCCGACCGGCGCCACCGGCGTCGTGTCGTTGAAGCCGACGCCCGCGGGGTCACGGCTCTGGATGACGATGGTGGCGGCCTGCGCGACGCCGGCGCCGCACAGCGCGGCCAGCAGGGCCGTGCGAAGGACGGTTTTCTTGAAGGTGGTCTGCATGGCTTACTCCGTGGGCAGGGCCGACTTGGCGGCAGCGCCGCCGTTCTTCATGAAGGCCTCGGCCTCCTCCTTGCTGGCGAAGCAGGCTTCGATGAGCTTGCCGTCGGCGCCGCGCACCATGACGGACTGGCTCACCATGTCGTCGGTCAGGCGGACACCGACCGCGCCGCTGCGATGCTGCTTGAGCAGCGGCGTCAGCGCGGCGGCGCGCGAGGCGACACGCGCCCGGGCGTTGGCGTTGGCGGGCAGCGCCTTGAGGGCGTTGTGCTCGTCGGGGGTCGCCAGGCGCAGGAGGCCGGTGTCGGCGTCACGCACGATGATGATGTTGTTGGTGTCGGTCGCAGCGGCTGCCGCGGCCGCGTCGGCCACGGACAGCGAGGCCGGCGTGGCAGCGGGGGAAGCAGCCGGAGTGGCGGCTTCGTGAGCCTGCGCCGCCAGCGGCAGGGCCGCGGCGATCGCCAGGCCCAGGGAGATGCGGGTGATCATGGTCTTTGTCCTTGCGGAGATGACTCGGAAGTTCTGAGAAGCGATGACGCGATGACGCGAAATGCGGCTCAGGACTGCTTGCGGCGGCGCGCGGCCAGCAGGCCCAGCAGGCTCACGCCGGCCAGGGCCCAGGTCGACGGCTCGGGCACGTTGACGGTGACGTTGTCGACGCCCACGTAGTTCGCGACGTCGCCGGAACCGATGTACTGGATGGCGAAGCGCGAGGTCGAGCCGGCGCCCTGACCCGCCAGCTGGAAGCTGTACTGGGTCCAGTCGCCGGTCACCGTCACGGTCGCCTGCGGCGCGAAGCTGCTGAAGACGCCGGCGGCGTTGACCAGGCCGTAGGTCAGTTGGTCGAAGAAGCCGGGGACGATGTCGCCGCGGGCCCAGAACGACACTTCCAGGTTCTCGGCTGCCGAGAACACCGGGCTGATCAGCCAGCTCGACAGCGTGCCGCCGACGGGCACGTTGTTGTAGTTGGAGCTGATGTACGAATTGGCCGCACCGCTCAGCGCGGTGAAGATCGACTGGTCGCCCTGGACCCAAGGCTGGGTGGTGCCGCCGGGGGTGCCCTGGTTGGAGATCAGCCAGCCGGGCAGCGCGGTGACGTCGTCGAAGCCCTCGTTGATGAGGGTGGGCCCGGCGTGGGCCGCGGCCGCGGCGCCGACGAGCGCCAGGGCCAGACAGGTCTTCTTGAACATGTTCTACGTCCTTCTTCAGGATGAAGGTGGGATGTCCACCTGGACTTGGGCGACGGCGCGCCGTGATGCGATGCGCCGTCTTGACTGCTGAGGGCCGGCGGGAGGACGACCTTCGGGCGTGTCGATTCTGTGACTCTTGTCACGGAGAGCACGAGGGGGTCGGGCCGGGTTTCCCCCTCGGTGCGGGGGTGGTTGTTTCCCTAGGAGATGACTCTTTCGGGCCGGCAGGCGGCCGGGAGGCGGGGTCAGGACTTGCCGGGGCGAGCCGCGCGGAGGGGCCGCAAACGCCGCGCAAACGCATCCGCATTGGGGATGCGGGAAGACATGGGGGGTGGGCGCGGGCCGCTCGGCGACGGCGGCTGCCGCCCGGTCGGGGCGATGGGCGCTTAACGCGGTGGAAACATCGCCCGCCGGGAGTGTGGCGGCCTCCGTGTAAACACCGATGGGCATTTCGGGGCGATGTCACTCGTTTGTCACCTGCTCCAGGGGACACGCCCGGGACTCGGAAGCAGCGCTGGCGCGTCCCCCTCGGACATTCGTCCGATACCGGCCGCGGCCTCGAATCGCGACAGTAGAGCCCTGTTCCGACACACCCTCAACCCCAGGAGCCTGACCATGAACTTCACCCGCCGCTTCATCGCCACCGCCGTTGCCGCCACCGCTTTCGCCGCGTCGGCGGGCCTGTCGACCGCCGCGTTCGCCGCCACGCCGGTGGCCCCGGCCCAGCCGTCGGTCGTGATCGTCCACGGCGCCTTCGCCGACGGCTCCGACTGGGCCAAGGTCATCCCGCTGCTGCAGCGCGAAGGCGTGCAGGTCACCGCGGTGCAGAACCCGCTGAGCTCGCTGGCCGACGACGTCGCCGCCGCGCGCCGCGCGATCGATGCGCAACCGGGCAAGGTCGTGCTGGTCGGCCACTCGTGGGGCGGCACGGTGATCACCGAAGCCGGCAATTCGGACAAGGTCGCCTCGCTGGTCTACGTGGCGGCGTTCGCGCCCGACTCGGGCCAGAACTCCGGCGAACAGGGCAAGGGCTTCCCGACGCCGTCCGGTTCGGCCCACTTCAAGGCGGACGCGCAGGGCTGGCTGAGCCTGACCGCCGAAGGCATGAAGAACCACTTCGCGCAAGACCTGCCCCCGGCGGCGACCGCCGTGATGACGGCGACCCAAGGCCCGATCCAGGCCAAGGCCTTCGAGCAGACGGTGTCGACCGCGGCGTGGAAGAACAAGCCGTCGTACTACCTGCTGGCCACGGCCGACCACATGATCTCCCCTGAGGCGCAGGCTTCGATGGCCAAGCGCGCCGGCGCCAAGGTCACGAAGATCGACAGCTCGCACGTGCCGCAGCAGTCGCAGCCCGAAGCGGTCGCCAAGGTCATCCTGGACGCCGTCCGGCAATCCCGGTAAGGTCCGCGCCGTCCGCGGGCACCCATGGCGCGGTGCCCGCGGTGCGCTGGACTTTGCCCCTGGGACGCCGTGACTGACCCTTCTCCCCTGCCCCCGTCGACTTTTCCCAACGCGTCGTCGGTCTCGCCGGCCGCTGCGACCGCGACGACCGTGACGACCGCGGCGACCGCGGCGACCGCGGCGACCGGAACCGTCCCTGCGACGGGTTCGCGCGTACCGGTGCTCGACGCCGTGCGCGCGTTGGCGTTTGTGGGCGACCTCAGCATGGGGTAGCCGGTCGACCACTCGAC
>NZ_DASVNZ010000415.1:0-4149 GCF_036486225.1 Roseateles sp. | reverse complement strand
GGGAATGAGGACTCCCTTGTCGAAGATGCGTCGCACGTACCAAAACATACTGCGCATTTATACAGTAGTTGCCTTACGCCGACCGCTCCCCTGGTTCTAACGCCAGGACTTTCTTCAGCCAGGGCCAGTCGGCGTATTTGTCGCCGCGCTGCTTGATGTGGCTGTAGCGCTTGAGCGATTCCCACGTTCGGTGGCCTGATACCGTGGCCGCCTGGGGGATCGTCCAGCCCATCTCGAACAGCCGGCTGATGCCGTCGTGGCGCAGGTCGTGGAAGTGCAGGTCTTCGATGCCGAGGAAGTTGCAGGCCTTCCTGAACGAGTGGCTGATGGTCCTGTGGTTGTACGGCCAGATCTCGCCTTTCTTGGCGCCATGTCGCTCGATGAGCTGCAGCGCCTCGGGCGTCAGCGTCGTGCGCACCAGGTTGCCGACGGTCTCGCCCGGATCCTTCATGTCGCGCACGAGCAGCTCGTGGTGCTCGGCGTCGAGGTCCTCGCGCAGCACGGTGGTGATCTCCTCCTGGCGCCGGGTGCTGAAGATGGCGAAGCAGATGATCTTCTGCATCGGGATGGTGTCGCGCCGCCGGCGGACCGTCCTGCTGTAGAAGTTCATGAGCCGGTCGAGCTCCTCGAGCGTGGGGCGGCGCTCGCGTTCCTTGGAGCGGCCGATGATGCCCAGCTTGTTCAGGACGATCCGGGCGTCCGTCGCGGCTTGCCAGTCCAGCGGGTAGCCCCAGGCCGGCCTGGCCACCTTGAACACCGAGGTGAGGTGCGACAGGTAGTTCTGCCGCGTCGACGGCTCCGGCGGGCGCCCGTCCTTCATGGTCAGCGCCTGGATGTAGGCGACGATGTCGCGCGCGGCGATCTCGGAGCAGCGCCTGGCGCCCAGATCGGACTCGGAGATCGTCTTGAGGACCTGCGCTTTGGTGCGCCCGTGCTCGCGCAGCTTCTCCAGGTTGTACTGCTCGATGACGGCCTTGAGCGTGGGGTCCTCGCGCTTGTCCAGCCCACCTGGTTCGGCCAGGGCGGTCTCGCGCTTCTTCATCCAGGCCTCGGCGGCCTGCTTGCGGTCGAAGGTCTCCGACTCCGTGTGCACGACCTTGCCGCCCTTCTTGATCCGGATGACGGCGGTGTGCCCGACGGTGCCGTCTTTTCGCTTGCGTGACAGAATGGTGCCCATAGGTCGGTGCAACATTGGTGGTTGTGTTGCACGGAATGTTACCCCGGCATCAAAAATGAGCGCAAAAGGGCAGGAATGAGCAGAAATGAGACGCCCTCTGTAGACGGGACTTCTTCTCTGAAATTCGATCGTCAGAGGAGGTGGCGTTTAAGCGTTGCACCTATGCTGGACTGGACGACCGCCGATTGCCGGTACTTCCACCGGCTGCTGACGCGCCACACGCTGCTCTACACCGAGATGGTGACGACCGGCGCGATCCTGCATGGCGACAAGCCGCGCCACCTGGACTTCAACGAACAGGAGCACCCCGTCGCGCTGCAGCTCGGCGGCTCTGAGCCGGCCGATCTCGCCGCCTGCGCGAAGCTGGCCGAGCAATGGGGCTACGACGAGGTCAACCTGAACTGCGGCTGTCCCAGCGAACGCGTCCAGCGCGGTGCGTTCGGCGCCTGCCTGATGGCGGAGCCGGCGCTGGTCGCCGACGGCGTCAAGGCGATGCGCGACGCGGTCGCGATCCCGGTCACCGTCAAGCATCGCATCGGCATCGACCGGATCGAGAGCTACGACTTCGTGCGCGATTTCGTCGGCCAGGTCGCCGACGCGGGCTGCGAGGTCTTCCTCGTGCACGCGCGCAATGCTTGGCTGCAAGGCCTGTCGCCCAAGGAGAACCGCGACATCCCGCCGCTGCGGTATGAGCTGGTCCATCGCCTCAAGCGCGAGTTCCCGCACCTGACCATCGCGATCAACGGCGGCCTCAAGACGGACGACGAGATCGCCGCGCAGCTCGACCATGTCGACGGCGTGATGATCGGCCGGCAGGCGTATCACGAGCCCTGGCAGATGGCGCAGTGGGACCAGCGTTTCTTCGGCGAGGCGCAGGCGCCGGTCGCGAGCCGCGAAGCGGTCGAGGCGCTGTGGCTGGACTACCTCGACCGGCAGGTCGCGCTGGGCCGCCCGTGGTCGCAGGCGATGCGGCACGCGCTCGGCCTGTGGAACGGCCTGCCCGGCGCGCGCCGCTGGCGCCAGGTGTGGTCGGACCACAAGCTCAAGACGATGACGCCGCGCGAGGTGGCGAAGCTGGCGACCGACGCGCGCCTCCAGGCTGCGGAGATCGCCATGCAACATCCCGCCTTCAAGCCGGCGGTCGATGCGTCGGCCGTCTCCGCGCCTGTCACGACCTGACCGCGCGACGCATCGGCATCCCGACATGGCGCCGCAGGTCTTCTTCCACTGCTATCCGACGGTGCTCGGCCACTGCGGCATCGCGTGGACCGAGCGCGGCATCGTCGCTTCGCAGCTGCCGGAAGAGAGCCTGTCCGTCACGCGCGACCGCATGTGGGTGCGCTTCCCTGCCGGGCGCGAGGAGGCCGACTTCGAGCGCCTGCCCGACGCGGTGAAGCAGGCCTGCCTCGGCGTGCGCGCGCTGCTCGACGGCGAGCCGCGCGACCTGCTCGAGATCGAACTCGACGACAGCGCGGTGCCGGCCTTCGACCGCGAGGTGCTGGCGCTCACGCGGCGCATCCCGGTCGGGCAGACGCTGACCTACGGCGAAGTGGCCACGCGGCTCGGGTTACCGAACGCGGCACGGGCGGTCGGCCGGGCGGAGGGCCACAACCCGTTCCCGCCGATCGTGCCCTGCCATCGCGTGATGGGCGCGCCGACGGCGGGCAAGGCGGCGAACCTCACGGGCTTCTCCGCGCCGGGCGGCGTCGTGACCAAGCTGAAGATCCTCGCGATCGAGGCCCGCGCGACGGGGCAGCAGGTCGGCGAGCAGCAAGACCTCTTCTGATCACACCCATCGATCGTTCGGCTGCGTCCGCTCGTTGTGTTCGGCGCCCGTGTTCACCACGCCGCGGGGCTCGACGACCAGGATGTGGGTCTCCTGCGCGGCGCTGGGCTTGTGCTCGACGCCGCGCGGTACGACGAACATCTCGCCCGCGCGCAGCGTGACCGCGCCGTCGCGGAACTCCAGCCGCAACTCGCCGGCCACGACGAGGAAGGCTTCGTCGGTCTCGGCATGCGCGTGCCACACGAAGTCGCCTTCCACCTTGGCGATCTTGAACTGGTAGTCGTTGATTTCGGCCACCACGCGCTGCGACCACTGCTCGTGCAGCAGCGACAGCTTGTCGGCGAGGTTGACGGCGCGATAGGAGCCCGACGGGGCAGGGTGGGTGGCGGTCGTGATCATGTCGTTCGAGGCGTGTGTTGGAGCGCCCATGTTGGCGACCGACCTGTGGCTCGTCTTGAACGATCGTGCGTCTAGTCCGGCCGTGACATGCGCAGCCACCGCGCCGGCGTGACCCCGAACGCCTTCGCGAACTGGCGCGTGAAGTGGCTCTGGTCCGCGAAGCCGGCGTGGACGGCGCAATCCGCGAGCGGTTGTCCGGCGAGCATCAGACGGCGCGCGAGGTCCAGGCGCCGCAGCGTCAGATAGCGGTAGGGGCTGGTGCCGAAGCTGGCGCGGAAGTCGCGCGAGAGGCTCCATCGATCACGCCCCGCGGCATCGGCGAGTTCTTCCAGCGTCACGACGCTGTCGAGCCGGTCGTCCATGAGTTCGCGCGCCACGAGGGCGGCGCGGTAGTCGCCACGCACGGGCCGTGGTGTCGAGCCGGCCGCGAGCTGCAGGGCGGTGGCGAGCTCGAGCAGTCCGTCGTCCTGCTCCAGCGCGTCCAGCGGCGCGGCGAGTTGCGCCAGCAGCGCGCGCGTGGCGCGGGCGAGGCGGGGATCGGTCGACACGCCGCCCGGCACGAAGGGCAGCGCGACGCCGCCGAGCATCTCCTGCAGCCGTGCCGGCGCCAGGTAGAGCATGCGATAGCGGAAGCCGGCGTCGGTGCCCGCATGTCCGTCATGCACCTCGTCCGGATGCAGCACGATCGTGTGCCCGGCCAGGCTGTGCCGCAGCGACGCGCGGTAGGTGAAGGACTGGACGCCAGCCAGCGTCGTGCCGATCGCGTAGGTGTCGTGGCGATGCGGGG
>NZ_DASVNZ010000381.1:0-3851 GCF_036486225.1 Roseateles sp. | reverse complement strand
CATGGTCGTGCGGGCGGTGGCTGAGCCGTCGAGGACGGCAAGGAGGACGGCAAGGTGGACGGGAGCGGGGCGGCGCGCCGTTCGGCCAGCCGCCTGGTCAGCGCGGTGCGGCCCAGCAGCGCGAGCAGCCACAGCAGGAAGGCGACCGCGGTGACCGCGCTGAACATGAACACGTCGTTGTAGGCGCGCACGTTGGACTCGCGCCGCGCGACGGCCGCGAGCTGCGCCGCGCCCTGCGCCGAGCGCAGCACCGGATCGCCGATGACCGCGCCCAGCGCCGCCGACTGCTGCGCCAGACGGGTCGCGACCATCGGGTCGGTGCGGTCCATGGTCGCGACCAGCGACGCGGAGAACTCATGCTCGCGCACCAGCTGGTAGGTGTTCAGCACCGCCGATCCGACGAGACCGCCCATCGTCTGCGTGATCGAGAACATCACCGAGAAGGTCACCATGTACGCCGGTCCGTTCTTCAGCGCCTGACCGATGCCGATCAGCATCAGCGGCCCCATGAACATGCCCGCGCCGATCGACAGCAGGAACTGGCTGACATAGAAATCCTGCGGCCGGTCGAGGCTGGTGCGGTGGTGGTCCATCAGCCCGGCGATCGCGAACAGCACGATGGACAGGAGGATCTGCGGCACCAGCGTCTTCGGCGTGAAGCTGATCGAGCAGGCCAGGATGCCGATGACCATGCCCGCCAGGATGACCGCGAACAGCGGCTGGAACTGGTCCGGCCCCATGCCCTGCGCGCGCAGGAAACCGACGGCGCCGACCGACTGCTCGGCGGTCAGGAAGCGCAGGATGACGCCCCCGATGACGAAGCGCAGCGTGGCGCCGTTGGCGAACCAGCGCGTCTGGATCAGCGGGTTGGCGCGGTGATGCTCGACGAACACCGCCGCCACGATGAGCAGCAGCGCCGCGATCAGCAGCCAGCCGAGCCAGCGGGTGTCGAACCACCAGTGCAGGTAGCCCTGGACCAGCACCGCGCAGACCATGCCGACGGCCGGCGCCATCAGCGCGAAGGTCAGGAAGTCCAACGGCTCGAAGACCCTGATCTGTACGCCGGGCGGCAGCTTGAGCACGACGACGGCGGCGAAGCTGCACAGCGCGAGGCCTGCCTCGAACAGGTAGAGGTTGTGCCAGGTGCCGCCGCCCTGGTCGAGCAGCGCGGGCGAGACTACCCAGGCCAGCGGCGCGGCGAGCTGGCCGATGCCCACGCCGATGACCATCATCTTGCCGGTGTGGGTGCGGGGCATGCTCTGCAGCATGTAGAGCAGGCACAGCGTGGAGCAGGCCGCGCCGGCGAGGCCGCTGGCGGCGCGCACGATCAGCGTCGTGGCGAAGCTGCCGACGAACAGGTGCAGCAGCGTGAGCACCGCGTAGACGCCCAGGCCGATCTCGGCGAACCAGCGCATGCCGAACTGCTGCCGGCACTTGAAGACCAGCAGGTTGGCGGTGACGTTGACCATCACGTAGGCGGCGGAGATCCACGCGCCCTCGGACGGCGTCAGGCCGAGCTGGCCCTGCAGGACGGGCAGGTTGGCAGAGACCAGGCCGTTGCCCAGCGCGCCGGTGATGCCGACCAGGATCGCGACCAGCGCATAGGCCACGCGCCGCCACGGCGGATGCCAGGGCATGGACGGCGAGCCCGGCATGCTGGGCTTCTCGTGCTCCTGCCAGTCGGGGACGGGGGCGAGGTACTGGGGCGTGGCCACGGCGGATCGCTGCTCCTGGTCCACGCAGGATGGGCCCGCGCGGGCATGGCTGGGGTCAGGAGTTGCACCGATGGCCGCCGGGACGGCGGGCGGTCAGCGGGTGCGGGATCCGGCCATTATTCGGCCGCCGTGGTGCGCGGGGACTCCCGGATGGGGGAGGGCGCCGACGCCGCGCGTTGCGGCCGTTCGCCGATCATCCATCGCCCCCAGGGCCAGCGACCGAGCGCGGCGGTCAGCGCGATCGAACCGATCAGCCCGGCGATGAGTCCCGCCGTGAAGAGCATGGGCAGGTCCGCGACGCCGACCGCCTTCAGCACGATGCGCGACGCCGCGGTGAAGACGGGATGGAACAGGTAGATGCCGAAGGACCAGGCGCCGATGAAGGCCAGCCAGCGGACCGCGGGGCCCAGGCGCAGCAGCAGCAGGCAGGCGCACAGGCTCACGGTCAGGCGTTCGAGGCCGGGCGCGTCCGGATTGGGGACCTGGGTCGCGGCCCAGCCCAGCATCAGGACGACGGGCACGAGCACGAGGGCGACGGCCAGCCGCGGATTCGTCGTCATCGTCGGAAAACGCCGGGCCGCCACGCCCAGCAGGAAGAACGGCAGCAGGAAGGTCGCCCCGTTCAGGCCGAAATACACGGGCAGCGGGGCCCACACGTGCAGCAGCATGGCTGCGAGCAGGACCGCGAGGAAGCCCTCGGCGCTGTCCAGGACCCGGCTTCGTTCCAGGATCGCGGTCAGCATGAAGATGAGGAACAGCGATTCCAGGAACCAGTAGTGCGCGACCGGGATGACGTGCAGCAGATGCCACTCGGTGATGCCGCGGTTGGTGCCGCCGCTGCCGCCGGACATCGCGGCCTGCAGCAGCGCGAAACCCGTGCCGACGACCAGCATCGGCACCAGCAGCCGCCGCGCCTTGCCCGCGGCGAACGGACCGATGTCGCCGCGTGCCGGCCGCAGGGCGTAGACCATGCCGGACAGGAACGAGAACAGGGGCATCCGGACCAACGCCAGGAAGTCGTTGATCTGTGCGGCGACGTGCTCGTCGGGCAGGCGCAATCCGGTGTCGCGGTCGCCGCCGATGACGTGGTAGCTCACCAGCAGCAGGCACGCCAATCCGCGCAAGGTGTCGAGTCTTTGCCGACTGTGCAACGGCTTCTCCCAGGAACGTGACGACGCCGTTGCCGTGGCGGCAGGACGGCGTCAAAGAACGATCGTAGGAGCGTGAAGGGGCCGTTGACAGTTACGAGAGGAAAGAAGCGCCGTGCGTCGCGCACAGCGGCGACATCGAAGGTGCGGCAGCGAGCGTCGACTGTGCGGCGGCGCACATTACCCGTCCGCATTGCGGACACTTGCCGCGCAGGATAGACACGCAGGACGGTCGCACGACGGACACGCGACGTGGATAGGAGCCGTCGATCATCCCAGCCGCCCGTTCGCCACCATCTCCTCCGCGGCCCGTACCAGGCACATGGCCGCGGCGCCGGCCGCCAGGCCCGCGCGCCATTGGCGTTCCTGGAGCACGCCGCCGATGCCCACCACCGGCACGCCCGCCATGCCGGCCCACCAGCGCAATTGCGCCAGGCCCTGCGGCAGCCACGGCATCGCCTTGGTCGTCGTCGGCCACAGCGGGCCGCAGGCGATGTAGTCCGGCGCCACGCCGCGCGCGCGGGCCAGCTCCCACAGGCTGTGGCTGGACAGGCCGAGGCGCACGCCGTGCCGGGCGCGGCGCTGCTGAAGCGCCTCGCGGTCCTCGCCGCCCATGCCCGACCAGTCTTCCTGGCCGAGATGCAGGGCGCGTGCGCCTTCGTCGAGCGCCAGCCGCCAGTGATCGTTGATCCACAGCGTCGCGGAGCGGCCCGCCATGTCGCGCACCGCCTCGCGGATCGCGGCTCGCAGCGTGTCTTCGTCCATCGTCGGGCCGCGCTTGATGCGCAGCTGCAGGTGGGCGAACTGGCTGCTGAGCGCCAGTGCCGCGATGCGCTCCGGCCGGTCCGTGATCGCGTACAGACCGGTGGCGAAAGGCGAGGGACGGCGCGACGCGGGCCACAGCATCTCGCGCCAGCGCGTCAGCGTCGCGCGGTCGGGCGCCGTCTCGTCGTCGAAGCCCATCACGGGCATCGCGCGGGGATCGTCG
>NZ_DASVNZ010000390.1:0-10572 GCF_036486225.1 Roseateles sp. | reverse complement strand
TGAAATCGGGCGCGCCGCTCTTGGGGCCCTTGGCGGCGCCCGAGGGCGCCGGAGCGCCGGCGTGCACGGCCGGCGACGGAGAAGCGTTGGACTTGACGTGCATGGCGAAGCGCTCTCGTTCGTTGGGGTGAACGGATTCTTCGCCGCGGCCACCTCCCGGCATGCCGCGATGAGCGCGTCGAACTCAGCGGTCGTCGCGGACTCGGTGAACTGCGTCACCGAGGGCAGGAACTAGGGGAGTTTTCCGCCGCATTGCCGGCTCAAGTTCGCGCGGGGGCGGCACGGAACCGGGCGATGAGCGTGCAGGATGGGCGCGGGATGGACACCAGCGGGGTCAGGTCACGCGCCGCGGCTCTGATGCGCCATCGCCTCGGTCCATTCGTCCCAGGTGGACTCGGTGACCTCCAGGCCCTCCAGCGCGGGCGGATCCTCGATCGGCCAGCCGGACGGGCTGAACGGAATGCGCCGCTGCAGCAACACCTCGGTCTGCCGCAGGATGAGCTGCATGGCTTTGCTGAAGGGGTGGCCGGGTTCCCCGGCGGGTGGCGCGAAGCGTGGTCGCATGGTCCTCTCCTGACGAGTTCCCACTATCAGCGGGGGTCGGCCCAAGTGCCATCCCACCATAGGGTGGACGTGGGGGGATGCCGGAGGGGGTGTGACGAAAGGCTGTCGGGAAGGCGCCAGACGGTAGGCGACGCGCAGTGGCTCAGCGAGCTCATCAGATCGATCATTTCGATCTGATGGAAGTGATGGGAGACGTCGTGGCTTTCAAAAGCGGGAGAGAGCGCACTGCAGGTCAGATCACCTGACGCAGCAGCGCATACAGCGCGATGGCGCCGGAGGCCACCGCGCAGACGGTCTTCATCGAACGGTTGGCCACGAAGGCGCCGATCAGGCTGCTGACCAGGATGGCGGCGAGGAGGTAGTTGGTTTTCATGGGCCGCAATTGTGGCGGCGCGCCGGAGGCCCTCCGGCGAGGTCCGCGGCGTGGATCAGACAGTCGCCCGGTCGGGGCGGTTGATCTCGACGGTGACGTGGACAAGTTCCTCGTGGACGGCCAGCAGCCGGCGGACCTCGTCCGGCCGCGCCTCGGGGCTGTCGGTGACCAGCGAGACGATGCAGGCGTACTGCGCGCGGCCGACGCGCCACACATGCAGGTCGGCGATCGCCGCCGGCCACGGCGCTGCGGCGATGACCTCGCGGATCTCGTCGACCACCGGCGCGTCCATCTCCGCGTCCAGCAGCACGCGGCCGGTGTCGCGCAGCAGCCCGCGCGCCCAGACCGCCACCAGCACCGCGCCGGCGATGCCCATCACCGGGTCCAGCCAATCCGCGCCCCACAGCCGCCCGCCGAGCAGCGCCACGATCGCCAGCACCGAGGTCGCCGCATCGGCCAGCACATGCATGTAGGCGGCACGGAGGTTCAGGTCGGCATGGCCGTCGTGGCCGCGACTGCCGTCGCGATCATGCGCATGTCCAGCGGCGTGAGCCTGTGCGGATGCGTGTCCGTGGTCATGCCCATGGCCGTGACCGTGGTGACCGTGACCGTGTGCGTGGTCATGTCCGTGATGGTGGTGCTCGCCGCGCAGCAGCCATGCGCAGGCCAGGTTGACGACCAGCCCGATCGCTGCGACCGCGATGGCCTGGTCGTAGTGGATGGGCGTCGGCGCGATCAGCCGTTCGACCGACTGCCACAGCATCAGCCCCGCGACGCCGACCAGCAGCAGCGCGCTGCTGAAGCCGCCGAGGACCTCGATCTTCCAGGTACCGAAGGCGAAGCGCCCGTCCTTCGCCCAGCGTCGCGCCGCGCCGTACGCCAGCAGCGACACGCCCAGCGCCACCGCGTGCGAGCTCATGTGCCAGCCGTCGGCCAGCAGCGCCATCGAGTTGAAGACATAACCGCCGGCGATCTCCGCGACCATCATCAGCACGGTCAGCAGCACGGCCCATCGGGTATTGCGGGCGGCGAGCGGATTGCCCTCGTCGAAGACGTGCGTGTGTTGCCAGGGCGTGGTGGACATCGACGGAGACATGGCGGCGGCTGCGGAGTGGCGGTTGAAGCTGAGCGGGCATCGACGGAGATGCCGGAGCGCCGCAGTATCCCTTCGGGCGTTCGCGGCGCGGCCAGAGTCCTTGCGCCCGACCGGTCATCCGACGGGGGTAGACTGCGCCGCAGTTTTCCAATCAATACAACGGGATAGCGGGTGGACACTGAGGAGCGACAACCCCTGCGGGTGGTGGTGCTCGGCGGCTCGGCGGGCAGCATCGATGCGCTCGGCGCCGTGCTCGGTGCGCTACCGAACGAACCGGGCTTCGCGGTCCTGGTCATCACCCACCTCGACCCCAACGAGGAGACCCGGCTGCCCGAGGTCCTGCGGGACCGCACGACGCTCCCGGTCGAGCGTCTGGAGCACCTCACCAAGGTCCTGCACGGCCACGTCTACGTGATGCCGGAGAACGCCGGCGTGATGGCGCTGGACGGCCACTTCCGCCTGACCCGCCGCACGCCCGGCCTGCACCTGCCGATCGACGCCTTCCTGGCTTCGCTGGCGCAGGATCCGGACCTCGACGGCGCGGTCGTCATCCTGTCGGGCACCGGCCAGGACGGCGCGGCCGGCATCGTCGATCTGAAGGCCACCGGCGGCTTCGTGCTGGCGCAGGCGCCCAACACCGCCGCGCACGACGGCATGCCCGTCGCGGCGATCAACACCGGCCTGGTGGACGAGGTCCTGCCGCCGGAGGACATCCCCGCCGCGCTGCTGCGCCGCTTCGGCCAGCCGCACCACGAGAGCGACCTGCCCGGCTCCGCCGGCGTGGCGCAGGACGTCGACGCGCTGGAGACCGCGCTGGCGATCGTCCAGCAGAAGGCCGGCGTCAACCTGGGCTACGTCAAGGACGTCAACCTGCGCCGCCGCTTCCTGCGCCGCGTGCTGCTGCAGAAGGACCGCGACGTCGGCGCCTACCTGCAGTTCCTGCGCACCGATCCCTACGAAGCCGCCGCGCTGCGCGACGACGTGCTGATCGGCGTCACCGCGTTCTTCCGCGACGCGGAGTTCGTCAACGTGCTGCGCCAGGTCGTGCTGCCCAAGCTGCTGGCGCTGCGCCACGACCCGATCCGCATCTGGGTGCCGGCCTGCTCCAGCGGCGAGGAGGTCTACACGATCGCGATGCTGCTCAAGGAGGCGATGAACGCCGAGGGCATCAACCGCCGCGTGCAGATCTTCGGCACCGACCTGAACGAGGCCTCGATCGAGATCGCCCGTGCCGGCCGCTACTCCGCCGCCGCGCTGGAGAACGTGCCGCAGCCCTTCCGCGATACCGCCTTCGTGCCGACCTCCGGCGGCTACCTCGTCGCCAAGGACCTGCGCGAGATGTGCGTGTTCGCGCGGCACAACCTGCTCACGCATGCGCCGTTCTCGGGCATGGGCCTGATCAGCTGCCGCAACATGCTGATCTACCTGCGCAAGGAAGCGCAGCAGCATGTCTTCGAGGTGCTGCACTACGCCTGCCGCAACGACGGTTTCATGCTGCTGGGCCGCGCCGAGGCGGCTTCCGTGGCCGACGGCTTCGAACACGCCGGCGCGCCTCACCTGTACCGCAAGCTGCCGAACTCGCGCCGCCACCGGCCGCTGTTCCCGATCGACGCGCTGCGCCCCTGGGTCAGCGACGGCGACGCCCCGCGCGTGCCGCAGGCGCCGCCGCCGGACCTGGTCAGCGAGGCCGCCAACCGCGTCGCGCTCGCGCGTTACGTGCCGCCCGGATTCGTCGTCAGCCAGGGCGGCGACGTGGTCCAGTTCCGCGGCGACGTCTCCGCCTTCATCGCGCCGGCCAGCGGCGAGGCCACGCTCGCGCTGCCGCGCCTGCTGAACGCGGCGCTCAACGTGCCGGTGCGCACGGCGCTGGTCGAGGCCAAGCGCACCGGACAGCCGGTGCGGCGCGAACGCGTCGCCTTCAACGACAGGCGCTACGTGCTCGAGGTCCTGCCGCTGGAAGCCGGCGAGGCGCTGCAGCATTTCCTGGTCACGCTCGCCCCGCAGCCCGACGAACCGGTCGCCGACGCCACGTCGGCGCTGTCCACGCCGCCGTTCTCGCCCAGCGGCGCCCGCGCGCGCGTCGACGAACTCGAGCGCACGGTCACGACCCTGTCCGACGAGCTCGAGGCGACCCAGGCGCAACTGCGCACGCTGGTCGTCGAGTTCGAATCGGCCAACGAGGAGCTGCGCACCGCCAACGAGGAGATGCTCAGCACCAACGAGGAACTGCAGAGCGCCAACGAAGAGCTGCAGAGTGCGAAGCAGGAGCTCGAGTCGGCCAACCAGGAGCTGCTCTCGCTGAACGAGGAGCTCAAGTCGCGCAACGACGAGCTGGATCTGGTCAACGACGACCTCAGCAACCTGGTCGAAGGCATCCCGCTGCCGGTCGTGCTGCTGGACCGCCAGTTGCGGCTGCGCCACGCCTCGCCGCAGGTGGCGCAGCTGTTCGGCATCGATCCGGCGGCGCTGGGCCAGGCGATCGGGCAACCGGCGGTGAACGTCACCTCGCGCTTCGCGGTGGGCCAGCTGGAGCAGTTGGTGCAGGCTGCCGTACAAGGCCTGGCCCCGGTCGAACATGAACACCAGGACAACGAAGGCCGCTGGTGGCTGATCAACGTGCGGGCCTACCGCACTGCGGACGAACGCATCGACGGCGCCGTGATCGCCTTCCAGGACATCCATGAGCTGCGCTGCGCCCTGGAGTCGGCGCAGCACGCGCGCGACGACGCGGAGCGCGCCAACACCGCCAAGGACGACTTCCTCGGCATGGTCTCGCACGAACTGCGCGCACCGCTGAACGTGATCTCGGGCTGGGCCTCGGTGCTGAAGCAGTCGCAGGAACGCGGCACGCTGGGCGAGGCGACCGCGACGCGGGCCATCGCCACCATCCTCAAGCACTGCCAGGCGCAGGCGCAGCTGATCGACGACCTGCTGGACGTGTCGCGCATCGCGTCCGGCCACCTGACGCTGGAGATGCGGCCGCTGGACCTCGCGGCCTGCGTGCGCAGCGTCGTCGACGGTCTGCAGCCGGCGGCGGAAGCCAAGGGCCTGACATTGAGCGGCACCGGCCTGCAGCAGCCGCACCGCATCCAGGGCGACCAGCGCCGGATGCAGCAGATCGTGGCCAACCTGGTCGGCAACGCGCTGAAGTTCACGCCGCGCGACGGCCGGATCACGGTGTCGCTGAGCCGCATCGGACCGACGGTGGAACTGGCCGTCGTCGACAACGGCATCGGCGTCGCGGTGGAGCTGCTGCCGCGCCTGTTCGACCGCTTCACGCAGGCCGACATCAGCCGCACGCGCGAGTACGGCGGGCTCGGACTGGGCTTGTCCATCGTCCGGCACCTGGTGCTGGCGCACGGCGGCACGGTGACGGCGCACAGCGACGGCGAGGGCCGCGGCACCCGCCTGACGGTGCGTTTCCCCGCGGTGGAACTGGTCTCGGACACGCCCGAGACGGCGCCGCGCGAAAGCACCGACACCGACCTGCACGGCCTGCGCGTGCTGCTGGTGGACGACGACCCGCATGCGCTGGACGCGTTGCGGCACCTGCTGGAACTGGCCGGCGCGGAAGTGCGCGCGGCGGGGTCGGTCGAGCAGGGATGGGAGTTGGTGGCGGCCGCGTCGGAGCATCCGCCGCACGTGCTCGTCAGCGACGTGGCGATGCCGGGCGCGGACGGGTATTCGCTGGTCCGCCGGCTGCGCGCCCGCGAACGTTCGCTGGGCACCGCGGCGCCGCTGTACGCCATCGCGCTGACCGGTCTGGCGACGCTGCAGGACCGCGACGCGGCCATCGCCGCCGGCTTCGACGACCACCTGGCCAAGCCGGTGGACGTCGATCTGCTCATCGAGAAGCTGCTGCTCGCTCGGCCGCGCTGACCGGCGTGGCCGCGGCGCGATCGGCGCAATCGGCGCGGTCGGCATGACCGGCGCCGGTCATGGCCGGCCCCCGGCTCAGTCCGCGGCCTGCGCCAGGACCGCCGGCATGACGATGCTGCGCCGACGCGCGCGCTTGACGTCGTACATGCGCTGGTCGGCCAGGTGCAGCGCCTGCTCCACGCTGAGGCCGGCCGGGTCCAGCGCCACGACGCCCACACTCGCGCCCGCGTACTGCAGCGCGTGACCGTCGAGGTCGAAACGGCCGACGCTCGCCAGCGCGGCGCGCTGTTCCAGCGTGCGCGCGGCCTGGGCCGGTTCGCCGCGTTCCACCACGGGTCCTTGCGAACGCGGCAGTCCGCCCAGGCTCACGCCCGGACCGACGACGATGAACTCATCCCCGCCGACCCGCGCGAGCATGTCCGAGCCGCGCAGCTCCAGCGACAGGCGCTGGGCGATCTCGCGCAGGAACAGGTCGCCGCGATGGTGGCCGAGCTGGTCGTTGACCGACTTGAAGCCGTCCAGGTCGATGCAGCCCAGCAGCACGCAGTGGCCGTCGCGGGTCGCGCGCGCCAGCTCGCGCTGCAGCTCGTCGAAGAGCGCGCGGCGGTTCGGCAACCCGGTCAGTACATCGGTCAGGGCGAAGGTCGCCAGCTGCTCGTTCGCGGCGCGGAGGTCGGCCACCAGCCGCTCGCGCTGCAGGAACTGGCTCACCAGTGTCGAGAACAACCGCAGGATGGACTGCGCCTCGGGGCTGATCGAGCGGCGTTCCGCGCTGGCCGCGCACAGCGTGCCCAGCAGCTCGCCGCCGTCGTCGCGCACGGGGGCGCTCACATAGGTCTGGATGCCGAGCTGACGCGCGGCGTCGGAGTCGCCCCAGCACTCGGCCACGTCGCTCGTGGCCATGCGGCCGGCGTCGAGCGCCCGCTTGCACAGCGTGTCCGACCAGGCGACGGTCAGGCCTTCCGGGATGGTCATCGTGCCGGCGTTGCGGGCCAGCAGCACGTGCTGTTCCCCGGCACGCAGGTCGATGGTGGTGAGGTAGGTCGACTCCAGGCCGGTGACCGTGCCCAGCATGTCCAGCAGCGGGCGGGTCAGCTGTTCCAGGTTGCGGGCGACGGGGACGGTCGACGTCAGGCGGGCGAGCAGGGCATCCAAGATCGGCAGTCGAAATCAGGCTGAAGTCGTGGATGTTGTCACAACTGCAAAGCCCGGCCGGACGCCGTCCGTCATGACACCGGTGCCGTCCGACGGATCGTCCCCGCGTCCTTCATCGGCGCGACATAGTGCCGCCCCGCCGGGCGTGGGAATTGCCGCTTTCGCAACATCGCAGCCCAGGGAGAACCCGCATGCAACGCGACGGACAGTACCGCGGCGTCACCTACCGCGTCGAATCGACCCCCGCGGCCGGAGGCGCCTTCACCGGCAGCTATCAGCTGCTCGACGCCGGCCGGCGCCGCAACGACGCGGCCGACCACGGCCTGGCTCCCGGCGGGGCGGCCGCCAACGATGCCTTCGGGAACGATCTCGGAGCCGCCCCGGATCAGGATGTCGTCCATCCGGTGTCGGACTCGGCGTGGGCGACGGAGAACGAAGCCCTCACCTACGCCACCGAGGCGGCTTGCCATGCGATCGAGATCCTCCAACCGGGACGGCCCCAGGCGCAAGGACGGGGCAGCGGGTCGAGCCGGCGACGGACGGACTCCCTGGGGCAGTGAGGGAGACCGCCCAACTGCGCCCGGCCTGGCGCGGGCACTCCACGCATCAGGGGGCATCCCTCCGGGAACCCCCAGAAGCATTCCGGCCCCACCCGCACCCGCTGACCCCGGGCCTGGGGACTTTCTGACCCCGGGAGGGGTCAGGCTTCGCCCAGGGCTCGGGCGACCAGTTCCATCTGCTCCAGTTGATGGATCGCGTGGGAGGAGGTGGCGCCGGAGCCGTTCGCTCGGCGCGCCACGCAGCGCAGCTGCACATGCTGCGGCAGGATCGTGTCCATCTGCTCGCGGATGAAGGACCACGCGCCCTGCTGGCGATGCTCCTCCTGCACCCAGGTGATCTCGACCAGGGCCGGGTAGCGCGCGAAGAGCAGGGTCAGTTCCTCCGTCGGGAAGGGATAGAACTGCTCGATGCGGGCGAGCGCCAGGTCCGCGCGCGCCACCGAACGTCGGCCGCGATCCAGGTCGTGATGCACCTTGCCGCTGCACAGCAGCAGGCGCTCGACCTGCGCCGGACGTTCGACGGCGGCGTCGTCGATGACCGTCTGGAAGCGGCCCTCCGTCAGATCCGCGATCTCCGCGTGCGAGGCCTTCTCGTGATACAGCGTGCCCTTGGGCGACATCACGACCAGCGGCTTGCGCAAGGTGTCGAAGGCCTGCCGGCGCAGCAGGTGGAACCACTGCGCCGCCGTCGAGGGACAGGCCACGCGCAGGTTGTCCTCGCCGCACAGCTGCAGGAAGCGGCTCAGGTAGCCGCTCGAATGATCCGGCCCGATGCCCTCGTTGCCGTGCGGCAGCAGCATCACCAGCGAGGAGGTGTCGCCCCACTTCTCCTCGCCGGAGCTGATGTACTGGTCGACGAAGACCTGCGCGCCGTTGACGAAGTCGCCGAACTGCGCCTCCCACACCGTCAGCGTGCGCCGTGCGCCGACGCTGTAGCCGTATTCGAAACCGAGCACCGCCTCCTCGGACAGGGGGGAGTTGAAGATGTCGAAGCGCCCGCGCGACGGGTCGCCGGGACCTGCGTCGCGCGCTGTTCCCCGTTCGTGACCGGCATCGACGCCACCACCGATCTGCCGCAGCGGCACGAACTCCGTCGGCACGCCCTCGCCCGTCGGTGCAGTTGCCTGCGAGGTCCACACCGCCTGCCGATGCAGGAAGGTACCGCGCCGCACGTCCATGCCGGAGATGCGGACGTTGAGCCCGCCTTGAAGGATGGTCGCGTAGGCGAGGTTCTCGGCGAAGCACCAGTCGGCACGCAGCGGCGGATCGGCCAGTCCGGCCATGCGACGCCAGTGATCCGTCAGCGTGCGCACCATCGTGTGCGGCTCGAAGCCCGCGGGGAGTCGCGTCATCGGATCGACCAGCGCCTGCAACCCGGCCGCGTCGATCGCCGGCACCTCGCCGGGACGGCGCAGCGGTGACGGCGTGTCGTCCGAATCGGGCATCGCCGGATCGGAGAACGCCTGGTGTGCCCGCACGCGGCTGCGCGTGAGGTGCGAGGCCATGTCCGTGTCCGGCGGCAGGACGCGGTCGGCGCGCAGCGCGGCGGCGTAGCGGTCGACGATGGTCGGGTGCGTCTGCATCAGCGCGTGGATGCGCGGCCGCGTGAGCGCCGGGACGTCGCTCTCCGAATGACCGAGGCGGCGATAACCGATCAGGTCGATGACGATGTCGGATCCGAAGCGCGCCCGCCAGTCCAGCGCGATCGCGGCGGCGCGCAGGGCCTGCTCGGGCTCGTCGGCGTTCACGCGCAGGACCGGCGCGTCGACCATGCGCGTGACGTCGGTGCAGTACTGCGCCGGCCAGGCGCTCATCGGGTTCGGCTCGGTGAAGCCGACCTGGTTGTTGATGATCACGTGCACCGTGCCGCCGACGGTATAGCCGGGCTTGCCGCCCAGCATCAGCGTCTCCATCACGACGCCCTGCCCGGCGAAGGCCGCGTCGCCGTGCAGCATCAGCGGCAGCACGAGCCGCCGGCCGTCCTGGTCCGCGCGCTCGCGGCTGAGCGCGTCCTGGCAGGCGCGCGCGAGACCCGTGAGCACGGGATGAACGCTCTGCAGGTGCGACGGGTTGTGCGCCAAGGTCAGCGTCAGACGGCCCTGCGGCGTGTCGAGTTCGCGCTCGCCGCCGAGGTGGTAGATGAGGTCGGTGTGCCGCTCGGGATGCGGCGACTTCGGGTCGAAGAAATCGAGCACGCGCGCGGGCGGGACACCCATCAGATTGACCAGCACGTTGACGCGGCCGCGGTGCGGCATGCCGAGGAAGATGCGCCGCACGCCGTGGCCCGCCGCCTGCTCGCAGAGCGCGTCCAGCAGCGGGATCAGCGTTTCGTTGCCTTCGAGCGAGAAACGCTTCGCATGCGGGAAGGCCTGGGCGACATGTTCCTCCCAGCCCTGCGCGCGGATGAGCCGGTCAAGCAGCGCAAGCCGTTCGGTGGCACCGCCCGCGCCCGGTGGCGCGGACTCCATCGCGTGATGGAGCCAGTCGCGCCGCGACGCGTCGCGCACCGCACTGGCGTCCAGCGCCAGACCGCCGCAGTAGATCGCCTTCAGCGCGCGGTCGAGATCGGCGACGGTGCGGGCGCTCCACAGCGGCGTGCCCCGGGGCGAGAGCCAGTCGCCGGGATTGAGTCCGAAGCGTTGCGGGTCCAGCAGCGTCGGATCCGCCGGGCGCGAGACGCCGAGCGGATCCAGCCGCGCGCTGCGATGGCCGTCGAGACGGTGCGCCTCGATGAAGGCGAGCACCTCGGGTCGCCACCGCGTGGACGAATCACCCGCAGGCGCGCGGTCGTGCATCCGGTCGTTCATCGAAAACTCCCTGGTGAGTTGCGAAGACCCCGGCCGTCAAAGTACGAAGGCCCGCACCGCGTTGTTCAGATGCGCCGCCTCGTCCTGCAGCGCCTTGGCCGACGCGGTGCTCTGCTCGACCATCGCGGCGTTCTTCTG
>NZ_DASVNZ010000365.1:0-17036 GCF_036486225.1 Roseateles sp. | reverse complement strand
TCGGTGTCGCCGTCGCCTGGCCGCCGGCGCGTCCGGGCGGCGCCGACGGCGAGGCCGGCGCAATCGAGGCTGTGCGCAAGCTGTGTCGCGATCGCCTGGGCGCGCGTCTCGGTCCTTTCCAGCTTTTCGCCAGCGGCCATGCGGGCGGCTTTGAAGCGCTCGACCAGGCGCGCGTCTGGCTGCGCGCCGGACAGGTCGACGCCGTCGTCGTCGCGGGTGTGGACTCGTACCTCGCGCCGGAGACGCTCGAATGGCTGGAGGCCGAGGAGCAACTGCACGGCGCCGGACCCTTGAACAACGCCTGGGGGTTCATCCCGGGCGAGGCGGCCGGCGCGCTGCTGGTGGCGCCCGCGGCGGCGTCGTCGGGCGGCTGGGCCGATGTGCTCGCGGTCGGCCTGGGCCGCGAATCGAAATTGAACAAGAGCGGCGAGGTCTGCATCGGCGAAGGCCTGACGCAGGCGCTGCGCCGCGCGCTGGATGAAGTGCCCGGAGAAGGTGTGATCGACAACGTGGTCTGCGACATGAACGGCGAGGCGTATCGCGCCGATGAATACGGTTTCTGCGGGTTGCGCGTGCGCGACCGGCTGCGCGATCCGACGGATTTCCTCGCGCCGGCGGACTGCTGGGGCGACGTGGGCGCGGCGGGCCTGCCGCTGCATCTGCTGCTGGCGGCGTCGGCCGGCCGCAAGGGCCATGCGAAGGGGCCGCTGACGCTGCTGTGGGGCAGCTCGGACGGCGGCGGCCGCGGCGCCGCGGTGATCCGCGCCGACGTGGCGGTGCGGGCATGACCATGGACAACGCCCGTTTCGAGCCCGGTCTTCCGGCGCCGGTGAGTACCGACCCGATCGAGACCTACCGCGACGAGGCCGCCTTCCTGTGGACGCAGCGGCGCGACGCGCTGGACGCGCCGCACTACTCACCGCAGCAGTTCGCCGACCTCGACGAGCAACTGGCCGCACAGCTCGACGGGCTGGTCGAGGCCGGCGATGACGCCTGGCCGCCGTGCCAGGCGGCGCTGGTCAACGACTGCGCGGAGGACTTCTTCGTCGCCGGGGTACTGGCGCTCAACGGGCGGACGGACGACTGGCTGCCGCTGGTGCGGCGCGCCAAGGAGGCGCCCGAGGCCGCGCCCGGCCTGGCGTCGGCGCTGGGCTGGGTCGGCGCCAACGAGGCGCTGAAGGCCGAGGCGCTGATGCCGGCCGACGACTCGCTCAGCCGTCGCCTGACGTTGGAGGCCTACGGCGCGCACCGGCTGGACGCGGGCGAGCGCTGGTCGGTGTCGATGCGCTCGACCAACGCCGGTGAACGCGCGCGGGCGCTGCGGCTGGCGGGCGAGCTGGGGCGCGTCGAGGGACTGGAGCCGGTGCTCGGCCTGATCGGCGACGAGAAGAGTGAGCCGCGCTACTGGGCGCTGTGGTCCGGCGTGCTGCTGGGCGACCGCGGCAAGGCGCTGGCCGCGCTGACGGGCGCGGCGCTGCGGCCCGGCACGCGGCAGATGGATGCGTTCCGGCTGGCGGTGCTGTCGCTGCCGGTGGCGGAAGGGCATCGCCTGCTGGTGGAGGCGGAGTCGATGGCCGGCGCGGCGCGGCTGCGCATCATCGGCGCGGGACTGTCCGGCCAACTGCGCTACGTGCCCTGGCTGATCGACCAGATGACCAAGCCGGCGTCGGCGCGCATCGCGCTCGAGGCCTTCTGCCTGATCGCCGGCGCCGACGTCAACACGGACGGCCTTGAGGCCCCACCGCCGGAGGACCACGAGGAAGGCCCCAACGAAGACCCGGAGGACGACGACGTCGAGGTGCCGGTGGACGTCGCGCTGCCATGGCCGCATGTCGAGCAGGTGCGGGCCTGGTGGCTGGCGCACCAGTCTCGGTTGCCGACGCTGTCGCCCGATGGACGGCTCTTCCTTGGCCAGCCGCTCAGCGAAGTGCACTGCCTGCGCGTGCTGCACGCTGGCCGGCAGCGGGCGAGGGCGCTCGCGGCGCTGCACCTGTGCCTGCTGCGGCCGGGCACGCCGCTGTTCCCGGTCGATGCGCCGGCGTGGCGGCAGCAGCGGCTGCTGCAACGGCTGGGCGGGGGGGACTGAGACATGCCGGTCAGCATCAAGGTCAACGGGACCGTCAACTCGCTGGTGCACAAGTTCAGCAACGGCATCAGCGTCGCGACCATCCCCGACGTCTGCAAGACACCGAGCCCCGGCGGCCCTGTGCCGATCCCGTATCCCAACATCGCCCAGTCGATCACGCTGTCCGACGGCACGACGACCGTGAAGGGCGACAAGGCCATGGCGGCCATCAAGGGCTCGAAGTTCGCGTTGTCCAACGGCGACAACCCGGGCGTGGCCGGCGGGGTCAAGTCCAGCACCTTCATGAAGGAGGCGACCTGGATCCTGTACTCCTTCGACACGAAGATGAACGGGAAGAACTGCGCCCGGTTGATGGACAAGATGTTCCACAACCACGAGAACGCGGCGAACCTCGCGGGCGTGATGCAGCAGATTGCGCAGGACCTGGGCCTGTCGGAGCAGGACGCGCGGGCGATCTGCGAGGCTTTCTGCCAGGCGCAGAAGGAACATCTGGATCCGAAGAACACGGCTGTGAAGGGGCGCGGCAGTGCAACGGCCCGGTTCGGGGAATTGCTGGGCAAGCGCGTCAAGGGCACGGCCCTCGAGGAGACCTATTTCTTCCCGCGCAGTCTGAAGCAGGCGCCGCAACTGCTCACGGGAGACACGTTCCGTGCGCTGCTGAAGACGCTGGGTGAACCGGCTGCCGGGCTGCTCGAGGCGGCGGCAGGCCTGCCGGGCGGGGCGACGGTTCCGAAGATGGAGGGGGGGCTTGCCCTCGCCCGCGTGCTCAAGAAGATCAAGCCGTTCAAGGGCACCGTCGGCTTCCCTGATCTGACGATCGGAAAGATCCCCGACATGAAGGCCTTCGATTGCAAGTTCACGGCGTTCAAGGGCAAGTTGGACACCTTGTCGCCGCACCAGAAGGCGTACTACCCGCGGCTGGACAGCGATGGGAAGGTCAAGACCATCGACGAGGACGTGTGCCGATGCCCGGGAGGCAAGAAGCAGGGCTGGCGCGCCAGCGGTCGGTGATGGACGATCAGACCTACCCGATCCACCGGGGCGAAGCGGGGACGCTGGCGCTGCCGGTGACGGAGTTGATGCTCCATTTCGATGGCGACGCGCTGTCCGACGAATCCCTGGTGTTGCTCTACGGTCAGTCATTCGCGGCGTTGAGCCGCCATCTGACGCACTTCCGGGTCGATCCGATGGTCCACGCGCGTGCCAGCCCGGAGTTTGGCGCCAGCGTTGCCGAAGACTGGGTGGCCGACGCCATCGATGATCGGCGGGCCCTGCACGTCGAACTCACGTCGGGCGCATCGCCCGACACCGTGGGGCCGTGGTCGATGCGTTGGCATGTGCCCGGTCAGTGGCAGAGAAAGGGCGTCGCCGCGCTCCGCTTGACCTGGCCCGTGGAATTCGGATTACGGCGCCCGGCCGAGTTGGAACGCGTCTTCCGGGGACTGTCCGCCGCATTGCCGGATGCCTGGGGCAGCGCCGGGTTCGCAATCGAGTACGACATCCGCAGGGTTGCACCGGAGCGGGACCGGACGATGCGTGCCTGGTGCGGGCGCTACCGGGGCCTGGTTCATCGGGACTTCGACGAGGTGATGAACAGCGACGTGCCCAGCTTCACTTCCGCGTCATGGTTGAATCTCCTGCCTGCGTCGTGGAACGAGGTGCCTGCGCAGTCTGGACCGGAGACGATGGAGCGGCTGGTGAAGGTGTCGGCTGAGCCCACGCTCGGCGATCGCAACAGGGACGAAGATGTTCATGGCTTGGCGCAACTGCAGAGCTGGCTGCGAGACTGGTTGACGGTCCCCGAGCAATTGCCTGGCGGAATGGATGAAGAGGCCTTCCTGATCTGGCGTGATCGATTTGATTCGAGGAGTTGAAATGAAGGTGGTGTGCTTGTTTGATCCCGCCAAAGGGGAGGGCCCTCTGACGGTCACCCTGGTGGCCCAGAAACCGCTGCCCAAGGTGATCGAGCCCTTGATCGGCCAACTGTTCGAGCACCTCGCCGTCCTGGTCAGCACGCAAGGCCTGTCGCCGGGACGGGACGATGCCAAGTTGAGCGTGCAAGGCGTGTCGTTCTCTGCGGACGGGCAGACGGCGATCGTGGCGCTGCAACTCGATGCGGTGCCGGCCGTCGCCTGGCGCGTGCTGCTGGGATTGCTCAGCGCCTTCAGCAAGTTGTCTGCAGCCTTGCTGGAGTTCCGGCTGGAGCAGCCGGGCTACAAGGGCGCGGCCCGCTCCGAGAAGGACCTGATCGCGGCGCCCTATCCGGAGACCGATACCAGCGCGGATTTCGATCTGTCCCACGAGGAAAGCGCATCGGATGATGCGAACGTGGAGGTCACCTTCACCAAGGGCGTGCCCAAGGCGGTCCGCGGCGAGATCGAGGCGGCGATGAACGCGTGGCTGGAAACTGCCACCGGGGGGTTCTTCAAGGACAGCGACCCTCCCGGCTACAACGCCCATGACTGCCCTGAGGTGACCCGCGCGGGCGCCCGAGTGCTCATCGCGAGCTTCGATACCTGGGAAGGCGACGAAGGCGCGTTCCGGGCGGTGATCAACCAGATGGCGCACTTCCAGCGACTTCACGGTTGCATCGAGTCGGTGTCGGTCGAATAGGCGCAACGGCGGCGCGCCGGTCTGCCGGCCTGCCGGGCGCCAGCGTCCTGCCTCCCGGCGGGCCGGCGTCTGCGTAGCCCACTTCAGGTACCGCCCTCGGGTGACTTTCGTTCATTGCCCCCGATCCCCGTGACAGGGACGATGCGCATTGGGCGGCGATCCTCGCCGCGGCGAGGCGTTCGATGTCACGAAAAGAAGGTAATCCCCGCTCGGCCAAGCCGGGCAACGTGCCGGCGGCGGCCGACGATCCCACGCTCGATCCGGACGCGACACGCATCGTGCCGGCCGGCGCGCCGCTGGACCGCATGCCGCCGAACACCGCCGCCAACCGCGCCGCGCCGCCTGCCGCGCCGGAGGTCGAGTCCCCGCACGACGACGGCCCCGAGACCGTCCAGCATGAGCGCGAGATCAGCTTCATCGATCCCACGTTCCCCGACACCTTCTCGATGCGCGCCAGCCGCAAGCCGGCCGACATCCCCGTCGACACCGACCACACCGTCATCGCGCCCGCCGCCCTGCTCAAGCCGCAGGCGAATGCTGTGCCGCCGACCGCGCCCGTCGCGCCGGTGGAGGACGCCTCCACGCCCGACGTGCCCGTCGCTTCGCCGGTGGACACGATCTCGGCCACCGGCAATGAGACCGTGATCGCCCCCGCCGCCGTTCTGAATCCCGTGACCAGGCCTTCCCCGCCGGCCGAGCCGACACCGCCCGCCACGCCCGTCGCCGATTCCGCCGCCACCGGCAACGAGACCGTGATCGTGCCCGCGTCCAAGCTGCTCGCGACCCCGCCGGCGGCGGTCGATACCGCGCCAGTCAAGCCTCCCGTGGCGCCGCCTGCGGCACCGGCGGTCGCGGCGCCGGTTGCCACTCCGGTCGCTGCTCCGGTTGCGCCCCGCGTGGCGCCGCCGCCCGTCGAGGCCGAAGAGTCCGAGTTCGGTGCTTCCGAATTCGCCGAGACCGTCTTCGATCCCGATGCCGCCGCCGCCGTGGCGGCGCTGCGCGCGATGCCGCCGGTGCCCGATCCCAAGCCGTCCACCGGCACGCTGCCGGGCGGCTCCCTCGCCGCCAAGGTCGCCAGCAACGAGGCCCCGGTGCGCCAGGTCGGCCGCTTCCAGGTGCTGGACCGCATCGGACGCGGCGGCATGGCCAGCGTGTTCAAGGCCCACGACCCCAGCATCGGCCGCGACGTGGCGATCAAGTTCCTGCACGCCTCGCTGTGCGAGGACGAGGAATACCACGCCCGCTTCCTGCGCGAGGCACGCGCCTCCGGCAGCCTGTCGCATCCCAACATCGTCACCGTGCACGACGTGGGCGAGGTCGACGGCCGGCCCTACATGGCCATGGAACTGCTGGACGGCGAACCCCTGGCCGACCTGCTCGAGCCCGGCACGCCGCTGGCCATCCGCGACACCGTCGTGATGGCCATCCAGCTGGCCCGCGCGCTCGACTACGCGCACAAGCGCGGCATCGTCCACCGCGACATCAAGCCCGGCAACATCGCCCGCGTGCGCGGCACGCTCGACATCAAGGTGATGGACTTCGGCATCGCCCACATGGAGTCGACCAAGGGGGAGCAGCGCACCCGCGTCGGCGACGTGCTCGGCACGCCGCAATACATGGCCCCCGAGCAGATGAACGGCGAGAAGATCGACGGCCGCTCGGACCTGTTCTCGGTCGGCATCGTGCTGTACCAGATGCTCACCGGCGTGCGCCCGTTCACCGGCGACAGCGTCGTGAACCTGGCGCTCAAGATCGCCAAGGACGACCCGACGCCGCTGAACAAGCTGCGTCCGGAGATCCCCGCGTCGCTGCGCCGCGTCGTCGACCGCTGCCTGGCCAAGGCGCCCGAGAACCGCTTTCAGACCGGCGCCGAGCTGGCCGAGGCGCTGGTCAAGGTGCTGGGCGAGATCGACGAGGAGGCGCGCAACAAGGGCCGCGCCAAGCTGATCCCGCTGCGCGTGAAGTGGGCCGCGATGATGGCCGGCATCGTCGCCATCGTGATGGCGGTGAGCGGCTCCATCATCAGCCAGCGCCAGAACGCCGCGCTGATGCAGCAGGTGGCCGACTACGGCACCGCGCTGTCGCGCTTCATCGCCGCGCAGAACGCCACCGCCGCGCTCGGCGAGGACTGGGTCTCCGTCGACGTCTCGCTGCAGGAGATCATGAAGACGGGCGACTTCGAGAGCGTCACCGTCGTCGACCGCGCCGGCGTGGTCGCGGCGTCCAGCCTGCCCGAGACCGTCGGCAAGCCCTACCAGGCGCCGCCGGGCGAGACGCTGGGCGAGCAGGGCGCCGTCAAGCGCACGCGGTATCACGCGGCCGGCGGCGCGGCGATCCTCGGCTTCGACTCGCCGATCACCTTCCAGGACAAGACCGTCGGGCGCGTCGCGCTGGGCCTGCCGGAGCGTCCGCTGGAGAGCGTGGCGCGGCTGTCGCGCACGCTGATGGCGGTGCTCGCGGTGACGACGGTGCTGGCCGTCGCGATCGCGATGTTCTTCGTCGCCAACTGGTTCTCGCGGCCCATCAAGCTGGTCGTGGAGGCGCTCGACGAGATCGGCCGCGGCCGCGTCGACTTCCGCATCCGCGAGCAGCGCAAGGACGAATTCGGCCTGCTCTACGCCGCCTTCGACCGCATGGCGCAGGCGCTGCAGGACAAACAGGCGCTGGCGGCCTCCGCCGCCAAGGCGGAAGCGCCGACGACGATCGGACGCAAGTCCGGTGCGCTGGCGGCGGCGCGGCAGCAGGCCGCGCAGACGGCGCAAACCGCGCAGGCTTCCGAGCCTGAAGCCAAGGCGCCGGAGGCCGCCGCGCCTTCGGATGAGCAGACGCAGCCCGCGCCGCCCGTCCCGCCGTCCACGCCGGGAGCCGCCTGATGCCCGTGTTGAATGGATTCATGGCAGGTGGTACTTCGCCGGCCGCTGGCCCTCACCCCCTCCCTCTCCCGCAAGCGGGAGAGGGAGTCCGACCGCGTCGTCCGATGTTCGGCGGCGTTGTCATGGCGGGCGCTGTCGTTGCCGCGGTGCTCGCGCTGACCGGTTGCGTCACGACGCCGACCGCGACGCCGCCGCTCAACGAGCCCGCGCCGGTCAAGGCGCCCTCGACGGCGGCCAACGGCGAGATCGTCGCGCGCAGCGACCGGCTGCTGATCTACGTGCCGGTGGCCGGTGAATCGCTGCGCGGCATCGCGGGCCGGCTGCTGGGCAGCGAGGACCGCGACTGGCAGCTCAGCGAGGCCAACAGCGGCGCGACCAAGGCCGAGCCCGGACAGCCGCTGATCGTGCCGCTCAAGCCGATGAGCCCGCTGGGCGTGCGCTCGGGTCAGCTGCAGACGGTGCCCATCCTCTGCTACCACCGGCTCGGCACGGTGGGCGGGAAGATGGCCGTGTCCCAGGGCAACTTCGCCGCGCAGATGGAGTGGCTGGCGAAGAACGACTACCGCGTGGTCAAGCTGTCGCAGCTCGCCGGTTACCTCGACGGCAAGGAACCGCTGCCGCCCAAGGCCGTGGTGATCACCTTCGACGACGGCTACGAGTCGGTCTACAAGCTGGCCTATCCGGTGCTGCGCAAGCTCGGCCTGCCGGCGACGATGTTCGTCTACACCGACTTCGTCGGCGCGGGCGGCGACGCGGTGAGCTGGCCGCAGCTGGCGGAGATGCAGTCCTCGGGGCTGATGGACATCCAGTCGCATTCGAAGTCGCACCGCAACCTGATCGAGCGCACCACCGGCGAGAACGAGGAGCGCTACAAGCGCAACCTCGACACCGAGACCGCCGGCCCGCGCGACCTGATCGAGCAGAAGCTCGGCACGGCGGGCCAGGTGCGCCACTACGCCTATCCCTACGGCGACGCCAACGAACTCGTGCTGGACGCGCTGACGCGCCAGAAATACACCCTTGCGGTGACCGTCAACCCGGGCGGCAACGCCTTCTACGCGCAGCCGCTGATGCTGCGCCGCACGATGATCTTCGGCGACCACGACCTCGAGGCCTTCAAGGCCCGGCTGCAGACCAGCCGACGCATCGGACCGACCCCATGAGGGCGGCCGTTGCACTGGCCCTGGTGATGGCCGCCGCGCTGGCGGCCTGTACCGGCGGCCCCGGCGCGTTGCGCAACCCGGAAGGCAGCGCGGGCAGCCCGCCGTCGGCGTTCGAGCTGGCGCAGGTCCAGCGCGCGCAGGAGCAGGTGAAGGACGGCCAGTTGGCCGACGCCGCCTGGACCTGGGAAGCGCTGACGGTCCTGCGTCCGGAGAACGCCGGCTACCGCGACAGCCTGGCCGCGACGCGCCAGCAGATCGACAGCGGCGTGACCGAGCGGCTGGACAAGGCCAAGGCTGCGCACAAGCGCGGCGACCTGGACGGCGCGACCACGCAGTACCTGGGCGCGCTGGCGCTGCAACCGGACAACGAGGCCGCCGCCGATGCGCTGCGTGCGCTCGAGAAGGAACGCAACCAGAAGAGCTACCTCGGCAAGCCCGCGCGCGTGACGCTGCGCAAGGCCGCGCCGCCGCCGGTCGCGGCGAAGCCGGCGGCCACCGCGAAGGCGCAGGCCTCGACCTCGGGCGCTCCGGCGAAGGAGTCGGCCCAGACCGCCGCCGCTGCCGCGGGGCCGGACCGCAACGAGCTGGAGCACATCGCCATGCTGGCCGCGCAAGGCGAGGTGGACGAACCGATCCGGCTGCTGGAGAAGCGCGCGCCGCAGGACCGCAACGATCCGTCGGCGAAACGGCTGCTGGCTGATCTCTACGTGCGCAAGGCCGAGAAGCTCGCCGTGATCGACAAGTCCGGCGCGATCATGGTGCTGCAGAAGTGCCTGCGCGTGGACCCGAAGAACGCGCGGGCGACGGCGATGATGCGGCAGCTGATCGACGAGTCGGCGGCGAAGTCCCCCGCGCCCACGCCGGCAGCCGCAGCAGCGGCGACGGCGAAGAACAAGGTGGACAAGAAGTGACGGCCTGGGCTGCGCTCAGAACGTCACCTTGACCGAGTCCGCGCTGCGCCTGGCCTCGCCGTGGAAGACGGCCTCGATGTTGTTGCCGTCGGGGTCGAGCACGAAGGCCGCGTAGTAGCCGGGGTGGTAGGGCCGCTCGCCGGGCGCGCCGTTGTCGGTGCCGCCGTTGGCCAGCGCGGTCTTGTGGAAGGCGTCCACCGCCGCGCGGTCCCTGGCCTGGAAGGCCAGGTGATGGCGACCCGTCAGGTGCCCTTGCGCAGCCTGGCTGTCCGCCGTCGACACGAACAGCTCGTCGGCCCAGAAGTAGTCCTCGCCCGAGCCGCCGATCGGCACGCCCAGCGGCGGCAGGATCGCCTCGTAGAACTTCCGGCTCGCGGGCAGGTCCCGCACGACGAGCTGGAGGTGGTCGATGAGGCGTCCGCGATGCAGTTCCTGCGTTTCCATGGGGTTCTCCTTGAAAGCGTGAGATGAAGGGGCAAGCGACGTTCTTATCCCGCGACGCGGCGCCCGGGCCATTCGTTTTTCCTGCAGCGCCGTTCGGCGCCCCCGGAGTCCGGGACAGCGGCAACCCCGCGATGGGCGCCTCGTTTGCTCGCGTTGTCCTTCTCGTGCCCGGCACGTCTTCCAAGGCAACTTCTCCATGAAACCGCTTCTCCTTGCCGCAGTCCTCGTCGCAGCCTTTGCGGCGGCCGTCCCTGGCGCCCAGGCCCAGTTCAATCCTCCCGGCGGTCCGATGCAGAAGATCGACGTCCGGGCCGGCAATGCCTCCGATGGACACGCGAACAGCGGCCAGCCCGGATGGTTGGATGCCTCGGCGAGCGAGAGCGGCATCGATGCGTCGGGCGACCCGTTCCACTCGGCGACGTCGGCGTCGACGCGGCTGGGACCGGGCCATCTGTCAGGCAGCCTCGCGGCCAGCGTCTCGGGAAGCGGAACGTCGTCGGCGTCGCTGTCGGCCTACCAGACCGATGCGCTGACCTTCAGCCGCAAGGACGGCGGCTCCGACAACGCGTTGGTCATCCACTACAACATCGTGATCGCCGGCGGCACGTCGGCGTCGATGACGCGTGGCGCCGACGGTTCGAGCGGCCCGGGCGGCCAGAGTGGCGGTGCGCAGGCGGGCTCGCTGGACTGGACCTTCGTCCACCAGCTCGACGGGTTCTACACCACGAGCTGGGACAGCACGACGACGCTGACCCACGACGGCAGCGTCGCGACCGCCAGCCACTGGAATGTCGGCGCGATCGGGAACGTCTACGCGGTCTACACCTTCGCGGCGGCGATCAGCGCCGGCCGCGCGATGGACATGGACTTCTACCTGGAGATGAACAGCCGCCTGAACGCGATCGGGCCGTCGGCGACGGGGACGATGACCGCCGATGCGCCGACGATCTACTGGGGCGGCATCTCGCAGGTGACCGACTGGTACGGCCGCGTGGTCGACTACGCGGTGACGTCGGCGTCGGGCTTCAACTACGCGCTGTCCGCCGTGCCGTCGCCGGCGCCGGAGCCCTCGACCTGGGCGATGCTGCTGGCCGGCGTGGCCGTGCTGGCAGGGCGGGGACGTTCGATCTCGCGGATGCGGCGAGGCGCGGTCGGACCCTCGGCCAGCATGGTCTGAACGCGGTCACCGGCCTGCGCGACCAGCGGCGCGATCAGCACGGCTTCCGGCAGGTTGGCCCAGTAGCGGCGCGGCATCTCGCGTTCCATCATCGCGACCTTCAGCCGCGCCGGGTTGAAGATGCTGCGGTAGTAGGTCAGCCAGAGTTCCGCACCCGCGTCCTGCGGGGGCGCGTCCTCGCGCCGGCCGCCGGGGCCGATCTGCAACGCCGTGCCGTCCCAGGAGACCGAGCAACGCGGCGAGAGGATCGTCCATCGCAGGTTCGCGAAACGCCGGGCGAAGAAGGGTGCTGCGGCCTCGAGCGTGTGATGCGTCGGTTCGAACCAGGCGACCAGACGCTCGCCGTCGACATCCTCGATGGGCACGAAACGGACGAACGCATGCGTCTTGTGGATCTCGTGCCGCACCTCGCGTTCTAGGCGTTCTGCGCGGCGGCGATCCGGGTCCAGCGTGTCGCGCCAGTAGCCCGACTCGGTCTTCAGGCGGACCAGCATGCGGTACAGCAGCGTGAAGCGCTGGGGCTCGGCGTGGAGCAGGGCGGTGCGGCACAGCGACAGGAACGCCGCCGGCACCGTGAACGTCGATGGCGCAGCCCCTGTGAGCGGCTCGGACTCGACAGCCGCTGCGCTGTCCAGGGCTTCATCCGTCCACAGCGCGTCGCCGTCGTCTCCGGTGACCCATGCGACATCGTCGGGGGCGACGCCGCCGGCCATCAGCCGTTTCGCCGCCCGGCGGAATCCATCGACGTCGATGGGGCCGTCGAGTTGGACGCGGATCATCAGAACAGCCCCATCTGCGTCGGCGCGGACATCCCGGTTGTCGCGGGCCCGGCGGCGACGGCGGCCGCACCGGGCATCGTGGACGCCGTCGCCGCACTGGGTCGATGACCGTCGACGATCACGAAGGGAAGCACCTTGCGCGTGGGCAGCTTCAGCTGCCGCAGATCCTCGGCCCTCAGGCGGCGCGCGACGCGCGCGGCGAGCAGCTTGTCGACCGAGCCCACGCCCAGCCCCGGCACCCGCAGCAGCAGCTCGCGCGGCGCCTGGTTGAGGTCGACCGGGAAGCGCTCCGGATGGGCGAGCGCCCAGGCGTGCTTGGGATCGACGTCGAGTCGCAGCAGGCCGGTGCCGTCGTCGACGATCTCCTCGTGGTCGAAGCCGTAGAAGCGCATCAGCCAGTCGGCCTGGTAGAGCCGATGCTCGCGCACCAGCGGCGGCGCCTGGAGCGGCAGCGCCCGCGCGGCATCGGGGATCGGGCTGAAGGCCGAGTAGTAGACGCGCCGCATCCGGAAGCGCCCGTACAGCGCGGCGCTGCTGCGCAGGATGCTGCGATCGTCGCTGGCGTCGGCGCCGACGATCATCTGCGTGCTCTGGCCCGCGGGGGCGAAGCGGGGCGGTCTGGCCGGACGCGCGGCGGCGCCGGGGATCACGCGGATCGGGGTCGCCGCCGCCGTCCTCTGCGCGTCTTTCGAATCGTCGATGTGCAGCTTCAAGCGGCTCATCGAACGGTGGATGGCGGCGGTGTCCTTCTCGGGCGCCAGCGCCTTCAGACCCTGTTCGGTCGGCAGCTCCACGTTGATGCTGAGGCGGTCGGCGTAGCGGCCGGCGCGCCGCAGCAGTTCCTCGCTGGCATCGGGGATGGTCTTCAGGTGGATGTAGCCGCGGAAGTCGTGCTCCTCGCGCAGCACCTGCGCGACGCGCACCACCTGCTCCATCGTGAAGTCCGGGCTCTTGATGATGCCGCTGCTGAGGAAGAGCCCCTCGATGGTGTTGCGCCGGTAGAAGTCCAGCGTCAGCGCGACCACCTCCTCGACGCTGAACTTCGCGCGCGGGACGTTGCTCGTCGACCGGTTCACGCAGTACAGGCAGTCGTACTGGCAATGGTTGGTCAGCAGGATCTTCAGCAGCGAGATGCAGCGGCCGTCCGGCGCATAGCTGTGGCAGATGCCCATGCCTTCGGTCGAACCGATGCCGGTCCCGCCGCGGGAGTCGCGCTGATCGGTGCCGCTCGAGGCGCAGGAAGCGTCGTACTTGGCGGCGTCCGCCAGGATGGCGAGCTTGCGGGAGAGGTCCATGAACTGCCGGAGAGATTGAATACTGTATGAATATACAGTTTTCCAACTCATCCGTGCGTCAGCGTCGCCATGTCGATCACGAACCGGTAGCGGACATCGCCGCGCTCCATGCGCTCGAAGGCCTCGTTGATGGTGTCGATGGCGATCAACTCGCAGTCCGGCAGGATGTTCTTGCGGGCGCAGAAGTCGAGCATCTCCTGTGTCTGCGCGATGCCGCCGGCGGGCGAGCCGGTGATCCGGCGACGGCCGATGACCAGGGGCAGCGAGCTGAAACCCGCCATGTCGCCGAGATTGCCGACGATCACCAGCACGCCCTCCACGTCGAGCAGGCCCAGGTACGGCGAGAGGTCGTGCGGCACGGGGATCGTGTCGATGAGCAGGTCGAAGGCGGACGTCGCGGCGGCCATGGCCGGCGCGGAGGTGGACACCAGGACGCGATCCGCGCCCAGCGCGTGCGCCTCGGCGGCCTTGGCCTCGGACCGGGTGAGCACGGTCACCGTCGCGCCGAGTCCCACCGCGAGTCGCACGGCCAGGTGACCGAGGCCGCCGATGCCGATCACGCCGACCCGGCTGCCCGGCCCGACGTTCCACTGGCGCAGCGGCGAATAGACCGTGATGCCCGCGCAGAGCAGCGGACCCGCGCGCGAGGCGTCCAGCCCGGCTGGCACCTTGAGCACGAACTCCTCGCGGACGACCAGGTGTTTCGCGTAGCCGCCGAAGGTCGTCGTGCCGTCGATCCGGTCCTGGCCGTTGTAGGTGACCGTGGGGAACTCGCGGCAGAGCTGCTCCTCGCCGCGATGGCACTGGTCGCAGTGCTGACAGCTGTCGACCATGGTGCCGACGGCGACCGCGTCGCCGACCGCGTGGCGGTGCACGCCGCTGCCCACCGCGACGACGCGCCCGATGACTTCATGTCCGGGGATGCAGGGGTAGCGCGTGGGACCCCAGTCCTTCCAGTCGTCGCGGGTCTGGTGCAGGTCGGAGTGGCAGACGCCGCAGTAGAGGACCTCGAGGGCGACGTCGTTGGCGCGCAGCTCGCGGCGTTCGAAGTTGAAGGGAGCCAGCGGGCTGTGCGCATCCTGCGCGGCATATCCGATCGTGTGCATGGAAGGTCCATTCATGGAGGAAAGGGAGACCTGCATCGTCCCGTCCGGCGTACCGGCGCCGTTAGCTCGATCCTTCCGGACTCTTGCCCGTTCCTCTCCCTCGACCGGCCAAGCCTTGCCGCGCTCTGAGGCGGGCGGCACCATGCCAACCATGTCGCTCCCGCATCCGTCCGCGCTCTCTTCCGCGCTCCCTTCCTCGCACCCGCAAGGGCCGCTCACCGACGAGCCGCCGGCGGACCCGCGCGCGCGCCTGGCCCGACGCATCCTTCGCAGCTTGCCCGATGCAGGCGATGTGGATGACGGCGTGCCCGGGCTGTCCTTCCACCGTCGCGACGCCTTCTGCCCGCCGGTGTCCGTGCTCTATGAACCCAGTCTTTCGCTGGTCGTGCAGGGACGCAAACGGGTGGTGCTGGGCACCGAGACCTTCGAGTACGGCGCAGGCCGTTTCATGCTGACCTCGGTCGATCTGCCGACCATCGCCCAGGTCCTGGACGGGAACGAGGTCCAGCCCTTCCTGTCGATCATGCTGCGGCTGGACCTGACCGTCGTGCGCGAGATGGCGGCGGAGGTCGACCTCCATGGGATCCCCGTCGATCCGGCAGGCCCGGGCATGACGGTCGGCACGGTGACGGCGCCGCTGCTCGACGCGATCGCCCGTCTGGCCGAACTCGGGGACCGGCCGAGGGACATCCCCGTCCTCGGCCGCCTGGTGCTCAAAGAGATCCTGTACCACCTGCTGCTGGGCCCGTCGGGCGTGCACCTGCGCCAGATCGCCGTGCTGGGCTCGCAATCCAGCCGGGTCGCGAGCGTCATCGCCTGGCTGCGCGAGCACCACGCGGAGACCGTGCGCGTGGAGGATCTGGCCGAGATGGCGGCGATGGGTGTCTCCACGCTGCATCGCCACTTCCAGGCGATGACACGCCTGAGTCCGCTGCAGTATCAGAAGCAGATCCGGCTCCATGAAGCGCGCCGTCTGCTGCTGACGGAAGCGATCGACGCCAGCACCGCGGCGTACCGGGTGGGTTACGAGAGCGCGACCCAGTTCAACCGGGAGTACCGGCGCCTGTTCGGCGATCCGCCGATGCGGGACGTCTCAAGGCTGAGAGCGCGCGCGTCATGACGCGCTCCACCGTCGCGGCCAGCAGCACGCAGACCGCCACGGCGGGCAGGTAGACGACGAAGGTCCAGGTCTGCGCCTGGCCCCAGGTCGCGCGGTACAGCGCCACCGTCGCCAGCACGACGAGCATGTGCGTGAGGTAGAGCTCGTAGCTGAGCCTGCCCATGCGCGCGAGCCAGCCCAGGCCCCGGCGAGGCGCTGGCGCTGGTGCATGCGCCCGGAACGCGATCAGCATCGCGCAGGTGCCCAGGCACAGGCCGTACATGCCGCTCTTGAAGAGGTGGCGGTGGACGAGATCGCCCCAGCCGATCACGAGCAGCACGCAGAAGCCACCGAAGATCGCGAGCGCCCGCGCGTCACGCGGCGCCGGTCGCCAGCGCCGGGCGGCGAGGGCCGCCAGCACGCCCCAGGCGATGGCGGACATACCGGGCAGATAGGCCTTCTCCCACCAGACCTCGTTGCTGATGGGCACCAGCGCGCGCAAGGGCAGCAGGCTCAGCGCCAGCACCGCGAGCGCGACGACGAGCAAGGGGCGCGGCAAGGCCAGGCACAGCAGCGGGAAGGCGACGTAGAAGACCTCCTCGATCGACAGCGACCACAGCACGTCCCACGCGGCCGGGGCCCAGCCGGTGCGGCCTTCATACCAGTTGAAGGTGAAGGTGAGCGCCGAGCCCAGCAGCCCGCCGATGGACTGCCGGGACGACGGCGCAAAGTCGGGCACGCCGAGCGCTGCGAGCAGCGTCAGCACGCCCAGCACGACCAGCAGCAGCGGCAGGATGCGACGCGCGCGGGCCAGGTAGAAGGCGCCCAGATCGACGCGCCGCAGATCGCCGTGGCGCTCGAGGATGCGCGTCGTGATCAGGAAGCCCGAGATCACGAAGAACAGGAAGACGGCCTCGTAGCCGTTGAAGCTGAGGGCGTCGATCAGGCGCTTGGGCACCCACGGGCCGAGCAGGCTGGGCGCGAGCGGCAGCCGGAACGGCAGCGCCAGGTGATGCACGACGACCAGCAGGATGGCCACGCCGCGCAGGCAGTCGATGGCGAAGTTGCGAGGGGCGCGGGCGTCCATGAGAGGGGCATCAAATGCGAAGAGGCGCCCGGGGCGCCTCTTCGCAGGGGGTCATCGTCGACCGGTCACTTCAGCTGATCGGCCTTCGCCTTCAGCGTGACGGCCTTCTGGCGTTCCAGCTTGGCGAGCTCATTGTCCGGATCGAGCTGCAGGACGTTGTCCCAGCCCTTGATCGCGCCGGCCAGGTCCTGCTTGGCGAACGCGGTGCGCGCGCTCAGCGTGGCCTTGGCGATCTGCTTCTTGCGGACGGCCTCGATCTTGGCGCCGGCGCCCGGCTGGTCGGCGGCCTCGGCGCGGCGGAACTCCTCCAGCGCCTTGTCCAGTCGGCCCCCGCGCTCATGCGCATCGCCGGCGCGCATCGCCTTCTCGCCGGGCGAGAGTTCCGGCGGAGGCGGCGGTGGGG
>NZ_DASVNZ010000357.1:0-42779 GCF_036486225.1 Roseateles sp. | reverse complement strand
TAGCGCAGTTGACGGCAGGACTCGGCAGGACGACTTCAAGACTCGAAGCCCCTGCCGCCCCTATGAAACTGAGCCTATCGGCAGGACTCAGCGGGATAGCACGGATAACAGTGGTGGTGCCTCGAACGGGACTCGAACCCGATCGCGATGCCCGGCGCCGGCCCGGGCCCGAATCACTCGTCGGCTTCGGCCTCTTCGAGTTCCAGCCCCAGGCAGGCCGGATCGCCGCAGCCGCGGCGCACCAGCACCGGCGGCTCCGCCGTGAGGTCGACGACGGTGGTCGGCTTCATCGGGCAGGCGCCGGCGTCGATGATCAGCTGGATCAGCTTGTCGTAGCGGGCGGTGATCTCTTCGGGGTCGTTGATCGGCTCGTGCTCGCCGGGCGGGATCAGCGTGGTGGCCAGCAGCGGACCGCCGATCAGCGCCAGCAGGTCCTGCGTGACGCGGTGGTCCGGCACGCGCAGGCCGATGGTGCGGCGCGACGGGTGCGACAGGCGCCGCGGCACTTCCTTGGTCGCCTCCAGGATGAAGGTGAACGGCCCGGGCGTGGCCGTCTTGATCATCCGGTACTGCTTGTTGTCGACGCGCGCGTAGCTGCCCAGCTCGCTGAGGTCGCGGCACAGCAGGGTCATGTGGTGCTTGTCGTCGACGCCGCGGATGCGGCGCAGCGCCTCGGCGGCGGCCTTGTCGTCGAGCTGGCAGACCAGCGCGTAGCTGGAGTCGGTCGGGATCGCGCCGATGCCGCCCTGGCTCAGGATCTGCGCCGCCTGGCGCAGGAAGCGGGCCTGCGGGTTGTCGGGATGGACTTCGAAGATCTGGGCCATGGTCCTCACCTGGGGCAATCGGCGTGCGAGCCGATCAAGGAGCCGGTCTTCGCCGGCGGATGGTTCCTGAGATTCCTGACGCGATGGCCGTCGATCCGAAGCGATCCGCGGAGGTCCGCAGCAGGCGCGGGATCAGGCCGGCCAGTGGATGCGGTGTTCGAGCACATCCCACACCGGTTTCAACCGGCCGGAGAGATGCTGGTCGAGCTTGCCGACATCGACGCGGCTTTCTTCGGGGCTGTGGAAGTCCGAGCCCCGCGACGCGAGCAGGTCGAATTCGAGCGCCGTGTCGGTGTACTGGATCATGTCCGAGGCGGTGTGGCTGCCGGTGACGACTTCGATGCCGCGTCCGCCGTGCGCGATGAATTCGGTGATCAGCGCGTATTCCTCGGTCGGCGTGAAACCGTAGCGGCCCGGATGCGCGATGACGGCCAGGCCGCCCGCGTCGACGATCCAGCCGACCGCGTCGCGCAGCGCCGCCCAGCGGTGCGGCACATAGCCGGGCTTGCCTTCGGTGAGGTAGCGGCGGAAGACCTCGGGCACATCCGAGCACTGGCCGGTCTCCACCAGGAAACGCGCGAAGTGGGTGCGGGAGATCAGTTCCGGATTGCCGGCGAACTTGAGCGCCCCTTCATAGGCGCCGTGGATGCCGGCCCGGGCCAGGTCGTCGGACATTTCCTTCGCCCGCGCGCCGCGGCCGCCGCGCGTGGCCCGCAGGCCGGTCTCCATGCGGGGATCTTCATGGTCGAAGCCCAGTCCCACGATGTGCACGACCTTGCCCGCGAAGGTCACGGAGATCTCGACCCCGGTCAGGTAGGGCAGCCCCGCCGCCTTCGCCGCCGCCATCGCGCGCGTCTGGCCGCCGACCTCGTCGTGGTCCGTCAGCGCCCAGAGCTCGACGCCGTTGGCCTTGGCGCGCGCCGCCAGGGCTTCCGGCGGCAGTGTGCCGTCGGAGACGGTCGAGTGGCAATGGAGGTCCGCATTCGTCTGCGCATGCAGCGCGATCCGCCCGGACGCAGGCGCAGCGCCTGGCAGCGCATCGGTGCGGGCGGAGGATTCCGGCGGAGCCGGTGGGATCGGTGAAGCGGAGGAAGGGGTGTTCACCCCGTCGATTCTAGGAGCGGCGCCATGTCCGTGACGCCGGTGCTGGATCGACGGCGGTCGACGAAGTAGCGGCTGGGTCCGGTGCCGCACTTGGCGACGTGTTTGGGCTCGGCCAGCGCGGCCGACAGCGCGCGCACGCTCTCGAACGCGCCGGGCTGCACCTGGATCACGCCGGCGCTGAGCGTCGGCAGCGGATTGAAGGATTCCTGGTTCTGGCGGTTCAACGTCACGTAGCCGCCCAGCGCCTGGTGTTCGGCGGAGAAGAAGGGGCGGATCTGGCGGTCGAACTCGCGGCAGACGCGGGTGACGCGGGCGGTCCAGTCGGGGGAACCCAGCACCATCACGAAGTCGTCGCCGCCGATGTGGCCGACGAAGTCCAGCGACGGGTCGGCGGCGTCCTGCAGGATCTGCGCGCAGAGCTTGATGATGTCGTCGCCAGCCGCGTAGCCGTAGACGTCGTTGAAGGGCTTGAAGTGGTCGATGTCCCAGGCGACGACGACGAACTCGCGCGCCTCGTGCAGCAGGGCGTCCAGGTGCTGGTCGGTCGGCACGTTGCCCGGCATCAGCGTCAGCGGATTGGCGTACCGCGCGCTGTGCACCTGCAGGTCGGACACGGCCTTGAGCAGGTCGGTGCTGCGGCCGGTGCCGAAGTACTCGCCGTTGCGGGTGACGATGAAGCCGTCGACCATCAGCCGGTCGTCCAGGCTGGATATCGCGTCGCTCATCTCGCGCAGCGAGGTGCTGGCGTCGAAGATCAGCGGCTGCGGGTCCATCAGCGCGGTGCAGGAGCGCTTCTCGTGGATGTCCATGAAGTAGCGCTCGGCGCTGCGCTTGAGCACCTGCAGCGAACGCAGGATGCCGATCGGGCGGTTCGAGTCGTCCAGCACCGGCATGGAGAACAGCTGCTCGTCGCGCTGGAACATGTCGGCGACCGTCTGGCAGTTGAGCTTGGGCGTGACCGTGTGGCTGCGGCGGGCCAGTTGCGCGGCGGTGGTGATCGCGTCAGGCGGCAGGCGCATCCAGTCGGCGTTGCGGCGGCGGTGCTCGGGCGCGAGCAGCGCGTCCACCTCGGCGCGCAGCGCGGCGCGCGGGGCGGCGCTCGGGCGGGCGAGCAGGTAACCCTGGCAGACCGGCACGCCCAGGCGGCGCAGCACGGTCAGATCGCTGAGCTGCTCGAGGCCTTCGGCGACGACGGTGCAGCCGGAGGTGGCGGCCATCTCGAGGATGGAGCGCACGAACTGCTGCTTGAGCGGGTCCTGCGCGATGCCGTCGATGAAGTGCCGGTCGATCTTGACGAAGTCCGGGCGGATGTCCATCCAGCGCTTCAGGCTGGCGAAGCCTTCGCCGAGGTCGTCCAGCGCGACGACGAAGCCGAGCTCGCGCAGGCTGCGCATGCTGTCCTGCAGGCGTTCGGGCTCGAGGATGGGCCGGGTCTCGGTCAGTTCGATGACCACGCGCGACGCGGGCAGGTCGAGCTGCGCGAACTCGCGGGCGATCAGCGCGCCGCGGTCGCTGGTGGCGAGCAGCGTGTCGGCGGTGAGGTTCAGGAAGAGCTGGCCGGGGAGCTTGAGCTCCTTGAAGCGGCGCAGCGCGCGGCGCACGACCAGGCGCTCCAGTTCCACGAGCCGGCCCAGCCGCGCGGCGGTCTCGAACAGCACCAGCGGCGAATGCAGGGGCGTGTCCGCCGGCCCGCGCGTCAGGGCTTCGTAGCCCAGGATGTTCGCCCGCTCGACCTCGACCAGCGGTTGGAAGTGGATGTCCAGCGCGCCGTCGCGAATGATGGCGGACAGGGCGATGCTCAGCGGGTCGGGCGGTTGCAGATGGGTGGTCGGCATGGGGAGGAACCACGGCGGACGGAGCGCCGCGTGGTGTCCCCATTCTGGGTGGCCTCTATGTCATCGATTTGACAAACTGTTACAGCAGGGGTCAGGTGTGAAGCACCTCACGGCTTCTGCTTGCTGAAGTCCCGCTCCGGGAACAGGCGGGTCGTCAGCGCGCCCAGGCTTTCGTGGACGACGTCGACGTTGGTTTCGGCGATGACCAGCTTGGTGATTTGCGGGCTCAGGGCCTTGCGCAGCAGGCCGAGGAAACGCGGCGCGGCGACGACATGCAACTGCGTCACCTCGCCGTTGTTGTAGCCGTCGTCCAGCGTCTTCGCGACGCGCGCGGCGAAGCCGATGGCTTCCTGGTGCGACGCATCCACGCCCGCCGACGAGGTCACGTTGTTGCCGCGGCGGCCTTCGGCGTCGCGTCGCAGGTCGGCATTGTTCGCATGGGCGGCGGCGTCGGTCAGCGTCGTGACGTCCTCCAGGTCGCCGCCTTCCTCCGGCAGCTTCAGCAGACGCGCCACGCCCTCGTCGGCCACCAGCACCCAGAGCTTTCCATCGTCCTTGTAGGCGGTCATCCCGATTCCTTCAGCAGAGTTGTCGTTGAAGGCAGGGTGGCAATCGTCGTACCTCCGGCCATGCCGGTGAGGAGCGAGGCGAGGAGAGAGGCCAGGCCAGGGCGAGAAGACGGCGAGGCGAGGGCCGGGTGAAGGTGCGCTTGGCGATCCGGCGCGAAGCAGGGAACATGGCTTGCCCGCCGGTAGATCGCACCGGCTCTTCCGACACGAGACCGCCATGGACACCGATCACCCCGCCGCCGTCAGCCTCCACATCGTCTGCCCGTCCTGCGGCGCGAAGAACCGCGTCCCGCGCGAGCGCCTGGGCGAGGCCCCCGATTGCGGCCGCTGCGGCACGCCGCTGATGCAGGCGCAGGCCGTGGACCTGACGCCGGAGGTGTTCGACAGGTTCATCGCCGGCACCGAACTGCCGGTCGTCGTCGACTGCTGGGCGGAGTGGTGCGGCCCGTGTCGGATGATGACGCCGCAGTTCGAGGAGGCCGCGGAGATGTTGCCCGAGGTGCGCTTCGTCAAGCTCGACACCGAAGCCGCGCCGCAGCAGAGCGCGCGTTACGGCATCCGCAGCATCCCCACGATGCTGCTGTTCCTCGACGGGCAGGAGATCGCCCGCGAGTCCGGCGCGATGCCGGCTCAGGCGATCGTGGAGTGGGTGCGCAAGCAGCTGCTCGGCTGAGCGCCCCGGCGCACTATTCCGCCATCGCCTCCACGACCATCTGCACGCGCTGCTGCCCCTGGAACTCGTCGAGGCTGAGCCGGTAGGCCAGCGTCACCTGCTCGGGCAACGGCTCGGTGTGGCCGAACCAGATGGCGTCGCGGATCCAGGCGCCCTGGCGAAGGCGAAGCTTGAGGTGGCGCTCGCCGACGATGCGCTGGTTCACGACCTGCATGCGGTCGCAGAAGAGGGGCGCCTCGAAGGCCTGGCCCCAGACCTGCGCTTCCAGTTCCTGGACCGTCTCGGCGCAGAAGGCCTCCGGCGGCAGCGGGCCGTCGGTGCGCAGTGTGCGGGTGAGCGAGGCCTCGTCCAGCCACTCGCGGGCGACGTCTTCGAAAGCGGTGCGGAAGGCGTCGACGCCGCCGGGCGCCAGCGTGCACCCCGCCGCCATCGCGTGACCGCCGAATTTTTTCAGCAGCTCGGGATGGCGCTTGGACACGAGGTCCAGCGCATCGCGCAGGTGGAAGCCGGGGATGGAGCGGCCCGAGCCCTTGAGCTGACCGTCCGCACCCTCGGCGAAGACGAAGACGGGGCGATGCAACCGGTCCTTGATCCGCGAGGCCACGATGCCGACGACGCCTTCATGGAAGTCGGCGTCGAACAGCGCCAGTGCGGGCGGCGGCGCGCCATCCAGGCGCGGATCCGTCATCAGTCTGTCGAGCAGCGCGAGCGCCTGCTCCTGCATGCCGGCCTCGATCTCGCGACGCTCGCGGTTGATGCGGTCGAGCTCGCGCGCGAGGGCGAGCGCCTGTTCGCTGTCGTCCGTCGTCAGGCAGGTGATGCCCAGCGTCATGTCGTCGAGGCGGCCGGCGGCGTTGATGCGCGGTCCCAAGGCGAAACCGAGGTCGAAGCTGTTGGCGCGCGAGGAGTCACGGCTCGCCGCGGTGAAGAGCGCCTGCACGCCCGGCTGCATGCGGCCGGCGCGCATCCGTCGCAGGCCCTGCGCCACCAGGCGGCGGTTGTTGGCGTCGAGTCGCACCACGTCGGCGACGGTGCCCAGCGCGACCAGGTCGAGCAGCCCGTCCAGTCGAGGCGGCGCGCTATCGCCCGGGGCGCCGAAGGCGCCGCGGCGGCGCAGTTCGCCGCGCAGCACCGTCAGCACGTAGAAGGCGACGCCGACACCGGCCAGGCTCTTGCCGGGGAAGGGGCAGCCCGGCTGGTTGGGATTCACCAGCGCGTCGGCGTCGGGCACGGTCGGTTGACCGTCGGCGGTGACCGCGGGCAGGTGATGGTCGGTGACCAGGACCTTCAGGCCGAGCGCCCGCGCGAAGGCCACGCCGGCGTGACTGGCGATGCCGTTGTCGACGGTCACCAGCAACTGGGGCTCGTGCTTCAGCGCCAGTTCGACGATGGTCGGCGTCAGGCCGTAGCCGTGCACCGCGCGGTCGGGCACGACGTAGCTGACCGTGCCCGGCTTCGCGCCGAGCAGCGCGAGGCCGCGCAGCATCACCGCGCAGGCGGTGGCGCCGTCGCAGTCGTAGTCCGCCACGATGCAGATGCGCTCGCCCGCGGTGATCGCGTCGGCCAGCAGCACCGCGGCCTTGTCGATGCCCAGCATCCCCAGCGGACCCTCGGGCGGCAGCAGATGCTTGAGGTCGGGGTCGAGCTCGTCGCGCGAGAGCACGCCCCGCGCCGCGAAGAGGCGCGACAGCAGCGGCGAGAAACCGGCTTCCTGCAACGCATGGGCGGAGTCCGGCGGGACGTCGCGGGTCAGGAGGCGGGGACTGCTCACAGAGGCTCCAGGGCGGTGGCGACCGAGGCGCTCGGCGCTGAGAACTTTTCCTTCAGACGCTGCCAGCCGCTGACGTGCTGGCGTCTCCAGGTGCGGGCCAGGCGCTCGCCGCTCAAGGTCAGCGAGACCGGCTCGCCCGCGCGTGCGGCGTTCAGGGCCTGTGCGATCGGACCCTGGTCCAGCGCCTTCCAGCCCTCGCTCCAGCTGTAGAGGTCGCCGGTCAGCATCGGCGCGCGCAGGCGGTCGTCGACGACGAGGTCGGCCGGCAAGGCGTTGCCGCGCTCACGGGCGCCGCCGCCGATCCAGACGGCGTTCAGCGGACGGCGGTTGCGTTGCTCGCGCGCCTGGTTGAGCGGGTGGTCGTGCAGCAGCATCTGCGCCTCGTTGAGCAGCGTGCGCAGGCGGCGGGCGCGCGGGTACCAGGTCTCGACGCCGCGGTTGAGCACGCGATCCGCGCTGGCGGCCTCCAGGCCGTCGAGCTCGTCATGGGCGATCGCCCACTCGCCGGTCGACAGCCAGGCGGTCCGCCAACCCTCGGCGGCGGGGAACAGGGCGGTCGTCAGCGCGTCGAGGAAGGCGCGCGATTCAGCTTCATCGAGATCGAGCGTCTCGGGACCGAGCGCGGTGACGCCCTCGGTGCCGATCGCGAAATGGGCGGGCGTCAGCAGCGCCCAGGCGGCGCCGGCGGGATCCTGCCCGGCGGCGCGTACGCGCCAGGCGGCGATCGGGGGATGGTCGTCGGCGACGCCGCGGCGGCGCGCCAGGAAGTGCTCGTGCGGGGGGAGGGGGGAGCTCTCGTCGGCGTCGCCGACGTCCTCCACCGGGGCCAGCAACCCGAGCAGGCGGCTCAGGTGAGGCAGCTCCAGTTCGCGCAGGGCGCCCTCGAAATGAGGGTCCAGCGAACTGGCAAAGGGGATCATCAAATGCATGGCGGGGGATTATCGGCGGTCCGGTCATCAAGCTTTCATCCAGGGTCGGCAACCTGTGGGGCCATGCTGACCGACACCCTCATGGCCGCCGCTCTTTCGAACGAACCGCCTGTGGCCGAGGCGGAGGATGGTGGCTCCATCCGCGTGCGCACGGTGTGGATCTCGGATCTGCACCTGGGCACGCCGGGCTGCCAGGCCCGGGCGCTGCTCGAGTTCCTGCGCGAGGTCGAGTGCGAGCAGCTCTTCCTCGTCGGCGACATCGTCGACGGCTGGCAGCTGCGCCGCAGCTGGTACTGGCCGCAGGAGCACAACGACGTCGTCCAGAAGCTGCTGCGCAAGGCGCGCAAGGGCACGCGCGTGATCTACGTGCCGGGCAACCACGATGAATTCGCCCGCAAGTACCTGCAGCACAGCTTCGGCGGCATCGAGGTCGCGCACGAGTGGATCCACGAGACCGCCGACGGCCGCAAGTTCTGGGTCACGCACGGCGACTTGTTCGACGGCGTCATCCAGCATGCGAAGTGGCTCGCCCATCTGGGCGACACCCTCTATGAATTCACGCTGAAGCTGAACCGCCACCTCAACTCGCTGCGCGCGCGCATGGGCCTGCCCTACTGGAGCCTGAGCAAGTACCTCAAGCTCAAGGTCAAGCGCGCGGTCTCGTTCATCGGCGAGTTCGAGCAGGCGCTGGCCCGCGAGGCCCGCAAGCGCGGCGTGCAAGGCGTCGTCTGCGGCCACATCCACCACGCCGAGCTGCGCGACATCGACGGCATCACCTACGCCAACGACGGCGACTGGGTCGAGAGCCTCACCGCGCTGGTCGAGCACGCGGACGGCCACCTCGAGATCCTGGACTGGGCGGAGCGCCAGCGCCGGGTCACCGAGCAGGGCACCGCGGAGGCGCTGGCCGCCGCGATGCGCCAGCCGGCCTGATCGGCCAGACCGGCGGAGAGGGAAACGGGAATCCCGGAGCGGGAGTCCGGAAGCGGGAAGCAGAAGCGAGAAAGCGGGCGAAACCCGCCCGAAAGAGGGTCATTGGACTGTCATGACAGCTTCATAGAATCAGTCCATGACATTGCCTGACGTCCCGCTGCTCAACCGCGAAAACGCGATCCTCGAGTTCAACCGGCGCGTCCTGGCCCAGGCCCAGCGCGTCGACGTGCCGCTGCTGGAGCGGCTGCGCTACATCTGCATCGTGTCCAGCAACCTCGACGAGTTCTTCGAGGTGCGTTTCGCCGACATGCTGGACGTGCAGCGCGACGGCAGCGGGCTGGTGACGCCGCGCGACGTCGAGCGCGTCGGCCGTGCCGCCCACGACTTGATCGACGAGCAGTACGCGATCTTCAACGACCAGGTCATGCCCGCGCTGCGCGAGCACAACATCCAGATCCTGAACCACGCCGACCGCACCGACGAGATCCGCGCGTGGGTCGCCAAGTTCTTCGAGCGCGAGGTGCGTCCGCTGCTGGTCCCGGTGGGCCTGGATCCGGCGCACCCGTTCCCGCAGGTCGGCAACAAGTCGCTGCACTTCATCGCCCGGCTGTCGGGCAAGGACGCCTTGGGCCGCGACAACCGCATCGCCATCGTCAAGGTGCCGCGCGTGCTGCCACGCGTCATCAAGGTGCCGTCCGTCATCAGCGGCGGCAAGCAGAGCTTCGTGCTGCTGACCAGCGTCATCCGTGCTCATCTGGAAGAACTGTTCCCGGGGCGCCATGTCGAGGCCTTCTCCCAGTTCCGCGTCACGCGCGACTCGGACCTGGAGGTCGACGAGGAAGAGATCGCCAACCTGCGCCACGCGCTGCGCTCCGGCCTGACCACGCGCCACTTCGGACGCGCTGTGCGGCTGGAAGTCGTCAACACCTGCCCCGAGGAGCTGTCGCGTTTCCTGCTTGAGCAGTTCGACCTGCCGGAGGCGGCGCTGTACCGCGTCAACGGGCCGGTGAACCTGGTGCGCCTGAACGAGTTGATCGACCAGACCGACGCCGACGACCTGCGCTTCCAGCCCTACGAGCCGAGCTGGCCGAAAGGCCGGCTGCCGCGCGGCAAGTCGATCTTCGACAAGCTGCGGACCAAGGGCGACGTGATGCTGCATCACCCGTTCGAGAGCTTCGACCCGGTGGTGCAGCTGCTGCGCGAGGCGGTCGAGGATCCGGACGTGCTGGCCATCAAGCAGACGATCTACCGCACCGGCAGCCAGTCGGTGCTGGCGGACCTGCTGATCGAGGCGGCGCGGCGCGGCAAGGAAGTGCTGGCGGTCGTCGAGCTGAAGGCGCGCTTCGATGAAGAGGCCAACATCAACTGGGCGGAACGGCTGGAAGCCGTCGGCGCGCAGGTGGTGTACGGCATCGTCGGCCTGAAGACGCACGCCAAGCTGATGCTGATCACGCGCCGTGAGGGCGGCAAGCTGCGTCGTTACGGGCATCTGTCGACCGGCAACTACAACCCGAAGACGGCGCGCTTCTATACCGACCTCGGTTATCTGACGGCCGATTCGGAGATCACGGCCGACATGGACCTGGTGTTCAGCCAATTGGCCTCCTTGTCCAAGTTCAAGGCGCCGAAGAAGTTGTTGCTGGCGCCGTTCAACCTGCACCGCACCATGTGCGAGTTGCTGACGCAGGTCGAGGAAGCCGCGAAGCGCGGCGAGACCGCGCGCGTGGTGCTGAAGATCAATGCGCTGACCGATGCCGAGCTGATCAACGGCCTGATCCGTGCGGGCAAGGCCGGGGCGAAGATCGACCTGATCGTGCGCGGCGCCTGCATGCTGCCGCCGGGTCTGCCGGGCGAGACGGACAACATCCTGGTGCGCTCGGTGGTGGGTCGATTCCTGGAGCACTCGCGGATCTTCTATTTCCGCTGGGGCAAGGACGAGCAGGAGGCGCTCTACCTGTCGAGCGCCGACTGGATGGCGCGCAACATGCTGAGACGCATCGAGGTGGCGTGGCCGATCACCGATGCGAAGCTGCGTCAGCGCGTGATCGACGAGGGCCTGACGCCCTACCTGTACGACAGCCTGGACGCCTGGCAACTGGGTCCGGACGGCACCTCGCAGCGCATTGGTACGGAAGACAACCCGAACAGTGTCTGCGCGCAGCAGGCGCTGATGCGCCTCTACCGCGAAGAGCTCTGACGCTCGCTGAAGTCCTCGTTCCCGATGGACGGGCATGGCCCGGGCCGGCGACGAAGTCGAGCTTCAACAACTGACTTGGGCGCCGTCTGTCTGAGCGTCGCGAACCGGAGGTGAGCAGAGCGAGTTGGCGCCCGGCTCGACGACCGGCGCCGGGCCGGGCCATGCCTGTCGCGCTCGGTGATGTCAGGCTTCCAGCGCCAGCTGGACCTTCCCGATCTTGGCCCAGGCGTCCAGCTCTTCGCGGAGCAGGAAGTGCGCGCGCGGATGCGTGTCGGCCCAACCTTTGCGCATTTCGATGGTGACGTCCATGCCGTCGCGGCGGATCTTGATGTCAGCCGGATCGACGTTGCTGCGCGCGTGGCACTTGATCGCCGCCAGGCGGAGCGCCAGCAGTTGCCAGACCATGGGTTCTTCCTGCAGCTGTTCCTCGAGCTTGCGCAGCCCGCCGCGCTGACCCAGCGCGAGGTCGCCGAGACGGCGCAGCTGATTCTGCGAGAAGCCCGGGGCGTCGACATGCGACAGCAGGTAGGCGCTGTGGCGGTGGTGGTCGTGGTGCGACACCATCATGCCGATCTCGTGCAGGGCGGCGGCCCAGGAGAGCTCGCGGCGGTGTTCTTCCTCGGCCTTGGGCGACAGCTGGGCGTGCAGGCGTTGGGCGAGCGACTGCACGCGGCCGGCCTGGTCGCGGTCGACGGCGAAGCGGCGCTGCAGTTCTGACACCGACTGCTCGCGCATGTCGCGGCCGGCGGCGAGCATCTTCGGGTCGAGGCGTTCCGCGAGGTCGAAGATCACGCCCTGGCGCAGGGCGCCTTTCGCCGGGTACAGGCGGTCGATGTCGAAATGCGTGAGCAGTGTGTAGAGGATGCACAGCCCGCCGCCGACGACGGCGCGGCGGTCCTCCTTCAGGCCGGGGAGCTTGAGCGCGTCGACGCGGCCGGCGACGAGGCACTGCTCGATGCACCAGCGCAGGCCGTCGAGCGTGATGGAGCCGTCGGGGCTCACGCCGCTGGCGGCCAGGATCTGCGAGACGGCGCCGACGGTGCCGGACGAGCCCAGGGCCTGCTTCCAGCGCGGCTGCGCCGACTGGCGGGAGAACTCGGTGATGGCTTCCTCGAGCTCGGCGCCGGCGGCGACCTGCGCGGCGCGGAAGGCCTCGGCCGTGAAGCGGCCGTCGGGGAAGAAGCGCATCGACAGGCTGACGCTGCCGATCTGGAAGGATTCGGCGCTGACCGGCTGCGGGCCGCGGCCCAGGATCATCTCGGTGGAGCGGCCGCCTATGTCGATGACCAGGCGCGGGTCCTCCGCCGTCTGCAGGCGGGCCACGCCGGCGTAGATGAGGCGGGCTTCCTCGCGGCCGGAGATCACTTCGATCGGATGGCCCAGCACCTCCTGCGCGCGGGCGAGGAAAGCGTTGCGGTTGCGCGCCTCGCGCAGCGTCTGCGTGGCGACGGCGCGCACCTGGCGGCCGGGCAGTCCCGAGAGGCGTTCCGCGAAACGGCGCAGGCAGGCGAGGCCGCGTTCCGTGGCTTCCTCGGTCAGCATGCTCATCGCATCCAGGCCCGCGCCCAGGCGCACCGTTTCCTTCAGGTAGTCCAGGCGGCGGTACTGCCCGTGCTGCAACTGCGCGAGTTCCAGACGGAAGCTGTTGGAGCCCATGTCGATGGCGGCCAGGATCAGGGGGACTTGCGCTTGCGTCATGGGTCGCGATTGTCGCGGTGTTTGGCGTGCCCGCCCGGAACGAAGTGCTTTCATCGTGCGCGTCATCGTGCTGTCGCACGACGCCCGCGCTAGCATCCGGCGTTCCGTCCACCCCGCATCCCAACCGAGGAGCCGCAGATGACGAATTCCGATTCCCGCGACGAAGGCGCCGCAGGCGTGTCCCCTGAACTGGTCGACGCGATCCGCGACGACATCGACACGCTCGCCCCGGGCCGGGCCTTCAGCCGCCGCGCGTTCGTCGGCACGGCGGTGGGCAGCGGCTTCGCGGCGGCGGTGCTGCCGGTGTCGGCGCAGACGATCAGCACCGACACGCAGGGCCTGGATGCCGGGCCGGTGACCATCCCCGTCGGCGACTTCAAGGTGCCGGCGTACGTCGCACAGCCGGCCGGCAAGAAGAACGCGCACGTGGTGCTGGTGATCAGCGAGATCTTCGGCGTGCACGAGCACATCGCCGACGTCGCGCGACGCTTCGCGAAGCTGGGCTACCTGGCCATCGCGCCCGACCTGTTCGCACGCCAGGGCAATGCGACGGTCTATTCCGACATCGCCAAGCTGCAGAGCGAGATCATCCAGCGCACGCCCGACGCGCAGGTCATGAACGACCTGGACGCCACGGTCGCCTGGGCGAAGCAGCAGGGCGGCGACACCTCGAAGCTGGCAATCACGGGCTTCTGCTGGGGCGGCCGCATCGTGTGGCTGTACACCGCGCACAGCAAGGCCGTGAAGGCTGGCGTGGCCTGGTACGGCCGCCTGCAGGGTCAGACGAATGCCATGACCCCGAAGCATCCGATCGACGTCGTCGGTCAACTGAACGCGCCGGTGCTGGGCCTGTACGGTGCGCAGGACAACGGCATTCCCGTGTCGACGGTCGCCGCGATGCAGGAGGCGCTCAAGCAGGGCAGTGCCGCGGCCAAGGCGAGCGAGTTCGTCGTCTACCCCGACACCGGCCACGCTTTCCACGCCGATTACCGTCCCAGCTACAAGCCTGAGCCTGCCAAGGATGGGTGGGCCCGATGCCAGGCCTGGTTCAAGCAGCACGGTGTCTGAACTCCCAAGGCCCGGGGTCAGCAAGCGATGCTGGGGCCGGAATGAGGCTTGAGGGTCCAGGAGGGAGCCCTCATGCCTCGTGGAGAGCCCGCGCTTGGCTCCTCGAAGTAATTCCGGAGCCCGCGCTCACCCTCACGCAGTGATCCCAGAGCCTTCCAAAGCGGGGGCTTGACGAGTCTGAGACAATTTTGGGAACCCAACCGGCGCACCCTCAGTGGTGCGCCTTTTTTATCCATGACCCTGACCTACATCCTGCTGGTGACATTCGCCGGCGGTCTCGCCTCCGTGACGATCGCGGCGATGCTGACGGTCGGCTTGCTGAGCCGCATCGTCAAGCACCTCGTGAGCCTGTCCACCGGCGTGCTGCTGTCGACGGCGCTGCTGCATGTGCTGCCGGAGGCGTTCGAGAGCGGGGCGGATCCGCACAACCTGTTCCTGGCGCTGCTGGGCGGGCTGATGTTCTTCTTCCTGCTGGAGAAGGCGGAGCTGTACCGCCACACCCACCACCATGAGGGGGACGGGCACCACCATCATCATCATTTCGACCAGGAGCAGGCGGGCCGGGGCGGGTTGTCGGTGCTGGTGGGAGATTCGATCCACAACTTCTGCGACGGGATCATCATCGCCGCGGCCTTCCTGGCCGATCACCATCTGGGCTGGGTCACCGCGATGGCGATCGTCGCCCATGAGATCCCGCAGGAAGTCGGCGACTACATCGTGCTGCTGAACGCCGGCTTCACGCGCAAGAAGGCCTTGTTCTTCAATGCCGTGTCGGGGATGGCGGCGGTGATCGGGGGGCTGGTGGGTTACTACGTGGTGGGGCCGTGGCAGCAGCTGTTCCCCTACCTGCTGGTGGCGGCCTCGAGCAGCTTCGTTTATGTCTCGGTGGCCGACCTGATCCCGCAGCTGCAGCGCCGGCTGCCGTGGAAGGACACCGCGCTGCAGCTGCTGTGGCTGGGCGTGGGCATCGTGTTCGTGCTCATCGTCGTGGGCGGCAAGCACGCCCATTGACGCAGGTCGGAGGCGCCCGGAGGGCGCTCCGGTCAACCTGCCTGACAGCTTACTGGGGCGCGCCTTCGCCGTGCACCACCAGCACCGGGAACGCACAGTGCGTCAGCACCTTCTGCGTCTCGCTGCCCAGCAGCAGCGCCTGCAGCCCGCGCCGGCCGTGCGTGGCCATCACCAGCAGGTCGGCGTTGACCCGCTTGGCGTGCTCGATGATGGCCTCCCAGGGGTGGAGCGCCTCCACGCTGTGGGCCTCGATCTCCAGGCCTTCGGCCCGCGCCAGCGAGAGGACGTGGGCCAGACGCTCCTGCGCGATGCGCTCCTGGGCGTCGAAGAATTCCTGCGGCGGCGTGGGCTGCATCTCCGACACCGCGCTGTAGGGGAAGGGTTCCTTCACGCTGATGGCGAACAGCCGGGCGTTGTGGAACTTTGCCAGCTGGATGGCGGTGGAGATCGCCTTGGCGGTGATGTCCGAACCGTCGGTGGGAATCAGGATGCGCTGGAACATGGCGAGCCTCCTTCGAGCGAACGGGGTAGGGCTGGGTGGACCCGACCCCCACCACAGGTGGGGTCAGGGCTTGCCTTCGCAGTCTGACCCTCTCATGGTGCTCGCGCCATGCGCAATGTCAATTGGGGCCCGCGTCAGCGCCCGTTCTGCCCCCGTTCCGCCCCCGTTCAGCCCTTGGCGAGCGGCAGACGCGGGTTCGCGCTCCATTCGCTCCACGATCCGGGGTACAGCCGGCTGCCCGGCAGCCCGGCATGGTGCATCGCCAGCAGGTTGTGGCAGGCGGTCACGCCCGATCCGCATTGGTGCACCGTCCCGCCCGCGCCCTGCGGACCGAGCAGCGCGCTGAATTCCTCGCGCAGCTGGGCGGCGGACTTGAAGCGGCCTTCGGGCGTCAGGTTGGATTTGAAGAAGCGGTTCGTCGCGCCCGGAATGTGACCGGCCTGGGTGTCCAGCGGTTCGACTTCACCCCGGAAGCGTTCGCCTGCGCGGGCGTCGATCAGGCGCACCCGGCCCAGGCCTGCGAGCAGTTCCTGGGCGGACCAGGGTGTCTCCAGCGGCTCGGCAGGTTCGAAAGAGGACGTGGCGCCGGAAGCCGGCGTCGCCGAGGCGGCGGAAGGCAGGTCCGAGGTCACCGCGCCGCCGGCCTGCTGCCAGGCGGCGAATCCGCCGTCCAGCACCGCCACCTGCGCATGACCCAGCCAGCGCAGCATCCACCACACGCGCGCCGCGTACATGCCGTCGGCGGCGTCGTAGGCGACGAACTGCCGGCCCGGCGTCATGCCGAGATCCCGCAGGCGGGTGGCGAAGGCGTCGCGCTCGGGCAGCGGGTGACGGCCGCGGAAAGCGCCGAAGGCGTCCTGCTTCGGACCGCTCAGGTCTCGGTCCAGGTTCAGGTAGAACGCGCCCGGCACATGGCCGGCGGCGTAGGCCCGCTCACCGGCAGCGGTGTCCACCAGGTCGAAGCGGACGTCGACGATCAGCGGCGGCGTCGGCGAGGCCATCAACGCCTGCAATTGCTCGACCGTGATCAGGCCGTCAAGACCTGGCCCGGCGGGCGCGGCCTCGGCGTCGGTCTTGGGGGGCGTCGAGGGAGTCACCGGGTGAGGCGTCGCTGAAGTCGTCATGGCCGTTCAAGATTCCTGGACAGAATGCTGGGCGTCCTTGGGCGTGGTCCGGGCGCGCAGCAGCGTCGCCCCCAGGCCCGCCACGACGATCAGCAGGATGCCGATCCACGACAGCAGGCCCAGCAGGTCACCGAAGATCAGCACACCATACAACGCCGAGAACACGATGCCCAGGTACTGCAGCGATGCGTTCACCAGCGGCTTGCCGGTGCCGTAGGCGCGCGTCATCAGCAGCTGCGCGGCGGTGGCCAGCACGCCGACGGCCAGCAGCAGCGCCGCGCCGGTCCAGGTGTGGCCGTGCCAGCCGCCGTGCGACACGATCGTCGTCAGCGCGCCGGCGACCACGCCGCCCATCGAGAAGTAGAAGACGATGCGGAATTCCGGTTCTCCCGCCCGCCCCAGCGAGGTCACCTGCAGGTAGGCCATCGCCGACAGCATCCCGGAGGCCAGCCCGGCCAGGCCGTGCCAGACCTGCTGGTCCTCCATCGCCGGCTGCAGCACCAGCCCGACGCCGACGAAACCCAGCAGCACGGTGATGATCAGCCGCGGGTCGACCTTGGCCGCGCCCATGAGCACCGCGCCGCCGATCAGGAACAGCGCCATCCAGACCGAGGACATGTAGTTCAGCGTCATCGCCGTCGCCAGCGGCAGCTTGCTGATCGCGAAGAACCACAGCGACAGCGCGATCACCCCCGACAGGCTGCGCCAGAAGTGCATCGCCGGCACGGCGGTCTTCAGCGACAGCCCCTTGGCCCGCGACAGCGCGAACAGGAACAGCGTGCCGACCAGGCCGCGGTACATGACGATCTCGCCGGCGCCGTAGTAGGCCGAAGCCAGCTTGACGCAGACACCCATGGTGGCGAACAGCAGGGTCGCCAGGACCATCAGAAGGGGTGCAGACATGCCGCCGATTCTCGCGCCGAAGGTCGGTCCGTCCTGTTGTGGGCAGCCGCAAAAACGAACGCCCCGCAAGAGCGGGGCGTTGTGCGCACCGGGGTGGGTGCGAGGGCGGGGCGCCGGCCTGTTCGTGTCGGCGCGCCGGCGCTGCGGCGTCAGCGTTTCATCAGCCCGCGGTACCACTCGTGGAAGTGCTTCATGCCGTCTTCCATCGGCGTCTGGTACGGGCCGGCCTCGTCGTCGCCCCGCTCCATCAGCGCCTTGCGACCGGCGTCCATGCGCAGCGCGATCTCGTCGTCCTCGACGCAGGTCTCCATGTAGGCGGCCTGCTGGGCATCGATCATGTCGCGCTCGAAGGCGATGACCTCTTCCGGATAGTAGAACTCGACGATGTTGGTCGTCTTCTGCGGTCCCTTGGGGAACAGCGTCGACACCACCAGCACGTTGGGGTACCACTCCACCATGATGTTGGGGTAGTAGGTCAGCCAGATGGCGCCCTGGTCCGGGGACTGGCCGCCGGAGAAACCCAGCACCTGGTCGTGCCACTTGGCGTAGACCTCGGAGCCCGGCTTCTCGAGCGCCTTGTTCACGCCGACCGTCTGCACCGAGTAGTCGCGGCCGAACTCCCACGCCAGGTCGTCGCAGGTGACGAAGTGGCCCAGACCCGGATGGAACGGGCCGACGTGGTAGTCCTCCAGATAGACCTCGATGAAGGTCTTCCAGTTGTAGTCGCACTCGTGGACGTGGACCTTGTCGAGCTGGTAGCCGCTGAAGTCCAGCGCGCCGCGCGGACCCAGCTTCGCCAGGTCGGCGGCGATGTCGCGGCCGTTGTCCTCGAACAGCAGGCCGTTCCACTCGCGGATCCTGTAGCGGTTCAGGTGCAGGCAGGGGTCCTGCTTGAAATGCGGCGCGCCGACCAGTTCGCCCTTCAGGTCGTAGGTCCAGCGGTGCAGCGGGCAGACGATGTTGCTCTGCGTGTTGCCGCGCCCGCGCAGCATCACCGCCTGCCGGTGGCGGCAGACGTTGGAGATCAGTTCCAGGCCTTGCGGGCTGCGCACCAGGGCGCGGCCTTCGCCTTCCTGCGGCAGGGCGTAATAGTCGCCCACCTCGGGCACGGCGAGCGCGTGGCCGAGGTAGCGGGGACCGTGCTGGAAGATCAGTTCCTGTTCGCGGCGGAACAGGTCCTCGTCGAAGTAGGAAGTGACCGGGAGCTGGGGATGGCTGGGGGTCGTGCTGCCCGTGCCGTTGCCCGTGGTGTTACCCGTGGTACTACCCGTGGTACTACCCGGGCCTTTGCGTTCAAGCGCGCTGAGAGGGATGCTCAGGTCGGACATGATCCAAGAGGGTCTCCAAGACTCCAATGTCAACCGTGAATGAAAAACCCGCCGGACCCCTTTTAGGGCATGGCGGCGGGCAAAGGAACCGGTGATTGTACCCGGCCCTTCTCCGAAGGGGAAATCGGTGGGTGTCAAGCTTTACTGAACGATCGAAACACCCGCTGACGCCTGTGGCGGCGCGCTCACATCCCCCGACGGTCGGAAGACGGACGGGGTGGTGACGGTGCTTACAATCCTCATTTTCGCGTTTTGAAATGAGCAAGCCTTCCGCCAGCGCCAAATCGGCGCCGCCCGCGATCCACGAGCAGGAGCCTGCCAGCTACGAGCTGGCGGTCGAGGAGTTGGAACGTCTGGTGCAGGCCATGGAAGCCGGTCAACTGCCGCTGGATCAGCTGCTGGCCAGCTACCAGCGGGGAGCCACCTTGCTCAAATACTGCCGCAGCCGGCTCCAGGCCGTCGAACAACAAGTACAGGTCATTGAAGGTGGCGGCGCGCAGGCTTGGGGAGATGAATAAGTGGATGCAGGGGTTTTCGAAACTTGGGTGAGGCAATCGCTCGAGGACGTCGAGCGCGCGTTGGAGGCCTGGGTGCCCGAGGCGGCACCGGCGGGTCTTGGCGAGGCGATGCGGTATGCCGTGCTCGGCGCGGGCAAGCGCTTGCGCCCGCTGCTGGTGCTGGCCGCGGCCGACGCCGCCGGCGGGCAGCGTGAGGCCGCGATGCGCGCGGCTTGCGCGGTGGAGTTGATCCACGCGTATTCGCTGGCGCATGACGACATGCCGTGCATGGACAACGACGTGCTGCGCCGCGGCAAGCCGACGCTGCATGTGCAGTACGGCGAGGCCCAGGCGATGCTCGCGGGCGACGCGATGCAGGCGCTGGCCTTCGACGTGCTGACGCCGGACGACGGCGTCGCGCCGGCGCTGCAGGCCAAGCTGTGCCGGCTGCTGGCGCGCGCCAGCGGCTACGACGGCATGGCCGGCGGCCAGGCGATCGACCTGGCCAGCATCGGCAAGCCGCTGGACGAGGCGGAGTTGCGCGACATGCATCGCCGCAAGACCGGCGTGCTGCTGGAGGCCAGCGTCCTGATGGGCGCCGCGTGCGGCGAGCTGTCGCCGGCCGCCTGGGCGTCGCTGAGCCGCTACGGCGCAGCGATCGGTCTGGCCTTCCAGGTCGTCGACGACATCCTGGACGTGACGCAGGACAGCGACGTGCTGGGCAAGACCGCCGGCAAGGATCAGGACAACAACAAGCCGACCTACGTCAGCGTGCTGGGCCTGGGGCCCGCCCGCGCGTACGCGCTCCGCCTGCGGGACGAGGCGCATCAGGCGCTGGCCGGCAGCGGCCTGGCCGACACCGCCTGGCTCAGCCTGCTGGCTGACAAGGTGGTCGAGCGCGACAACTGAGATCCGGACCGGATCCCGCAAGGATCCGGGCAGGACCTGACGACAAGGAGAGGCGACGCCATGAGCGAGAACCCATCGAACGCGACGACGGCGACGACCGCGCAGACGCTGCTGTCGACCATCGAGAGCCCCGCGGACGTGCGCCGGCTGTCGCGCGGTCAGTTGCCGCAGCTGGCGGACGAGGTCCGTGCGCACATCCTCAACAGCGTGTCCAAGACCGGCGGCCATCTGTCGTCGAACCTGGGCACCGTGGAGATGACGGTCGCGCTGCATTACGTCTACGACACGCCGCGCGACCGGCTGGTGTGGGACGTGGGCCACCAGACCTACCCGCACAAGATCCTGACCGGCCGCCGCGACGCGATGGCGACGCTGCGCCAGCAGGGCGGCATCTCCGGCTTCCCGCGCCGCGACGAGAGCGAGTACGACACCTTCGGCACGGCCCACTCGAGCACCTCGATCTCCGCCGCGCACGGCATGGCGATGGCCGCCCGGATCAAGGGCGAGGCGCGCCGCGTGGTCGCGATCATCGGCGACGGCGCGATGACCGCCGGCATGGCCTTCGAGGCGCTGAACAACGCCGGCGTCGCCCATGGCGGCCTGCTCGGCGACGTGCTGGTGATCCTCAACGACAACGACATGTCGATCAGCCCGCCGGTCGGCGCGCTGAACAAGTACTTCACCCGGCTGATGAGCGGCAAGTTCTACGCCGCCGCGCGCGAAGGCGCGAAGTCGGTGCTCAAGCACACGCCGCTGTACGAGTTCGCCCGCCGCTTCGAGGAACACACCAAGGGCATGTTCGTGCCCGGGACGATCTTCGAGGAATTCGGCTTCAACTACGTCGGCCCGATCGACGGGCATGACCTGGACGCGCTGATCCCGACGCTGGAGAACCTGCGCGACAAGAAGGGCCCGCAGTTCCTGCACCTGGTCACGCGCAAGGGCCAGGGCTACAAGCTGGCGGAAGCCGACCCGGTCAAGTACCACGGCCCGACGCCGTTCAACCCGGCCGAAGGCATCAAGCCGTCGACCGCGCCGGCCAGGAAGACCTTCACGACCGTGTTCGGCGACTGGCTGTGCGACATGGCCGAGGCCGATCCGACGCTGGTCGGCATCACGCCGGCGATGCGCGAGGGCTCGGGCATGGTCGAGTTCCACAAGCGCTTCCCGACGCGGTACTACGACGTCGGCATCGCCGAACAGCACGCGGTGACCTTCGCCGGCGGGCTGGCCTGCGAGGGCCTGCGCCCGGTGGTCGCGATCTACTCGACCTTCCTGCAGCGCGGCTACGACCAGCTGGTGCACGACGTGGCGCTGCAGAACCTGCCGGTGCTGTTCGCGCTGGACCGGGCGGGCCTGGTCGGCGCCGACGGTGCGACGCACGCCGGCAACTACGACATCGCCTTCACGCGCTGCATTCCGAACATGAGCGTGATCACGCCGTCGGACGAGAACGAGTGCCGCCAGGCCCTGTACACCGGCCATGTGCACAACGGCCCGGTGACGGTCCGTTATCCGCGCGGCGCGGGCATCGGCGCCGAGATCCAGAAGGACATGGTCGCGCTGCCGTGGGGCAAGGGCGAGATGCGTCGGACCTCGTCGCTGCCGTCGACCGGCGGCCGCGCAGGCGTCCATGCGCCTCGCGTCGCGATCCTGGCCTTCGGCACGCTGCTGCATCCGGCGCTGAAGGCGGCGGAGGCGTTGGACGCGAGCGTCGCCAACATGCGTTTCGTGAAGCCGCTGGACGTCGAGCTGGTCAAGGAACTGGCCCGCACGCATGACGCGCTGGTGACCGTCGAGGACGGCTGCGTCATGGGCGGCGCCGGCAGCGCGGTGCTGGAAGCGCTGCAGGCCGAAGGCCTGTCGCTGCCGGTGCTGCAGCTGGGTCTGCCCGACGAGTACGTCGAGCACGGCGAACCCGGCAAGCTCATGGCCCAGTGCGGCCTGGACGCCGCCGGCATCGAGCGCTCGATCCGCGAGCGCTTCCTGTCGACCGTGACGCCGGTGGCGATCAAGGTCGCCTGAGCGAGCGACCCTCCCTCGAACGGCGCTGGCCTGCGGTCAGCGCCGTTTTGCTTTTCCGGCGTGGAGTTGACTGGCCATCGCGGGTGCGAGCGCACGTCTCACCGCATCGATGAAATCCTGCGTCAATGCATGCGCGGCGCGATGCAGCGGCCACAGCGCCTGGATGCGGAAGGGCACCGACACCGAGAACGGTCGCAGGTGCAGATCCGGGCCGCTACACGCCCGCGCGGTCAGCGGATTCACGAGCGCAATGCCCAGGTTTTTCTGAACCAGCGCGCAGACGGCGATCGCGCTGTGTGTCTCCATTTGCAGACGGCGTCGCACGCCGGCGCTTGCAAAGATGGCGTCGAACTGGCGGCGATAGGGATCTTCGGCCGACAGGCTGACGAAGCGCTCGCCCTCGAAGTCCTGGGGGGTCAGGACTTGTCGCTCCAGCAGGCGATGGCCGGCGGGCAGCACGCAGACCTCGTCGAGCTCGGCCAGCGTCTCGCTGCGTGTGCCCGGCACGGTGGCCGAGACCTCGCTCAGGCCGATGTCGAAGCGCTGCGCCGCCATCCATTCCTCGAGCAGCGGGGACTCCTGCGGCGTCAACGTCAGCTCCGCCTGCGGGTGCCGGGTCAGCCAGTCGGCGCTGGCGTCGGGGAGCAGTGCGTGCGCCAGCGCTGGCAGCGTCAGGACGCGCAGGCGTTCGTCCTCGGCGCGTCCCAGCGATTGGGCGCGGGCGACGACCTGATCCAGGCCCTGGTAGGCGCGCTGGACTTCATCGAACAAGGCCAGCGCCCGCGCCGTCGGGCGCAGCCGCCCCGCCGTGCGTTCGAACAGCGCGTAGCCGAGCAGCGATTCCATCCGTGCCAGCTCGCGACTGATCGTCGGTTGGGACGTGAACAGCAGTTGCGCGGCGCCGGTCACGCTGCCGGCGGTCATGACGGCGCGGAAGACTTCGATGTGGCGGTGCGTGACTGGCAGAGACATCCCGGCAGGATATCAGTGCATATCAACAATGAATTCAATCATCAAAACAAAGCATTTGATTGAATACGACGTCCCGTGGATGCTTGCGGCAATTCCAGGAACTTCCGAGAAGTTCCAAGATGCAGTCGACTGAAGGATTCCTGACATGCCGCAAGCCCTGACCCCCGCCCGCGAACAGCAGTTCCAAGCGCTCACCGCCAAGTACGGCACCCCGCTGTGGGTCTACGACGCCGCTGTCATCCGCGAGCGCATCACCGCGCTCGGCGGGTTCGACACGGTGCGCTTCGCGCAGAAGGCCTGCTCCAACACGCACATCCTTGGTTTGATGCGGGAGCAGGGCGTGAAGGTCGACTCCGTGTCGCGCGGGGAGCTGCTGCGGGCCTTCGCTGCCGGTTTCACGGTCGGGACCGGCGCGGACGCGGTCCACTCGGACATCGTGTTCACCGCCGACCTGCTGGACCGGGAGACGCTCAAGACGGTCGTCGAGCACCGCGTTCCGGTGAACGCCGGGTCGATCGACATGCTGGAGCAACTCGGCGAAGTCTCACCCGGCCACCCGGTCTGGCTGCGCCTGAATCCGGGCTTCGGCCACGGTCACAGCAACAAGACCAACACCGGCGGCGAACACAGCAAGCACGGCATCTGGCATGAGCAGTTGAAGGATGCGCTGGCGGTCATCGCGCGCCGCGGGCTGACGCTGATCGGACTGCACATGCACATCGGCTCGGGCGTCGATTACGAACATCTGGGCCGCGTCGGCAGCGCCATGGTCGAGCTCGTCCGAACCGTCAAGGCCAGCGGACTGGATCTGCTGGCCATCTCGGCCGGCGGCGGCCTGTCGATTCCCTATCAGGAGGGTGGCGAGCGCATAGACACCGCCCACTACTTCAGCCTGTGGGACGCCGCCCGGAAGGAAGCCGAGAACGTCGTCGGCCATCCGCTGGAGCTCGAGATCGAACCGGGCCGCTACCTGGTGGCGGAATCCGGCGTGCTGCTGGCGGAGGTCCGCGCGGTCAAGGCGCAGGGGCGTCAGCACTTCCTGCTGGTCGACGCCGGCTTCAACGAGCTGATGCGGCCGGCGATGTACGGCAGTTTCCATGCGATGAGCCTGATCCCTGCGGATGGCCAGCGGCGCCCGATCCAGGAGACGGTGGTGGCCGGTCCGCTGTGCGAATCCGGCGACGTGTTCACCCAGGCCGAAGGCGGCGTCGTGCTGGCGCGGGAATTGCCGCAAGCCCAGGTCGGTGACCTGCTGGTCATTCACGATACCGGCGCATACGGCGCGTCCATGTCCAGCAACTACAACAGCCGGCCGCTGATCGCCGAGGTGCTGGTCGACGGCACGTCGGACCGACTCATCCGCCGTCGCCAGACCGTGGAGGAACTGCTGGCGCTGGAAGCGGTCTGACCGCCGTTCTCTGGGTTTGAACGCGGGGGAAGGGCGATCTGGCGGTTTTGACGGTGGTTTGTCGGCGATATGACGTTTTTGCTATCGCACAAATGATTTTTGATAGCTTGGATCAATAGGGATACGCAATAGGCCGCATTGGGGAATTCAAACCCGCCGATAGCCCCGGCCCCCTATGATTCTTTCCATCCCATCAACCCCAGACAGCGAGAACGAAGCAATGTCCCTGATCAACACCCAAGTCCAACCCTTCAAGGCCCAAGCGTTCCACAACGGCAAGTTCATCGAGGTCACTGAAGAGTCGCTCAAGGGCAAGTGGTCCGTGCTGATCTTCATGCCGGCCGCCTTCACCTTCAACTGCCCGACGGAAGTCGAAGACGCGGCGGACAACTACGGCGAGTTCCAGAAGCTGGGCGCCGAGGTCTACATCGTCACGACCGACACGCACTTCTCGCACAAGGTGTGGCACGAAACCTCGCCGGCCGTCGGCAAGGCCAAGTTCCCGCTGGTCGGCGACCCGACGCACGCCCTGACGAACGCCTTCGGCGTGCACATCCCGGAAGAAGGCCTGGCCCTGCGCGGCACCTTCGTGATCAATCCGGACGGCGTCATCAAGACCCTGGAAGTGCATGACAACGCGATTGCCCGCGACGTCAAGGAAACGCTGCGCAAGCTGAAGGCTGCCCAGTACGTCGCCAAGAACCCGGGCCAGGTCTGCCCGGCCAAGTGGAACGAAGGCGACAAGACCATCGCCCCGTCGCTGGACCTGGTCGGCAAGATCTAAGGATCTCGCCCGCGGGTGCGGGAGCCCCTCTTCGAGAGGGCTTCCGCCCCGACCGTGATCCGGATGAGGACGTTCCTCTCCCCCTCACTGCAGAAGCGCCGCGCGTGGACCGATCCGGTCCGCGGGCGTGTGCTCGGCCGCCCCTCTGATCTGACAGGGAGGCCGGTTCTCGAAGTCGCTTAAGAAAATTGGAAGGAAGCAACGATGTTGGACGACAACCTGAAGGCGCAGCTCAAGGCCTACCTGGAGCGGGTCACGCTGCCGTTCGAGATCGAAGCCTCGTTGAACGACTCCGAGAGCGCCGCAGAGCTCAAGCAGCTGCTGCAGGACATCACCGCGATGTCCGACAAGATCACGCTGAACCTGAACGGCAACGATGCGCGCAAGCCGTCGTTCAGCCTGAAGCGCACAGGCACCGAGCAGAGCCTGCGCTTCGCCGCGATTCCCCTGGGCCATGAGTTCACCTCGCTGGTGCTGGCCCTGCTGTGGACGGGCGGCCATCCCCCGAAGGTGGAGCCCTCCACCATCGACCAGATCAAGGGCCTGGACGGGGACTACCTCTTCGAGGTCTACATGTCCCTGACCTGCCACAACTGCCCGGACGTCGTGCAGGCGCTGTCGCTGATGTCGGTGCTGAATCCGCGCGTCAAGACGGTGATCGTGGACGGCGCGCTGTTCCAGGACGAGGTCAATGCCCGCGAGATCATGGCGGTGCCGACGATCTATCTGAACGGCCAGGAATTCGGCTCGGGCCGCATGACCGTGGAAGAGATCGCCGCCAAGCTGGACACCGGCGCGGCGGAGAAGGACGCGGCCAAGCTGTCGGCCAAGGATCCGTATGACGTGCTGATCGTCGGCGGCGGCCCGGCCGGCGCGGCGGCGGCGGTGTACGCGGCCCGCAAGGGCATCCGCACCGGTATTGCAGCCGAGCGTTTCGGCGGCCAGGTCAACGACACGCTGGCGATCGAGAACTACATCTCCGTGCTGTCCACCGACGGTCCGAAGTTCTCGATGGCGCTGGAGTCGCACGTCAAGGATTACGGCGTCGACGTGATGAACCTGCAGCGCGGGGAAGCGCTGATTCCGGCGACCACGCCGGGCGGCCTGGTCGAACTGAAGCTGGCCAACGGCGGCTCGCTGAAGAGCAAGACGGTGATCCTCTCGACCGGCGCACGCTGGAGGAACGTCAACGTCCCCGGCGAGCAGGAGTACAAGAACAAGGGCGTGGCCTACTGCCCGCACTGCGACGGTCCGCTGTTCAAGGGCAAGCGCGTGGCGGTCATCGGCGGCGGGAACTCCGGCGTCGAGGCGGCGATCGACCTGGCCGGCATCGTGTCGCATGTGACGCTGCTGGAATTCGGCGATCAGCTGCGCGCGGATGCGGTGCTGGTGAGGAAGCTCGAAAGCCTGCCCAACGTCGTGATCCTGAAGCAGGCGCAGACGAGCGAGTTCACCGGCACGGCGGGCAAGCTCGACGGTCTGAACTACGTGGATCGCGCCACCGGCGAGAGCAAGCGCGTCGAGGTCGAAGGCGTGTTCGTGCAGATCGGCCTGGTGCCCAACACCGAGTGGCTGCGCGGCACGATCGAGCTGTCCAAACACGGCGAGATCATCGTCGACGCGAAGGGCCAGACCTCGGTGCCGGGCGTGTTCGCCGCGGGTGACGCGACGACCGTGCCGTTCAAGCAGATCATCATCGCGGCCGGCGATGGGGCGAAGGCGGCACTGAGCGCTTTCGACCACATCATCAGAAACTGATCCCGGTTGAACCGACCTGACTGACGCCCCGAAAGGGGCGTCAGTCGTTTGTGGATTTCACCGACGACTGCGCCAGAGGCTCTCCGCGCTGTAAACCGCGAGCGCCGACCAGATCAGCACGAAGCCGACGAGTCGCGCACCGGCGAGCGGCTCGTGATACAGCCACACACCAAGCAGGAACTGGATCGTCGGGGACAGGTATTGCACGAGGCCGAGCGTCGTCAGCGTGATGCGGCGCGCGCCGGCGGCGAACAGCAGCAGCGGCACAGCCGTCAGCGGCCCGGCGAGCAGCAGCCACGCGATGTGGCCGGCGTCGCCGGTCGCGAACGCGCTGGTGCCGTGGCTGGTCCACCAGAACAGCGCGACGGCGGCGAAGGGCGACAGGATCAGCGTCTCCAGCGTCAGACCTTCAAGCGCGCCCAGATGTGCCGTCTTGCGCATCAGCCCGTAGACCCCAAAGCTCAACGCCAGGACCAGCGCGATCCACGGCAGCCGCCCGGCGGTCACCGTCAGCCAGATCACGCCGGCCGCGGCGAGTGCGATCGCCAGCCACTGCACCGGCCGCAGCCGCTCGCGCAGGAACACGAAACCCAGCATCACGTTGACCAGCGGGTTGATGAAGTAGCCCAGGCTGGCCTCCACGACGTGTCCCTGCTGCACCGCCCACACGTAGACCAGCCAGTTGGTCGAGAGCAGCAGCGCCGACACCGCGCAGGTCCCGAGCAGCTTCGGCGAGCGCAGCACCGGACCCAGCCACGCCCAGCGGCGCAGCGCCGTCAGCACGATCGCGACGAAGACCATGGACCACAACGTCCGGTGCGCGATGACCTCGAAGGCGCTGACGTCGCTCAAGCGCTTGAAGTAGAGCGGGAACAGTCCCCACGCGATGTAGGCCAGTGCGGCGTAGAGCATGCCGGTGCGGGCGTGGCTGATGTCGGCAGAGGCATCGGCGGCGGTCGAGGTGTCGTTGGTCATGGGTTCTGCGAGCGCGAGGGCCCGCGATTCTGCTCTTTTCATACGGCCCGCTTCGTCGCAGGATGGACACCATGGCCCATGTCGAATTCACGTCGCAACTGCATCGCTTCGTCGACACCCCCCAGCTGGACTGCGACGCCGGCACCTTGGGGGAGGCGCTCACGCGCGCCTTCGACTGCAATCCACGCCTGCGCGGCTACATCCTGGACGAGCAGGGCCACCTGCGCACGCATGTCGCCGTGTTCATCGACGGCCACCGCGCGCGGGATCGCCAGGCGCTCAGCGATCCGCTGACGGCGCAGTCCAAGGTCTACGTGCTGCAGGCGCTGTCGGGCGGCTGAGCGCCGGCCGGAGCCGCTGCGCGCCACCGCCCCGCAGCCTGTCGAGAACCGCGACGCCCGTTCGTCGTGAGAGGTGCTGTCCACCATCGCCATGCCCGCCATCGCAACACCAGCCATCGCAAGGAGACACCGATGACCACCACCGCCTGGGCCGCGACCCGCAAGGGTCTGTTCGAATTGCGCAGCGATCCCGCCAACGGCGGATGGTCGATCGGCCGCCACAGCTTCGTGGGGGACCCCGTCAGCATGGTGCTGCCGGCACCCGCGGGAGGGGGCCGGATGTTCGCCGCGCTCAACCTCGGGCACTTCGGCGCCAAGCTGCAGGCGTCGGACGATGGCGGCGCCACGTGGCGCGAACTCGCCGCGCCCGCCTTCCCCGAGCAGCCGGAAGGCGCGGAAGGCCCGCCCTGGAAGCTCCAGCAGATCTGGGCGTTGGAGCGCGGCGGCGACGGAAGGCTGTGGGCCGGGACCATTCCCGGCGGCCTCTTCGCCAGCGACGACCAGGGCGAGACCTGGCAGCTCGTCGACACGCTCTGGGACAAGCCCGAGCGGCTGGGCTGGTTCGGCGGCGGCTACGACGCGCCGGGCATCCATTCGATCAACGTCGATCCGCGCGACCCGAAGCGGCTGCTGCTGGGCATCTCCTGCGGCGGCGCCTGGCGCAGCGAGGACGGCGGCGCGAACTGGCACATCAGCGCCAAGGGCATGCGCGCCGACTTCATGCCGCCGGAGCAGCAGGGCGAGGAGAACACCCAGGACCCGCATCGCATCGTCGCCAGTGCAGCCGATCCGGACGTGCTCTGGTGCCAGCACCACAACGGCGTCTGGCGCTCGGTCGACGGCGGCGCGAACTGGGGCGAGATCAAACCGCCGCTGTCGGGTTTCGGTTTCGCGGTGGCCGCACATGCGGGCGATCCGAACACCGCGTGGTTCGTGCCGGGCGTGAAGGACGAGAAACGCCTGCCCGTCGACGGCGCGCTGGTGGTGAACCGCACACGCGACGGCGGCAAGACCTTCGAGACGCTGCGCAACGGCCTGCCGCAGGCGCATTGCTACGACCTCGTCTATCGCCACGGCCTGGCCGCGCACGACGACGGTCGACGTCTCCTGATGGGCAGCACGACCGGGAACCTCTGGGCGACCGACGATGCCGGCGACCGCTGGTCACTCGTGTCGGGGCATCTGCCGCCGATCTACACCGTGCGCTTCGGCTGAGGCCTCCACTCAGAGGAACGGCGCCCACTCCGGGCCGGGTGCCGCTTCGAGTTCCAGCACCGCTCCGGTGATCGGATGCGCCAGGGTCAGTCGTTGCGCGTGAAGCCACAGGCGCTGCAGCCCGAAATGCGCCGCGAGCGCGCGGTTCAGCGGCCCCTTGCCGTGGTTGGCGTCGCCGACGATGGGATGCGCGATGTGCTTCAGATGCCGGCGGATCTGGTGCCGTCGTCCCTGCACCGGCTCGCAGGCGAGCAGCGCGAGCCGCGTCGTCGGGAAGCGCGGATCGGTGCTGACCGGCAGTTCATGCCGACGCAGGCAGGACCACTCGGTCTGCGCGTCCAGATGCGGCTGCCCGGCGGACGGCAGCTCCGGATCGCGGGCGAGCGGGTGGTCGATGACGCCGCCATCGCGGCCATCGTTGCCGGCTTCGGCGCCGGGCCAGCCGCGCACCAGCGCCAGGTAGCGCTTGTGCGTGCGGCGTTCGGCGAGGGCCACGCCGAGCAGGCTCGCCACCGCGGCGCTCAACGCGAAGACGAGCACGCCCGAGGTGCCGCGGTCCAGGCGATGCGCCGGCCAGACCGGCCGGCCGAGCTGGTCGCGCAGACGCTGCAGCGCGGCGTCTTCCTCATGCGCGTCGATGGCGGTGCGATGGACCAGGAGCCCGGCGGGCTTGTCGATCACCGCGAGGTGTTCGTCCAGATGGAGGAGGGAAAGGGGGGATGTCATCGCTGAAGGGGACGGTGTGCGCACGCCTGGAGCGCTTTTTGCCCTCTTTTCCCCGTTTGGGGGGAGAGGACAGTCACAGGGTGGTTCGCCAAAATCCTGTCATGCGGCCTGCTCATCATCGCAGCAGGCAAGAGCGCCATCGATGTCGGTGGCGGGACCCCCCGGTCCGCACCCGCAGTCGTCGTCGCCAGCAGGAGTTCGCCATGCCTCAAGAGTTTCACATCGGTCACCGGTCCTTCCTGGACCGGCTCGTCCTGGCCTTGCGCGGGGCGGTGAGACGCACGCCGGCCGTGCGGCTGGTCAGTCGATCTGGCCATCCACGTACAGCCACGTCCCGTGCTCCCGCACGAAACGGCTGATCTCGTGCATGCGGTGCGCGCGCCCGCCGAGCTTGCTGCGCGCGACGAAGGCCACCGTCTCGTGGTCCGCGTCCTGGCGCGTGTGCTGCCGCACTTCCAGGCCCAGCCACTTCAGATCCCGCTCGCCGCGATCCAGCGAAGCGGGTCGGGTGCTCGGATGCCAGGTCGCGAGCAGGTAGTCGATCAGGTCCATCGTGTAGGCCGTGTACCGGGAGCGCATCAGCGCCTGCGCGTCGCTCGCGATGAGCGCGCCGTTCTCGGCAAAGGCGCGGTGCAAGGTGCCGCAGCACGATGCATACGACCGGCCCGTGCCGCAGGGGCACTGATTTCCCTCTGAACCGGTGGCCGTTGCCTTCTTGGCTGCGCTGTGCGCCGCGCTGTTCGCCGCGGTCCTGGATTTTTCTGTCTTCATGAGGCCGGCATGATGCCAGCCTCTCTAGAATGGCTGGATGAATTCCCAGGATTTTGGCGACGAGCGCCCGACCCCGCCGCAAGAGGACCTGTTCACGCCGCGCGCGCCGCGCGGTCTGCTGGACAACCTCAACCCCGAGCAGTACGCCGCGGTGACGCTGGGCCAGGAGCCCGCGCTGATCCTGGCCGGTGCCGGCTCCGGCAAGACGCGGGTGCTGACGACGCGCATCGCCTGGCTGATGAGCCAGGGCCACGCGACGCCGGCCTCGGTGCTGGCGGTGACCTTCACCAACAAGGCCGCCAAGGAGATGGTGACCCGTTTGTCCACGATGCTGCCGGTGAACGTGCGCGGCATGTGGATCGGGACCTTCCACGGCCTGTGCAACCGCTTCCTGCGCGCGCACTGGAAACTGGCCGGCTTGCCGCAAGGTTTCCAGATCCTGGACTCGGGCGACACGGTCTCGGCCGTCAAGCGCGTCATCAAGGCGATGAAGCTCGACGAGGAGCGCTTCGTTCCCAAGCAGGTCTCCTGGTACATCGCCGGCGCGAAAGAGGACGGCATGCGTCCCAAGGACATCGACCTGCGCGACGAACAGACGCGCAAGCTGGTCGAGATCTACCAGGCCTACCAGGACCAGTGCGAACGCGAGGGCGTGGTCGACTTCGCCGAGCTGATGCTGCGCTCCTTCGAGCTGATGCGCGACAACCAGGCCGTGCGCGAGCATTACCAGCGCCGCTTCCAGTACGTGCTGGTCGACGAGTTCCAGGACACCAACAAGCTGCAGTACGCGTGGCTGAAGATGTTCGCGCCGCCCGGGCGCGGGCAGGGCGTGTTCGCGGTCGGCGACGACGACCAGAGCATCTACGCCTTCCGCGGCGCGCGCGTGGGCAACATGGCCGACTTCGAGCGCGAGTACCGCGTGCGCCAGGTCGTGAAGCTGGAACAGAACTACCGCAGCTTCGGCAACATCCTGGACGCGGCCAATGCGCTGATCAGCAACAACAGCCACCGCCTGGGCAAGAACCTGCGCACCGAGGCCGGTCCGGGCGAACCGGTGCGGGTGCACGAGGCCAGCAGCGACTTCGCCGAGGCGCAATGGCTGCTCGAGGAGGCACAAGCACTCCATCGCCAGGGCCTGGAACGCAAGGAGATCGCGGTGCTCTACCGGAGCAACGCGCAGTCGCGGGTGATCGAGTCGGCGCTGTTCAACGCCGGCATCCCGTACCGCGTGTACGGCGGCCTGCGCTTCTTCGAGCGCGCCGAGGTGAAACACGCGCTGGCCTACCTGCGCCTGATCGAGAACCCCAACGACGACACCAGCTTCCTGCGCGTCGTCAACTTCCCGGCGCGCGGCATCGGTGCGCGCACCATCGAGCAGCTGCAGGACGCGGCGCGTCCGAGCGGGCGATCGCTGGTGCAGAGCATCGGCGCGGTCGGCGGCCGCGGCGGCGCGAGCCTGGCGGGCTTCGTCGGCCTGGTCGACGCGATGCGCGAGGCCACGGCCGGGCTGACGCTGCGCGAGATCATCGAGCACATCATCGAGCACTCCGGCCTGACCGCGTTCTATCGCGCGGAGAAGGAAGGCGAGGACCGGCTGGAGAACCTGGGCGAACTCGTGAACGCCGCCGAGGCCTTCGTGACGCAGGAGGGCTTCGGCAAGGATGCGGTGGCGCTGCCGGTGGACGAGCACTCGCCCGGCGCGATCGCGGACGGACTGCCGGCGGCGGTCGCCCCGGCCGCGCCGGCGACGCCGGACGCGGAGACCGGCGAGATCATGTCGCCGCTGGCGGCCTTCCTGACGCATGCCTCGCTCGAGGCCGGCGACAACCAGGCGCAGGCCGGCCAGGACGCGATCCAGCTGATGACGGTGCATTCGGCCAAGGGCCTGGAATTCGATGCGGTGTTCATCACCGGCATGGAAGAAGGCCTGTTCCCGCATGAGAACTCGCTGTCCGATTCGGACGGGCTGGAGGAGGAGCGCCGGCTGATGTACGTCGCGATCACGCGCGCACGTCAGCGGCTCTACATCAGCTTCTGCCAGACGCGGATGCTGCACGGCCAGACCCGCTACAACATCAAGAGCCGCTTCATGGAGGAGCTGCCCGAGGAGACGCTGAAGTGGCTGACGCCGCGCAACCAGGGCTTCGGCTCGGGCTTCGCGAAGGACTACCAGCAGGCGTGGCAGCGCGGCTCGGGGCTGAAGTCGATGGTGGGCGCGGGTCGCGTCGATCCGGCCGGTTTCCCGCAGGCGCCGGTGCCCCAGGCCATGAAGCAGTCGGCGGCCGAGAAGACCGGCAATGAACACGGCGGGCTGCGTGTCGGCAAGGGCGTGTTCCACAACAAGTTCGGCGAGGGCGTGCTGCTGACGCTGGAAGGCAGCGGGCCGGACGCGCGCGCGCAGGTGAACTTCGGCCGGCACGGCACGAAGTGGCTGGCGCTCAGCGTCGCCAAGCTGACCCCGATCGACTGAGCGGATATCGTACGGAGCACGCCGTGAGGCGTGTCTCCAGGCGCAGAATGGGCGGTGAGCGATAAAGATTCCAGCAAACAGGAATCACGATTGCCTGGGAGGGAGATCCGGCGACTACGTCTTTGATTCTGGAATCTCCATGCGCACTGTTGTACCGATCGATCCGCCCGACGACCCGATGGTCGAGGACGCCCTGGCGCTGGGCGCCGCCGTCCGGGCCGCCCGCACCACCGCCCGCCTGCCGCTGGTCGAAGCCGCCGAGGCGCTGGGCATGTCGCGCCAGACGCTGATCAACATCGAGACGGGCCAGGGCGGCGTGAGCCTGTCCACCGTGCTCAAGGCGGCGAGGGCGCTCGGCGTGAGCCTCTTCGCCGTGCCGTCGCAGCAGCGCGAGGTCGTCAGACGCGCGATCCGCACCGCGCGCGACTCGAAGTTCTCCGACCTGGACGATGCATGAACGGTGTGGAGGTCTGGCTTGACGAGCATGAGGTCGGCTGGTTGAAGCCGGCCGATGCCGCGTCCGCCGCGTCTGCGGCTTCTACCGCGTCTGGCGCAGCCGATGCGCCGCGCAGGTTGTCGCTGGCCTATCTCGAACGATGGACGTCGGAAGTGCTGGCCTTCGCGCTGGCGCCCTCGCTGCCGATGCCGCCGCGCGGCGGGCCGGGCAGCGAGTCCGCGACGGACGCGATCCTCGCGTTCTTCGACCACCTGCTGCCCGCTGGCGAAGCGCGGCCGCGGATCCTGGCCGCGTTGGGGCTGCGATCCGAGGACAGCTTCGGCGCGCTGCGCCTGATGGGGCGGGATCTGGCCGGCGCCGTCCGGCTGATCGCGGACGGCCTTCAACGGCCGGCCGGCCCGGTGCAGCGCGCTATCGCACGCGAGGAACTGTCGGAACGCCTCCGCCATCGCGAGGCGACGCCCTTCGCGGTGTGGGACGGCCAGGTGCGTGGCGCGCTCGGCGGGGCGCGGGACAAGCTCGCGGTCTATGTGGAGCGGGACGGCGGATGGCACCTCGTCGACGGGCCGCAAATGGCCTCGACCCACGTGCTGAAGCCGGCGTCCGACGCCGGCGCCGACGCGGAAGCGTCGCGCGATCAGGCATTCGACGAATTCTTCTGCATGCGGCTCGCTGCGCGCGTGGGCCTGGACGTGGTGCCGGTGCAGCTGCACCGCATGCCGGAGCCGGTGCTGCAAGTCCAGCGTTTCGACCGGCAGCGGCTCGAGGACGGTCGCGTCCGGCGTCTGCATGCGATCAACGCCTGTCAGGCGCTCGGCGTGACGTTGGCCGATCAGGACACGGTGACGCTCACGCAGCTGTTCTCGCTGCTGGCGCACAGCCCCACGCCGCTGGTCGACAGCCGCGCGCTGCTGCGCTGGACGATGTTCCGGCAGCTCATCGGCTGCGCAGGCTCGGGCGCGGCGGACCTGTCCTTCTTCGTCGACCATGGCGGCCTGCGCGTGGCGCCGGCGCATGGATTCGCGATCGGGAACGACAAGCCACCCGCGTTCAATGCGCAGGCATGGGCAGACTTCGCGCGCGACTGCGACATCGCACCCCGCAGCGTCACGCTGGAATTGAAACGCCTGTGCGAGCAGGTGCGCGCACAGGCGGAAGTAGTGGCTGGTGAACTCGGGAACGACGTGCCGCGGCCCGTGATCGAGCGCCTGCTCGGACGCTTGCTCGAAGAGAGCGACCGTCAGGCAGCGCTTGCTTCGGAGATCTCGAAGTAGCAGCCCTCGAAGAGTCCTGCCATCGCCTGGCGCGGGCTCTCCACGACTCGGGGGGCGTCCCGTCCGGGAACCCCCCGAATCATTCCGGCCCCAGTGAGACCGGGGGCGTCGGGCCTTGGCCCGGCCTGCTTAGATGCCGATCTCGCCGCCGTCCTTGCGGGTGATGATGACGGTCGCGGAACGCGGACGCTTCTTGACGTTGGCATCGGCCTGGTTGGCCGGCCAGTAGCTGCCGAAGGTCTTGGCGTTCCAGTCCGGCGTCGTTTCCTCGCCCGGGTGCTGCACGTTGAAGAACAGCGTCTTGTAGTCAGGCGTCATCGCGATGCCGGTGATCTCGCATTCCTTCGGACCGACCAGGAATCGACGCAGCGTGTCCGAGGTCGCCTTGGCGCCCGCGCGGGTCTGCGTGCCGCCCGCCGCGTTCGCCACGCCGCCGTCGCCGACCTTGCCCGGCAGGGCCGCCAGCATCATGCAGTTGGTGATGTCGGTGTAGGCGCCGTCATCCGTCTGGATCCACAGCATGCCGCGCTTGTCGAAGTACAGGCCGTCCGGGCTCGAGAAGTCGTTGCTGTCCGCCAGCGCCGACAGGTTGACGTCCGCGGCGGCATCGGCCTGGGCACCGAACAGGTAGACGTCCCAGGTCAGCTTGGTGACGTCGGCCGCGTCTTCCTTCCAGCGGATGATGTGGCCGTTGGGGTTGCCCGTCTGCGAGGCCGTGCCCTTCATGTCCACGTAGTAGCGCGGGTTCGCGGCGTCCGGCTTGAGCTGGCTGCCGGTCGGCGTCGCGGTGGGGGCCACGCGGTTGCTGTTGTTGGTCAGGGTCATGTAGACCTCGCCGTTGGTCGGATGCACCGCGCCCCATTCCGGACGGTCCATCTTGGTCGCGCCCAGGATGTCGCCGGCGATGCGCGCGTTGATCACGACGTCGCCCTGGTCGGCGAAGGCGTAGGTCGTGTTGGCCGCGGTCAGGCCGTTGGCGCCGAAGGTCAGCGCCATCCAGTTGCCGGTGCCGTCGGCGTTGAACTTGGCCACGTACAGCGTGCCTTCGTCCAGGTACTTGGCGCCGGCGGCCATGCCCTTGCCGACATCGGCCGCATCCCAGTTCGCCTTGGAGACGAACTTGTAGATGTACTCGTTGCGCGAGTCGTCGCCCATGTAGATGACGATCGGCTTGCCGGCGACCGCCTCGGCGGGCCAGGCGCCTTCATGGTTGAAGCGGCCCAGCGCGGTGCGCTTGGCGGGCACCGAGTCCGGCGCGAACGGATCGATCTCGACCACCCAGCCGAAGGTGTTGATGGTGTTGCGGTAGTCGGCGGTCGCGGCGGCGCCGGTGACCGACGAGTTCCAGCGGGCGAACAGGTCGGTCGTGCCGGCCGTTTCCCACAGGTAGGGGCTCTTGCGGTTCTGCGGCAGGCCGTAGCGGTTCAGGCCGGCCACTTCCTTGGCGCCGCTGCGCAAGGCGTCGTCGCCGGCGGCACGGCTGATCACGTTGAGGTAGTTCTCCTCGCAGGTCAGGTAGGTGCCCCACGGGGTGTAGCCGTTGGCGCAGTTGTTGTTGGTGCCGCGGGTCTGGACCGCCGTCGGGCTGAACAGCGTCTGCAGCAGGGCGTTGCCCTTGGCCGGGCCGGTGAAGTCCATCGTCGTGGCCGAGGTCACGCGACGGTTGTAGCGCGAGCCGCGCACCATGCTCATGCCGGTGCCCGTGGTGTCGCGCTTGACTTCGCAGACGGAGATGCCGTGGGCGTAGATCTCCTTCTCGACCTCGGTGGCGTTGCGCGCGGCGCCGGTGGCGCGGCCGGCCGGATGCAGGCCGTAAGGGGCGACGACGTACTCATGGTTCACGGCCAGCAGGCCGCGGTCCGAGCGCTTGACGTCGAAGGCGCCCGCATCGCTCATGCCGAAGTAGTACATGCCGTCATGGCCGTCGCCGATGCGGCGGTTGTAGGACTCGGCCGATTCGGAGCCGTCGTCCTTCCAGGACTCGTCGCCGAAGTGCAGCGGGTCGCCCAGCGCGTGCAGGATGCTGACGTTGTAGCCGTCGGCCACGGTCACCAGGTCGTTCTTGTTCTTGGGGACGGCGTTGAAGCCGATCTTCAGCGGGGGCGGCGGCGCGGGGGCGGGCGGCGGAGCCGGTGCGGTCGAATCGTCGCTGCTGCCGCAGGCGCTCAGGATGGAGCCGCCCAGCAGCGCGGAGGCCGCCGTGGTGATGCCGCCCTTCAGGGCGACGCGCCGCGACAGGCGCGCGGCGAGGATGTCTTCGAAATGCGGGTTCGCGGACGGGTTGACCACCGCATCCTCGTCGTATTCGTTGGCGCTGTCTTGGCTGGCAACGATGTCGTGCTGCTTGCTCATTCGTGAAGGCTCCGCTCAATGGAAAGGCGGGCGGATTCTGCGAAGGGCAAGTGACGAAGGCGTGAAAAAGTCGTTAGGAATTACGTCCTGTCATCACGGTGCGAATGGCGGATCGGCGCGGGGGCGCGATCGGCGCGCGATTGGCGCGCCGTTGGGGGGCGATGGAGGCAAGACCCGGCACCTGATTCGAGGTGACGCGGGCGATCCGATCCGGGATCAGACCGGCGTCACTGGCGTCTCGGGCAGGTCTTTCGGCGCGCCGAACATGAAGCAGTCGATGAAGGTGAAATACAGCGAGCAGTAGAACGCCGTCGTCAGGATCATCGCCAGCGGCACCAGCAGGAAGGGCAGCAGATTGGCCAGGCCCAGCAGCATGCCGAGGACGGTCAGCGCCATCGTCGCGCCGAAGGTCAGGCCGACCCAGACCAGGCCGGAGAGCGCGAACGCGCCCTTGTTGCGCCACACGCCCAGCGTGCTGGAGAACAGCGCCTGCATGACGCCCTGGCCGCCCCAGTGGATGAGTGCCGGCGCGTGCCAGAACGGGATCGAGATCAGGCCGGTGAGCGCCAGGCGCAGGGCGATGCCGCTGGTCAGCGACGGGTCGGCGATGGTGGCCTCGACCGCCTTCGGGTCGACCTTGCCGGCGCCGGCGCCGCCCGCCGCGGCCACCTGCTCGACCGCGCGCACCAGTGCGCCGCCGTCCAGCCAGTGGGCCAGGAACATCACGGCGATCGTGCTGGCCGCGTAGAGGCCGCCCAGCAGCAACTGGTCGCGACGGCGCTCCTTGGTCAGCTGCAGCGGCTGGACGAAGACCGCGGCCGTCGGCGTGTGCGACTGCAGCACCTGGTGCGACGCCAGCATGAAGGACAGCGACACCAGCGGCAGCGCCGCCAGCACCACCAGCTGGCCCAGCAGCGGCACCAGCTGCAGCAGCGACGAGATCAGCAGGAACACGGCGAACAGACCGATCAGCGCGATCGGCTTGCGCCGCAGCACCTTCAGCCCGTGGCGCACCCAGAGCAGGCCGTTGCGCGGCGGGACTGTTTGCAGGTGCAGGATCATGGCAAGGACTCCAGCGCATGCCAGGGTCTGGCGATGCGCTCGCGCAGGACGCGCTCGAAATGGGTGGGATCGTGGGGCTTGAGAAGGCTGGCCTCGCGCGGCAGGTGGAAGTCCCACAGCCGCGAGATCCAGAAGCGCAGCGCCGCCGCGCGCAGCAGGCCGGGCAGCAGGCGGTGTTCGGCGCCGGACAGCGGGCGCACCGACTCGTAGGCCTTGACGAAGGCACCGGCGCGCTGCTCGTCGAGGCGGCCGCTGTCCAGATCGATGCACCAGTCGTTCAGGCAGACGCAGAGGTCGAACAGGAAACTGTCCACGCCGGCGAAATAGAAGTCGAAGAAGCCGCTGAGTCGCTCGCGACCGGGCAGGCCGTCGAACATCACGTTGTCGCGGAACAGGTCCGCATGGACGGGGCCGCGCGGCAAGGCCGCGGCGGCGTCGGCGAGCTGTTCCTGGAAGGCCAGCTCGGCGCTCAGCAGTTCGGCCTGTTCCGGCGTCAGGTGCGGCAGCACGACCGGCACGGTCTCGCGCCACCAGGGCAGGCCGCGCAGGTTGTCCTGGTGCAGCGGGAAGTCCTGGCCCGCCAGGTGCATGCGGGCGAGGCCGGCGCCGACCTGCTCGCAATGGAACACGTCCGGGGCCAGTTGATGGCCGCCTAGCAGCTTGTCCACCACCGCCGCCGGCTTGCCGGCCAGGGTGTGGAGGATGCGGTCCTGCGCATCGGGCTGCGGCGCCGGGACCGGCACGCCCTTGCGCGCGAGGTGGCGCATCAGCTCCAGGTAGAAGGGCAGCTGCTCGAAGCTCAGGCGCTCGAAGATCGTCAGCACGTAGTCATGCTGCTCGCCGTCGCGCGTCGTGGTGACGAAGTAGTTGGTGTTCTCGATGCCGGCAGTGATGCCCTTGAGCGACTGGAGTTCGCCCAGGGCCAGGGTGTCCAGCAGCGCTTGCGCCTGCTCGGTCGAGACGTCGGTGAATACGGCCATGAAAAGGGGAAAAGAACGGACCGGGAGCCGACCGGAGCGGGTCAGCGTCGACGGGTCAGAAATTGAAGAGGCGCCAGACCCGCGCGCCCGCGCTGCCGCGGTCGTCGCCCTGGCGGGTGGGGAGGTCACGGCCGGTGTCGCCGAGCAGGATCTCGTACTCGGGCGCCTTGCTGTCCTTGTTCTTGACCACGACCTTTTGGGTCAGGCCTCGTACCCGCGTCTCCTCGATCCGGACCTTGTCGTCCTCGCTGACGAGCTGCTCGATCTTCACCTCCGGCACGTCGCGGAACTTCAGCGGCTCGGCGGGGATGGGCGTCGGGGTCGGCGTGGACGCACCGGCCGCATGGGCCTGGAACGCAAAGGCGGCCAGGACGGCCAGCAGCGGGGCGAGGCGGGTGGTTTTCATGGTGACGTCGATTCTAAGCTTGGCCCCAGGAAAACCCCGTCCCCCCGGGCGAGTGCCGGTTGGAGGCCCAGGCTCCTGTCAATCCGGACGCCGCGCGCCTGCAACAATGTCGGGATGAGCAAACCTCTGATGCTGCTGGTCGACGGGTCCAGCTACCTCTATCGCGCGTACCACGCCATGCCCGACCTGCGCGGTCCGGGTGGGCAGCCCACGGGCGCCATCCACGGCATGGTGGCCATGCTGAAGAAGCTGCGCGACGACTACGGCGCCGAGCATGCGGCCTGCGTCTTCGACGCCTCCGGCCCGACCTTCCGCGACGAGTGGTATCCCGAGTACAAGGCCCAGCGCGCCCCCATGCCCGACGCGCTGCGCGAGCAGATCGATCCGATCCACGAGGTGGTGAAGCTGCTGGGCTGGCCGGTGCTGACGGTGCCCGGCGTCGAGGCCGACGACTGCATCGGCACGCTGTCGCGGGTGGCGGCGCAGGCGGGGCACCAGGTGGTGATCTCGACCGGCGACAAGGATCTGGCGCAGCTGGTGACGCCGGACGTCTCGCTGATCAACACGATGAGCAACGAGAAGCTGGACGAGGCCGGCGTGCTGGCCAAGTTCGGCGTGCCGCCGGACCGCATCATCGACTACCTGACCCTGATGGGCGACACCGTGGACAACGTGCCCGGCGTCGAGAAGGTCGGCCCCAAGACCGCGGCGAAATGGATCGGCGAGCACGGCTCGCTGGACGGCGTGATCGCCAACGCGGACCAGATCAAGGGCGTGGCCGGAGAGAACCTGCGCAAGGCGCTGGACTGGCTGCCGATGGGCCGCAAGCTGGTGACGGTCAAGGTCGACTGCGACCTGTGCACGCATGTGGCGGGCTGGCCCGCGCTGGAGGCGCTCGCCTTCAACCCGGTGGACGAGGCGGGGCTGCTCGATTTCTACACGCGCAACGGCTTCAAGACCTGGAAGCGCGATCTGGAAGGCAAGCTCGGCGGCGACGCGCCCAAGCGCGCCAAGCCGGAAGCGGACGTCGGTGCGGCGAGCCCGACCGATCCCTCTGCGGAGGTCGAGCATCCGGCGATCCCCGTGGACAAGCGCTACGAGACCATCCTGGACATGTCCCGGCTCGACGCCTGGATCGAGCAGTTGAACGCCGCGGAGCTGGCCGCCTTCGACACCGAGACCGATTCGCTGGATCCGATGCAGGCGCGCATCGTCGGCATCAGCTTCAGCGTGAAGCCGGGAGAGGCCGCCTACATCCCGATCCGTCACGACGGCCCGGACGCGCCCGAGCAACTGCCGATGGACGAGGTGCTTGCGAAGCTCAAGCCCTGGCTCGAGGATCCGCTGAAGAAGAAGGTCGCGCAGAACGTCAAGTACGACACCCATGTGCTGGCCAATCACGGCATCGCGGTCCAGGGCACCGCCTTCGACACGATGCTGGAGAGCTACGTGCTGGAGGCGCATCGCGGCCACGGCCTGGAAGCGCTGGCCGATCGCGTGCTGGGCCGCAAGGGCCTGAGCTACGAGGACCTGTGCGGCAAGGGCGCGCACCAGATCCCATTCGCGCAGGTGGAAGTGGCCAAGGCCTCGGAGTACTCCTGCGAGGACTCCGAGATGTGCCTGCACGTGCACCAGACGCTGATGCCGCGCCTGGAGGCCGACGCCGGCCTGAAGTTCATCTACGAACAGATCGAGATGCCGGTGTCCGCGCTGCTGGCGCGCATCGAGCGCACCGGCGTGCTGATCGACGCGGGCCGGCTGCAGGCGCAGAGCGCCGACCTCGGCCAGCGCATGGTGGCAGCGGAGCAGGCCGCGTACGAGATCGCGGGGCAGCCGTTCAACATCGGCTCGCCCAAGCAGATCGGCGAGATCCTGTTCAACCGGCTCGGCCTGCCGGTGGTCAAGCGCACCGCGACCGGCGCGCCGTCGACGGACGAAGAGGTGCTGGAGAAGCTGTCGGCGGACTTCCCGCTGCCGGCCAAGATCCTGGAATACCGCTCGCTGGCCAAGCTCAAGAGCACCTACACGGACAAGCTGCCGTTGATGGTCAATGCGACGACGGGGCGCGTGCACACGACCTACTCGCAGGCCGTGGCGGTGACCGGGCGGCTGTCCAGCAACGAGCCCAACCTGCAGAACATCCCTATCCGCACGGCGGAGGGTCGGCGCGTGCGCGAGGCCTTCATCGCGCCGGCGGGGCACCACATCGTGTCGGCGGACTATTCGCAGATCGAGCTGCGGATCATGGCGCACATGAGCGAGGACCCGGGCCTGCTGAAGGCGTTCCAGGAAGGCCAGGACGTGCACCGCGCGACAGCGGCCGAGGTGTTCGGTGCCGCGCTGGACGCGGTCACGCCGGAGCAGCGTCGTTACGCCAAGACGATCAACTTCGGATTGATCTACGGCATGGGCGCGTTCGGGCTGGCGCAGTCGCTGGGCATCGAGCAGAAGGCGGCGAAGGACTACATCGATCGCTACTTCACGCGCTTCGCCGGTGTGCGCAGCTACATGGACGACACGAAGCAGTTCGCCCAAGAGAAGGGCTACGTGCAGACGGTGTTTGGTCGTCGTCTGTGGCTTCCTGAGATCAGGGGAGGCAACGGCCCTCGAAAGGCCGCTGCTGAGCGTCAAGCGATCAATGCGCCGATGCAGGGCACGGCGGCCGACCTGATCAAGCTGGCGATGATCGCCGTTCAGCAGGCGCTGGACGAACAGGGCAAGAAGACGAAGGTCGTCATGCAGGTGCATGACGAACTGGTCTTCGAGGTGCCGGACGAGGAACTCGACTGGGTGAAGGCCGAGATCCCGACGCTGATGGCCGGCGTTGCCGCGCTCAAGGTGCCGCTGCTGGCGGAAGTCGGTGTCGGCGCCAACTGGGACGAGGCCCACTGACGGACGGCTCGCTGCATCGCGGACACCGGGGCGGGG